>NZ_JAVMBO010000018.1:0-530465 GCF_031631795.1 Marinobacter xiaoshiensis
GGGGCAGACCAGAGCGGCCGTCATCAGGATGCCTCGCCACCAAGGCAGTCGCTGCAGGTTATTCGCCGCTTCCCGCCACGAAAGGCATAACCAAAGTACGATAGGAATTCCGATCAGAACGATGGCCAACGGCCCTTTGGACAGGAGCCCGATCACCATTCCAAGAAAGAAAATCCATCGCCACAGACCTCCCTCTCCTGCCATCACCAAACAGAAGCTGACGAGAGTAAGGGTTGTACCCAATGCCAGGAAGGCATCTGTCATAACGGCGCCAGCACTGATGTAAGTGAGCGCCATGGTTGCGAAAACCAGGCAACTCCATTGAGCAACCTGCACACTCCAGATTTGCCGCGCCAGTCGCCAAACAAGCCACACCATAGCGACCGTTGCCAGCCAGGCCGGAAACCTCAGCGAAAACTCCGAAACACCAAAAACCTTGATGGCCGCCGCCTGCGTCCAGAACGACAAGGGCGGTTTACCCCAAAAAGGTACGCCGGGCTCGAACCACGGCGTAATCCAGTCACCGGTTTCCGCCATCAGGCGGGCAATTTCCGCGTAACGCGGCTCGGTGGTATCGGCAAAAGGGAAAAGTGCCATGCCTATAAAGCGACTAACCAGCACAGCAACCAGGATCAGCAGCCAAACATTAAACCGCTTTGACATGTCGCACCCTCGTTGTTTTACGATGCGCCTGTTGGCGTGTACCACTCAGGTTTTCGATCACCTCATCTGTCAGGTACACCGGGCGCTGCTTTGATTCCATGTAAGTCTTGCCGACGTATTCGCCCACAATGCCCACACTCATAAGCTGAATACCGCCGAGAAAGCTGATGATGGCCACCAGCGAGGGGTAACCGCTGGTAGCATCACCCAGCATCAATGCCTTGACCACAATCCACGCCCCGAATACCGCACCCATGCTGGCGGCAATTAGCCCGATCAAAGTGGCCCAGCGCAAGGGCGATATAGAAAACGACGTCAGTCCTTCCAGTGCTAACCCGACCAGCCCGGGGTAATCCCATTTCGTTTCGCCGGCCGCTCGGGGTTCACGATCGTATTGGATGACTTGGGTCGGCATACCAATCCAGGCAAATAAGCCTTTCATATAACGGTTGCGCTCTTTCAGACCCAACAGCGCATTAACGGCTTTGCGGCTCATCAACCGAAAGTCACCGGTATCCACCGGGATATTTGTCCGGCTGGTCCGGTTCAGCAGTCTGTAGAAAAGATGCGCGCTCCAGCGTTTGAACGCGGTTTCGCCAGCCCGTGAGCGCCGCTGCATCAGAACAACGTCAACACCCGACTGCCAGCTTTCGACCATGGCCGGAATTTGCTCAGGCGGATCTTGCAGGTCTGCATCCAACACAATCACCGCATCGCCGTTGGCGTGCTCCAGTCCTGCAGTCATTGCAGCCTCTTTGCCGAAATTACGACTCAGTTTGACCAGTCGGACGCCGGACGTTCGGTCAATAACGCTGCGGATGTATTGGGCACTGCCATCATCACTGCCGTCATCAATCAGCACGATTTCCCAGTGCAGGTCCAGGGTGGCAAGCACCGGTAGAACCCGCTCAAAGAAAAGGGGCAGCATCGGGCGCTCGTTGTACAGCGGCACCACCAGCGATAACAGCGGCTTGCCAAACGGGTCATCCAAAGGTACGACGGGGAACTCAACGCGTTTGTTCATGGAAAACCAGCCTCTGGTAGACGATGTAATTCAGTGCAGCGACAAGCCCTGTGGTCACGATTTGTGACAAGGTGACGGGAAGTCCCAATACGTTATTGAGTAGAAAAAAGAAGGCGAGATTGCAGAACCAGGCGCCAAGACAGGAGACGATATAGCGCCACAACGTGACCCTGTGAGGGCCGGCATTGCGAAATGCCAGGCGCCGCTGGAGGCCGTAATTTAGCAGCGCACCAGACACGCTTCCGCTAACGGTTGCCAGCACTGGTTCAAGCCCGGCAGCGATCAATGCTGCCATTACAAACCAGTGGAGCAACGTAGAAAGGCCGCCGGCCGCTACAAATCCCTGAAGTTGGCGCGATAGGAGTGTGCTCATGACAATAACCACCACATTGACGACTGAAACGTCGCCCTGACATTGAGTGGGTATGATGACCCACCCTGTGTCACAGGTTTGTGGGAGTTTTATCAGGAAAATGTCAAAGCCAGAGTTAGTCCCGGCAAAGATACGCTTTCCCTTTTAACGAAACTCAAAACTTTCCTGATGGAAACGTAATGAAATGGGCTGTTGCTTAAGCCCGCTTCGCATGGCATCTGCGAGGCCCTGCGGCCCGCAAAACCAGACATCTACCTTGGAGCCATGGACTTGCAGTTGATTCACGGCCAACCGCTGCCCCTGCAAACTGTCGTGGATATGCAGTGATATCTCCGGAAGTTGCTCCATCAACTCTCGTAGACGGGTCACCATTGGGTCGCCTGTAACTCCGGCAGTGCAGTAATGAAGTGTGATAACCGGATGTTTTTGTTTGGAATTGATCAGGCGCTTTTCCAGAGCCGCCAGAAACGGTGTGATACCTATGCCGCCAGCCACCCATATTTGTTGGGCGAATTGTCCGGCCTGATGACCGGGCCACCGCTTGCCCATGTCACAGACGACTTCCGTAATGTTGGCTGATGTCTGCTTCACGGCCTGAACCAACCCCTTGTAGCGGCGACTGCTTCCGATTTGCCCGGTCAGCGACTGCAGGCTTTCCACGGCACCACCTGCGATCAATAGCGCCATCAGCCAACCGGTGGGTTGGTGCCACCATTTCAGCGGGGCCAACAACAGCGCGTGGGCGGCCAGTACCAGATAAATCACTGGCATCATCCGCCATTTCGACCAGCCAGTGTGTCAGAGCAAAAACAACGGCCAGAATGGCAGTTGGGACATTATTCGGGCATTGAAGATTCCTGCGTGAATTGGGAGGGTACGCACTTTCAGCGCCTCAGTTCACACAGGTGATATATACCTATGATTGTTTTGAATCGAAGCGTCTGCTCAGGCAGAAGGCGTAGGCACTACCAATTACATAAACATTTATACGGGTATATTCTGGGCATACAGCAGCAATAAATTTAACATTAAGACAAGACAATTATTTATGCAGACATGTTAGTCCTGCCGAGGGCACAGGATGGTCTGCGCGGTGATCTGAGCCTATGGAAAGTCAGCAGCGTATGCTGACTTCGGAAACTTGAAATAAAATACGATCTCACCGGAAGCCTGCGGCGTTGACTGCCGCAGGCCCGGGTTCCCGCCTGACACTAGTCAGTGTCGAAGCACTAAACCTTCGCACCACTCAACGGCAGAACACGAACCAGTTCCGGGTCGTCGGCGTGCTCAAGCAGCATTTTGCGTACACGTTTCTGCCAAAGGCGAGCAAACTCCACCTGCTGCTCAGGTGTCTCGCGGTTGTGCATAACAGCCAACATACGCTCGCGTTGGGATTCATGCGGGGGGATCTGATTGGCATCAAATTTTACCGTTACTGCTGCGCCGGTATCGATGCGCTCGAAACGAACAGCCCCATCATTCTCACCACTGTTTTTGGCGAAACTGAGTAGTCCATTACGGGCAAAACGGCCTCCTATGCCCTTAAAGCCACCCTGGGCAGTGGCACCGGTAAGCATTGTTATTACCTGTGCGACAACGCCAATAGTGCCTTCTGTTTCTGGCGCGGGCATGTGTACCCGAATTGCGCCGCGCTCGGGCAGTGAGTTTGGATACAGCACATTCAGTGCAGCCCGAACGCTGAGGTAGGCACCGGCAACAGTCGGACAGGAATGCCCCGCCAGCCTTACAACATCTGCATAGCGATACTCGATAACGCCACCTTCGGCAGCACCCAGAAGATCTGCCAGCGGATCACGTAAAGAAATAACGGGTGCATCATCAAAAAACTTGGGGAACGCCATCACTATCTCCTGAAACCGGGACATTGATACCACAATCTCAGCCCTGAATCGCCTTCAGAGCCACTCTCAGCTTCTCCACAGTTCGATCCACGTTATTCAACTTCTCCAAGCCAAAGAGGCCCATACGGAAGGTGCAGAAACTCTCTGGTTCACCACACATCATCGGCACGCCAGCTGCCGTCTGCAAGCCCTGCCCACGAAACAGGCTAGTGTTATGGATATTAATATTGTCGGTGTGCAACACCACAACGCTCGACGACTCAAAGCCCGGGCTGGCAACACTCTTGAAACCAGCGCCATAAAACAGCTTGCGCACTTTGCGGCCCAATTCTTCCTGGCGCTGAAACAACAGGTCTGGGCCGGTTTTCAACGTTTCAAGCATGGCATCACGAAGGATAGCCAGGGTATCGGTGGGCATGGTGGCATGGTAGGCGTGGCTGCCGGATTCATAGGCCTGCATAATCTGCGACCATTTGCGTAGATCCCCGGCGAAACTGCTGCTGGTGGTTTCTTCTATCCGCGCAATCGCACGGTCGCTCAAGGTGATCAGGGCGGCGCAGGGTGAAGCGCTCCAGCCTTTCTGCGGCGCAGTAATAAGTACATCCACGCCACAGGCGGTGGTATCAACCCAGAGGGCACCGGAGGCTACGCAATCCAACACGAACAAGCCATTAACCTCTTTTACAGCCTCCCCAATGATTTTCAGATAGTCGTCTGGCAGCACGATCCCGGCAGCGGTTTCCACGTGAGGCACAAACACAACGGCTGGCTTTTCCGCCCTGATGCGCCCTGCAACTTCCTCGGCGGGTACAGGTGCAAATGCTGCCTGGGGTGAATCGTCAATAGCCCGTGCGGAGAGCACCGTCACGCGATCGGTGATTCGGCCTGCTTCCAGTATTTGCGTCCAGCGGTAGCTGAACCAGCCATTGCGGACTATCAGGCAGCCTTCATCATTCGCAAACTGGCGAGCCACGGCCTCCATACCAAAACTACCACCGCCGGGCACAATTACAGCTGCTTTGGCGTTGTACACGTGCCGCAAAGTGGAGGAAATATCCCGCATTATTTGCTGAAATGGCGCAGACATGTGGTTTAGCGAGCGATCATTGAATACCACGGAGTATTCCAGTAGCCCATCGGGGTCAACAGAAGGAAACAATTTGGACATGGGGCGTAGATTCCTTGCCTGGTGCAGTTTCTGGATGAATCATCTATGGTGTGAGTCTAACAAATCTGGCGTTATGCGCTTTATTTCTTACGTTTTCTGCAAGCCCACTTGTGGAACCCGACAAAAGCTTATAAATTGACCAAAGCGGCCAAGTTCCCGCTTTTTCTTTATTTATCCAGACAACACACCAGGTGAACCTGTGGGATCATTATTCTCAGCGTTTATTCCTTTCTATCATTCAAGCGCCCGCCGTCAGGCAGGCACTGCTGGTGTGTTGCCCGCTTTTCTCTTTTCTCGCTGAATCCGCTTTAAAAACGCCGGGTTCGGCGCCTGAATCCTGAAATTTTGAATTACTAATTATATTTTTTGGAGATAACTATGGCTGATATGCCGGCAGTTTTGGTTGCTGAAGAAGATTTCAACCGTTTGACTACCCTGATCGAAAAACAGGGTGATTCCGATGTGGCAGAAGGTCTGGATGATGAGCTGAGCCGCGCCACGCTTGTGCCGCTTGCAGAAATGCCAGCGCACGTAGTGACCATGAATTCAAAAGTGCGCTTTCAGAATGCAGATACCGGCCAGGAGCAGGAGCTGACTTTGGTCTACCCTCACGAAGTGGGCACTGGAGAAGGCAAGATTTCTATTCTGGCACCAGCTGGCTCGGCACTACTTGGACTTGCTGTGGGTGATTCTATCGAGTGGCCAATCCGTGGCCGTAACAACATCCATCTCAAGATCATTGGTGTTACCCGAGAGGGCTAATCGCATGGCGGGGGCGGTTTAAGTAGCCCGCCCCGCTAGTTGTCCTTTCTGATTAATCGGAACTGCTCAATAGTTTCTCTAAGCGCTTCCGCCATCACCAGCAAATCACCTGCAATACCAGCCGTTTCCTGAGCATCTGTTGCTGTCTGCTCGGCCGAGCGGCTGATTTCAATCACGTTCTGATTGATAATTTCAGACACATCGCTCTGTTCGTTCGCTGCGCTTTCCATTTCCTGGTTAAGTGAAGTGATTTCACGAACGGCCGACGCAATGGTTTGCAACTCGGTTTCTACTTTCAGGATGGCTTCTACCTCATGCCCTGCCATATCAGAGGCATGGCGCATGGTAGCCACACATTCGGTTACTTCACTTTGAAGAGAGTTTATGGTTTTGCGGATTTCCTCTGTAGATACCTGAGTGCGTGATGCGAGCGCTCGAACCTCATCTGCAACCACTGAGAACCCACGCCCCTGCTCACCCGCTCTGGCAGCCTCAATAGCAGCGTTCAGCGCCAGCAGATTGGTTTGTTCCGCAATATTAGAGATTTCTTCCAACATCTTCGCCATCTGACTGGTACGTTCGTTCAAGTCCTCTATTCGTTTAGCGCCACTCTGTACTTCCGTGTTGAGCGTTTCAATACCCTCTACTGCTGTGCGCGCAAGTTGTTCACCGCTATTGGCAGATTCAGCTGTTTCCGCCGACTTTCGAGCTGTGTGGTTGGCATTCTCCCGCACTTGAACAGCCGATGCGGCCATTTCAGTGGTTGCGCTGGCAACCTGGTCTGTATTGTCTTTTTGAGCCGTGACTTCGCGGCCAGTAGTTTGGGCCTTTTCCGCAATGCTACGGGCCGCCCGCTCAACCTGCTCGGCGTTATCCATCACCGTGTGCATACTTTCACGGATTTTTGCCATCATGCGATTAAACGCAAGGGAAACAGTCCCAATTTCATCATTGCGCGATACATCCAGCTCAATCGTGAGATCAGAGTTTCCGGAAATCTCATCCATACTCACCTGGAGCCGACGTAAACGGGAGAACACCAGCCGATTCAAAACCAGCCCGGTCAGGAAGAATACTGCAACAAAGATGGCGATCTGAATACCGCCACTGGTAAGCAATTGCTGGTGCAAGCTGGCGTCGCTTTCAGCGAGAGAATAATCCACTCGAATCGCACCCAGCACATCCCCTTCCTGGGCTTGATGGCAACCCAGGCAATCCACACCCTGATAGTCTGATTGAGCAATAACCGGGTCAATTAACGTGTAAACACGCCCATTTTCATTGCTTGAGTAACGCTCAATTCTCTGGCCGTCCAGTGCTTTTCTATCGTCTGCATCACGTTTCTGCTCTGCCTGGGTACCGGTGCCAAACATCTGGTTCAGCTGATCGCTACGAATCACCCTCACATCCAGCACATCCGCAGGCGCCATCACCTTGTCCCGAAGCACATCACGGTTGCTGATGGTACCAGTCACCATCATGGTGTTCAGTCCGTCAAAATAGGACTTGGCAAGGCCATCCACGTATTTGTGACTGAACTCTTCCATGTGGTCGCGCTGGGAACTGGCACTATGGAGCACGGTAAAAACCAGGATGAGTGAAAACGCAGCTGCCAGGGCAGCGAGCAGCAGAAAACGAATGGAATATTGGTTTTTCATAGCGACTCGGTCAAAAGAACAATGAACACCAGACTTTACCTGGCTCTTTCAAACATTCTATGTGGTTGACGGCAAAAGGACGGTTAACTTTATAGACATGCGTCAAATATTTACTGACTCAGATCAGAAGCACGTATTTTCAGTGGCTGGCCCGGAATGTGCATACACCAGGAGACAGACGATAAATTTCTGGCGCGCTTGTGCGAGCCAGTGGAGGAATGCACGCCATGTCACTGCTGACATCTCTTATCCAGGCAAGCACCCGCTTTCAGCAAACTCTGGAGAAGCGCCCTGTTGCAAACGGGGCCGATGAACAAAAGGCCAAAGGCACAGCCAGTGCTGAGACATTGCAACCCTCAGGGCCGGGGGATGACCGTTTTACACCATCGGGAGAGCTTTTGACTGATGCCGGCAGGCCTAAATCCCGGAAGCTGCCCCTATCGGATTACAAGCAAACCGTAGGGCAGGATCTTGCCTTCATCAGGGAGACGCTGCGGCACAAACTTGCCGAATATAACCTGAACCCATCCCTATCGATAAGCGTCAACAAAAACGACAGCGGTAGGATTGAGGTGGGCGGCAACCTGGCAGAAGAAACCCGAAGTCGAATCGAGAAGGATTTGAATGTTAACAAAAACTTTGCGGATGCCTTTAGCCGGCTGAGCGTGAACGAGCCAACTCTGCACTTCATGGACAACGCCCTGAAACTCAGCCAAGCCTATGGGGTTAATAATTCACTGCTAGATACGCTGATCAGCGAAAACCAGCAATTCAACGGCTTGCAGGATCTCGTACACCGCTACGACACCCTGCGCCGCTCCGCTCCGACTGACCAATTTAACGTTGCAGCCAACCGGGGCGCTTACGCCTTCAACCTGAACACCCGAGCCTAGGCCCTACTGTTCAAACGGTGCCGGATCGCCCTTGCCCACCCGGGTAACCTCCGGCACTTCACCGGTAAAGTTCACCACGGTGGTTGGCTCCATGCCACAGAAGCCGCCATCAATAATCAAATCAAGCTCATGCTGTAGCGTATCCCGTATGTCGTAGGGGTCCGTCATGGGGTCAGTCTCACCCGGTAAAATCAGCGTGCTGCTCATAATAGGCTCGCCAAGCTCACCCAACAGATCCCGGACAATCGCATTATCAGGAACCCGCACACCAATTGTGCGACGCTTCGGGTTCAGCAGGCGCCTTGGCACCTCACTCGTTGCATCCAAAATAAAGGTATAAGGACCGGGCGTGAAGGTTTTCAGCAACCTGTACTGGGTATTATCCACCTTGGCATACACACCGATATCCGACAGATCCCGGCACACTAATGTGAAGTTATGCTTATCATCCAGCTTTCGAATGCGCTTTATCTTGTCTGCTGCCGGTTTCTCACCCAAATGGCACCCAAGGGCATACCCGGAGTCGGTGGGGTACACAATTACGCCACCAGCGCGAAGAATCTCAACCGCTTGCTTGATCAACCGCTTTTGCGGGTTTTCCGGATGAATCTGAAAAAACTGACTCATAAAAGCCCTCCGCTGTGTTTTTTAGCCATCTGAAGCCGCCGATTAAGCATCAGACTTGGAACCACCCATACAATTCGGTGACGTGGGTGCAACCTGACCCGTTGCCTCCCACTCCTCAGGAGAGTATAGATGCAACGCCAATGCATGCACGCCACCGGCCATCTCCAACTCCTCAGAAAGCACCTGATAAATAGCCTGATGCCGTTTAACCTTCATCTGCCCCGCAAAGGCCGGCGACACCATGGTCACCTTGAAGTGCGTCTCCGAATTAGGCGGCACGCTGTGCTTGTGACTCTCGTTCTCCACCTGAAGAATGCTGGCGTTGAACGCCTCATTCAACTTGGCTTCAATTGCATTCTGCATTTTCATTACTTTTTAACTCCACAGTTCGCTCTGTATGTAGTGGCGATATCTCTGAGCCTGAAGCGGCTGTGGGCGTCGGCTTCCCAAAAGTGTGTGTTGCCAGGGATGGCAACACCAAGCCCCCATGGATGGGTTCACGGCGTCTTTTGGGAAGCCGACGCCCGCAGCCGCCACCTCCAGAGCAAACAGTCTACTACAGAACAAGCAGCCCCCGAACCTTGACACCCAACAACCAAACAGCCACATTCCCCACCACTCCAAATCCAGACAAAACCATACCCAAACATGCTCCTGTACATCGCCGAAAAACCCAGCCTTGGCAGAGCCATTGCCGCCGCCCTCCCCGGCCCCTACCAAAAAGGCCAGGGCTGGATCCGCTGTGGCAACGGCAGTGAAGCTGCGACCGTAAGCTGGTGCATTGGCCACCTGTTGGAACCCGCCGAGCCGGCCAGCTACAACCCGGCGTGGAAAACATGGCGTCAGCACGATCTCCCCATGTTCCCGGACAAATGGCAGCTAACCCCGAAAGACAGCGTGCGCCATCAACTCAACGCACTGGAATCCCTCATTCGGCAAGCAAAGACCATCGTCCATGCCGGAGACCCAGACAGAGAAGGCCAACTGCTGGTTGATGAAGTAATACGCTACTTCGGGACCCAAGCACCCGTAAAACGCATACTCATCAACGATCTGACGCCTGCAGCAGTCGCCAAGGCCATACAGCAACCCAGAGACAATCTGGAATTTCGCAGGCTGTCCCACTCGGCGTTAGCCCGACAGCGGGCCGACTGGCTCTACGGCATCAACCTGACCCGGTTTTATACGCTGAACTACCAACAGCAGGGCCAGAAGGGCGTCTACTCCGTCGGCCGTGTACAAACTCCGGTGCTGGGCCTGGTGGTGGAGCGCGATAACACCATCGAGAACTTCGAACCCAAGCCCTACTTCCCCATTGAGGCACGATTCAAAGCTCAAGAAGAGGAGGCAGACCAACAGCCGTTCACCGCAAAATGGCTGCCGGACGAACAGTTTCAGGATCATCTTGACGAAGAAAACCGCCTGTTGGATCGCGCCACCGCTGAGCAGATTGCAGCCAGCATTCACAACCGGCCCGGTACAGTGTTGGAATCCCGCTTTCGCGACCGCTCGGAAGCGCCACCCTTACCCTTATCTCTCTCGGCTCTGCAAATTGAGGCGGGTCGCCTGTTCCGCATGGGAGCAAAGGACGTACTGGACACAGCGCAGAATCTTTACGAGCGCCACCAACTGATCACCTACCCCCGATCAGACTCCCGTTACCTGCCAGAAGGCCATTTTGCCCAGCGTGAGCAAGTCACCGGTGTCATTGCCCGAGTCTCCCCCGACCTTGCCGATGCCTGCAGCAAAGCAGACTTCAGCCGCAGAACAGCCGCGTGGAACGACAAAAAAGTGGATGCCCACCACGCCATCATTCCCACCAGCAGAACCGCGCCCAACGGAAAGCTCAGTGACACTGAACAGAAGGTATACGGCTTGATCAGCCGCTATTATCTGATGCAGTTTTTTGCCGATGCCATACACCGCGAAGGCCAACTGACCGTGCGAATTACCGAGCACCGATTCCGCGCCTCAGAAACCGCCGTGCTCGAACCCGGCTGGAAAGTACTGGAGCTAAAACTCCGGGACAATAAAAAAGAATCAGATAAAGCACCGCTGCCACGCCTGAGCAAAGGCGAACCCGTTTTCTGCGAAGACAGCACCGTAATCCAGCGCAAAACCAAGCCACCCCAGCACTTTACCGATGCAACGCTGCTCTCGGCGATGACCAACATTGCCCGATTTGTAACCGACCCGGAACTCCGCAAAACCCTGCGAGAAACTGACGGACTGGGTACGGAGGCAACCCGGGCGAACATAATCGACACCCTGTTCAAACGGGACTACCTGTACCGGGACAGCCGCCATATTCGCGCCACCGACAAAGGCAAAACGCTGATCAGTGCACTGCCGGAATCGGTCAGCAAGCCAGACAGAACCGCCGTCTGGGAGGCGACGCTCGAGAGTATTCGCAGGGGTGAAGACGACCCTCGTAAATTTCTGGACACACTGAAGACTGAAATTCGCCTCTTCATTGGCACCAAGGCGGACACGCCAGGTGCAGGCCCTGAAACCCTGGCGCCAAACTGCCCAAAGTGCCGTACACCAATGACCGAGAGAGACGGCAAATTCGGTCGCTTCTTTGCCTGCACTCGATACCCCGACTGCCGTGGCACGCGCCCGATTGAAGATGCAACGCCCCAGGACGGTACCGGGCAAAAGCCTGTACCCTGCCCCCACTGTTTTTCCCCCTTGGTCAGACGGAAAGGTAAAAAAGGCTGGTTCTGGGGCTGCAGTAATTTTCCTGCCTGCCGACAAACAGTGGACGACGAAAACGGAAAGCCTGCATTTCCTTTACGCAAGGCTACATAACGACACTGAATACAGTGCTCCAATTTGTGATAATCGACTGATACAACACCACTTATCCCGGGAGAAGCGTAATGCGCATCGCTCTGCTTGAAGATCAACAAGAACAGGCGCAGCACATACAGTCCATTTTGTCGGAGTATGGGCACGACTGCGACAGCTTTCCTACAGGCCAAAGCTTCATCAGCGCGGCACTGCACCGCAGCTATGACCTGATGATTCTGGACTGGCAGATTCCCGACATGACCGGCATTGATGTGCTCAAAAGCATAAGAGCACAGATTAACTGGCCAATTCCCGTAGTGTTTCTCACTCAGCGCGACAGTGAAGCCGATATCGTTGAAGCCCTGGACGCTGGCGCAGACGACTTTATTGCAAAGCCCGCACGGGCAGCGGAATTGGTGGCACGCATTAACGCCTTGGCACGCCGCGCCAATCCAGACAGCGAAAAGGAAGTCCTGGTATACGGGCCTTTTGAAGTCAACACGCAACACAGAACCATAGCCCTTCACGGTGAAGAGCTGACCCTGACCGACAAAGATTTCGATCTGACCTTATTCCTGTTTCAGAATCAGGGCCGCCTGCTCACCCGTGAAGTCCTTCTGGAGCGGGTTTGGGGCTTGGCGCGCGACATCAATACGCGAACGGTAGACACTCACATGAGCCGCTTGCGGCGGCGGTTGGGCTTGAATCCGGAAAACGGGTTCCGCATCAAAACAATTTACCAGCGCGGTTATCGCCTTGAAGCCATGAAAGCCGAGGCTACCACTGAAGAATGATTGAAAACCCTGTGCCCTTTCTCACTAAAGTATTCCTGATGCTGGCTTTGCTGGCATTGGGCGCACCTGTGAGCGCAGAACTTTCACTTACACGCGGTTCGGCAACAACCATCACGAACGCCTCCAGCCAAACTGCGCCTGAGTGGGTTTATACTCTGAAAGCGGGCGAGAGTTTTACCGAAGTAGCCAGCGATCTTCTGATTAAAAGCTATAGTGCTGGTCGACTGCTGCAATACAACGCTATCGAAAACGCCGCCATGCTGGGAGAAGGCGACCGCATTCGCATTCCCTTATCCTGGCTCAAAAGACAACCCGACCCCGCACGTGTCACCTCGGTTTCTGGCAGCGTTCAGCTGATATCCGGCATTGACGGGCGTAAAAAGCCTCTGGCAAAAGACGCACTTATACGGGTAGGCGATGAAGTGCTTTCTGCCGCTGGCGCCGCAACCATTGCATTAGCAGATGGCTCAGAAGTGCGCATATCTCCAAATTCAAGACTGATCTTCAACCGGCTAACCCAGTATGGGAAATCAGGCATGGTTGATACACGGCTGAGATTGAACCGGGGAGAAGTGCACACTCGAGTAAAGCCAGTAATTGAAGGTGGCGCCCGCTTTGAGATCGAAACGCCTTCTGCTGTCGCCGCCGTGCGTGGCACAGCATTTTCTCTGCAAACCGGGCCTGAAGGCACCCGTTTGCAGGTAACCGAGGGCGTTGTTGAGTTTGGGGCCCCAAACCGGACCCACCAGATTCCTGCAGGCTACAGTGCCACAGTTGCCAGCTATAGCAGCAGCAAACTGAACATACGGAAGATGCCAGCCGCTCCCGAAATCAACTCACTACCACCGGTGCTCAGGCAACTTCCGGCAGAGATGACCTGGAAATCAGCCCAATCAGCCAAGTATCGCCTTGATATCTTTGAAACAGAAAGCGGGCGCTGGGTTGAAAGCCGTGAAGTAGACGGGAACCGTTTCGATATCAGCCGCCTGGATAACGGGCAGTATGTTGTGCATTTGGCGGCACTCGACCCGCAAGGCATGACAGGAATGCCCGGTATCCTACCCATAGAGGTTGACCTGCAAGCTCGCACAGCCAGCCTGCTTACGCCCGAAAACGGTGGCAGCGTGAACGACGACATGCCGGAGTTTCGCTGGGTACTTAAAGGTGAAAACGAAGTGGCCCGGGTTGAAATCGCTGAAGACGATACTTTCCGCAACCTGATTGCAACCAGTGAATGGGCTCCGGGGACAACGGCCCTGCCCTCCCGCCCCTTGAGCCCAGGTCAATATTATTGGCGCGTAGTAACAGAAGCCGGCGGGAACTCGGTAGCAACCACCCAGCCGAGAAAACTGATTGTAAATGGCACCCTCCCGCCGGTGCGAATCATCAGCATCAACTACATCGACAGCCAGGTTCGTGTGTTCTGGGAAAAGGTGGATACGGCGTCGAATTACCGGTTACAACTGGCAGAAGAGCCCGGTTTTAACGACATAATTAAAGAAGCTACACTACCAGACACCACAGCGGCCTTGCGTCTTATTCCCGGAAGGCGGTATTTTGTGCGCCTGAAAGCACTTTCTGACGGCCCATTGCAGAGCCGCTGGGGACCAGGGAGGGAACTGTACCTGGAATAACTTCGAACACTTAACGCGCAAAGCAGGACTCATGAACCGGGATTGGTTGCCAATTAAGACGACTCCATGGACGCTCGGTCTGTCACTCCTGCTCCTGTTTTTGCTCGCCGAAACAACGGAGTTGCCCCAACGTATTGATTACTGGCTCCTGGACTCTGCCCTGCTTGCCAGCCCTGCTTTTGTTTCTCCCGACATAGCCATTGTCGCCATTGACGACCACAGCCTCGCCCAAGAAGGCCGCTGGCCCTGGCCAAGACAAACCCACGCCGATCTTATCAGGAAGCTGCACCAAGCCGGCGCAAGCACCATTGTGTTCGACATATTGTTCATAGAGCCTTCTCCAGACGATGGGGACCTAAGCAGTGCCATGCAGGACCATGGCAAAGTAATACTGCCCATTCATCTGGCACCCTCGAGCTCTCGCCTTTTACTCAGCGAACAGCTTCCTCCTGGCGACCTTATCTCTGCAGCGGCCAGCCTTGGCCATGCACATGTTGAACTGGACCATGACGGCATCGCCAGAGGGCTATATCTGTTTAATGGCATGGGGCGACAACTCTGGCCCAGCCTTGCACTTGCAGCATCAGGTGTCGGCCCCCGAAAACCTGCCACACAAGGGCTGCCTGCCTTTGTAAACGTTAGGGACGACTATCGGATAGTTCCGCTTGCAGGTGGAGCCGGCACCTTACCTACCTACTCCTACAGCGACGTACTTGGCAGCCCTCCCGCACCGGACACATTCGGTGGCAAAACGGTCTTTGTTGGGGCCACGGCAGCGGGCCTGGGAGATATATTACCCACGCCTTTCTCCGGTCTCAGCCAGCCGATGTCGGGAGTGGAGTTTCATGCAAACACACTTTCCGCAATCAATCAGCAACTGCTCATCAGGACAACTCCCAAATGGGTTGGCATTGCTCTGGCAATGATCACCCTTGTAACCTTGGCCTTGCTGTTGCCGCGAATACGCCCTGCACGCACCTTGCTGGCATGCCTCATGACCAGCGGAGCAATTGTTGGAATGTATCTGGTTATGGTGAGTGTATTCCAGATCAGGCTTTCGGTTGCTCACGCGTTGATCATTCCCCTGCTTGCGTTTCCCATATCCAGCGGTCTACGCCTGGCCATGGCCAACCAGTTTCTGAACCGGCAACTCGATGAACTGGTGCGCAGCCCCAGAGTCGCCTTACCGGAGCCATCAAAGCGCCCGGCAACCCAGCTTCTTGAACACTTCCAGGCGCTGTTTCAGCCCCAGGGCTGGTTACTGGTGGAAGCGCAGAACATTCTCTCCATACGAAACCTGAATCTGGCTGATATTCCCGGCAATCTGGAACCGGGGCTCTGGCACCACAGCGGCAATCAAAGCTGGATTCGGTTCTACCGTGGAAGCGACAGCTACACATTGGGATTTACGCTCCCCAACGACCTCAGCCGGGAGGCGATACAGCGCTATTTACGCCGCCTCAAGCTTTCAGATACTGCACACGCTGCAAAAAACCCAAAACCCAGTGAAAATATTTCAGCGCGCATTGAGCGCGTTAAAGTTGCGACTGAGCGCCTGAACCACATTCAGGAATTTATCCGCCGCAGCTTTGAACGCATGCCTGATGGCATTATCGTTACTGACGAGCTCGGCATCATCCGGTTTGCCAACGGCCACATTGAGGAGTGGTTCGGAGAGCCCATGCCAAGCCTGGGCGGCTTACCATTGACGCGACTTCTTGAAGGGCACGACCCGCGGGAAACACCACCCTGGCATGAAACCGTTTCTGAAACGCTCACGCTTCTGCAAAGCCGGACCGTGGAACTCAAAATCCGTGAGAAAGACTTCCTGATCCATTTCGCTCCCTTTGCTCTTCCCGACAGCGTGCAATACGGCATCATTGCGAACATTTCTGACATATCCGAACTGCGGGAACAGCAGCGCCAACATCGCGAAGCCATCGACTTTATATCCCACGATGTACGCTCACCCCTGGTGTCGCAGCTGGCACTTATCGAGCAACTGAAGCGCGACCCGACTCATGTCGACCAGAGCCAACTGGAGCAATTGGGGCGCCTGGCAAGACGAAGCTACCATTTGGCGGAAGAGTTTGTGCAGCTGGCACGGGCCGAGCAGCTGACCGAGACCCGCTTTTATGAATGCGAGTTTTTGGCCATTGTTGAAAATGCCCGTGACAGCGTCAGTGAGCAGGCCGTAGAGAAACGAATTTCACTGCAACTCCAAGGGACTGAAGATTTATGGTTAAGAGGTAACGCAGAACTGCTTGAGAGGGCCGTGATCAACCTGCTAACCAACGCGGTGCAATACAGCCCAACTGGCTCGGCGGTGAGTCTTCAAGTGTTTCGAGCCGGGCATGAAGCATGCCTGACCATTACTGACGAAGGCGCTGGTATCGATCCTGACGAACTGCCTTATCTGTTTGACCGCTATCGGCGCCAAAAAAGCAGCGAACTGGCAGGTATTCACGGAACCGGCCTGGGGCTTTCGTTTGTAAAAACCGTGGTAGAAAAGCACCGTGGCGAGATATACGTTGTATCCAGCCCCGGGGAAGGCTCATCGTTTACGCTTAAACTCCCCATTGCCGACCCCTTGTCATAAACCCTGCGAACCCGCACTTATAATCAGCAGGCCGGCCGCGCCCTTTCTTCAGGATTTGATTTCCTTGTTAACAATTGCTGAAGGTGCGCTCAACAAGCCATTGCTATCCTCAACCAGTATCGTGAAGTACCAGACACCAGCATCCAGATTATCCACTTTGTGAGTCATCTGGGCATAATCCTGGGCGCCTTCCACAACAACCTTATGGTCCAGTTTCTCGGCATCTTTTCCGTACTGAATAATGTACTTGTTCAACTCGCCCATTGGGATTCTATCGCCATTAACGCGACTTTCGGGAGCGCTCCAGCTCAGCACCGCCGCATTTTCGGCCTCTGGATAAACGGTCTCAGTGTTTGAGCCGACAGTTCCTGGGCTACCGGAATCAGAACCGCCACCACACCCAGCAAGCAAAACTCCCATAGAAAACGCGGCGATCCATGCCTTCGACACTTTAATGACGCGTTTCATATCACTTCTCCACCAATAATCCGTCGCATTTGTTAAATTGTACAAAACGCCGGCGATTATCAATGTGAGGCCTGTCATTCCCTTAGTTAAAAATTCGTCAATATACCGTCACCAAATCGTAATAAATTGAACGGATAACCGTGAACCTTTGATTGGTCAGGCAATTTTTTGCCCGACACTTGATGTAGGCGCTTACCGAGGGGGTGAAAAAATTTGCAGCTGATATTTCGGGGTTGTGTTAGGAGATAGAAAAGGGTTAAGGAGGGGAAGCGGTAGCTTGAGGATACTGCCAGACAAGGGCCCCAACGGGACCCTTGTCAAAGGATTAGTAGCCGGTACCCCAACCTTGCGGAACCGAACCTTCGCGAATTCGCTGAGGGTGGTCACCAACATCCACGCGAGCAATTTCCTCAGCACGCTCGATGTTGATCACAGATATCTGATCGGTGCCACTCCAGGATACGAAGCAGTTTTCTCCGGATTTGTCCCGGGTGATCCAATAGGGCTTCTTCCCGAGGCCTTCCAGAATTTCGTACTCGAAACTCTCACGATCAACAATGGCCACGTAATCGCTCATGGTACCCGCAACACAAAGCTTTTCATCGTTGCCGCCCATGGAAATACCGTGGTGGGCAGAATCGTTTACGTAGCGTTCCACGGGAAGGTTGGGCACCAAATTAGGCAAATCGGCCACGCGAGTAATCCGGTCGTTCTCCATGTCGTATTCCGCGAAACCATGGAAGAACGAAAGCTGGAAATAGAAGAACTTTTCATCTTCGGTGTGCGCCATCGGGCGAATCGCCGGGCTCATGCCCGGGTAACCGGCCTCTGCCAGTTTGTCGCTGATATCAAAGCTTTTGATTTCCTCAAGCGTGTCGGCGTTAACCACCTTGAAGATGCGGTTTCCCTTGATATCCCTGAGTGCCCCCCTATCGGCCAATGTGAATACGTGGCCAATGCTGGCGTGATAGATTTTCTTGCCATCTTTGGAGTAAACATTTTCGTGGGGTGAATCTCCTGTTGGAAATCTTCCCCGCTCCTTGCCCGTGCGCACATCCAATATGTGTACAACTTTGCCAGTGGATGCAGACACTGCAACTTCGGTTCCATCTGGCGACAAGGCCATGTGATCCGAACGATACCCCTCAACCTCAAAGCGCCAGACAATCCTGTTGGTTGCGATATCTATAGCAACCACATCTGCAAAGCTGGGACGGGAGACGATCAGTAATTTTCCGTCCCGGGTGCTGTACATATCGTCCACATACTGATCGTTACCTTCACCGATCAGATGACGCACAACCTGAAAGAAAAACAGCTTATCCGGGCGCCAGATTATTTCCCGAAGGCGTTTTCTCCTGTCAGGAATGCCATTAATGCGGCCAATCCTTTCATAGGTTTCGGCATCAATAACATCGATCATGCCTTCCCAATTGTTGCCGACAAACACTGCCTCGCGGGCGTTGCTTCCAGTCCCGGCAAGCGCATTGAATGACAGCGCAATGAGTAGTATGAGAGAAACTCTGATTGGTCTCACGATTCAGTCCCTTTTTGTAGTTGTTGGTTTAACCCAGCCCAACCACTACGAGACAAAACGTCTATCCCGGTCGGCGCCAAACTGTAGCAACGCCAAAAAGCATCGTGCATGGCAGAAATGACACAGGCCCGGGCTTCTGGGCCAGCGTCGTTTTTATGGACACTTAAAAGAGTCGGCCGTCAGGCCAACGGCAGCGCTGAAAGCAGTATATTCCGCCGCACCATGTGCTCCTGCATCACCGCCAGCTCTTCGCTCGCCATGTGTTCGGCAATGGCGAGAAGCTCCCCGTAAGCTCGGCCTTTCAGCCTTGTCAGGGCGACGGACTGGTTACGGTGCACTTTGGGTTGGTTAAATGGCGTGTGCTTGCCAAGTTCACGCCAACTGGCAGGGACAAGCGTGCTGCCTTTGCCCTGATCAAGTGCCAGGCATTGCCCAGCTGGATCAAAATCGAAAAACCACGACAGCTTGTCTGCTGGCTGACTACTGACTAGCTCAGCAACTGAGCGAACGTTTTCCCTGTGCCCCCGATACAGAATGATTGAGTTCGCAAGGGAGTCCGGGAGCTTGATATCTACCCAGTAAGGCATCAGCCCACCGTTTTCAATGATGACCAAACTTTGGGTTTGAAGGTGTTCAGGATCCAGACAGTCGGGCCGCACGCTGAGCACGCTTCCTGGTGGAGTTGAGACACTTTTGCCTTTCACTCTTACAGTTGCAGCGCCAGCGGTCGCCAATACAAGCAGCTCGCCGAAGACCGAATCGCGACTATACTTTTCACTGGCATCGTGGCGAGCCATCGCCATGCGGCCGCCTGCACGGGAGTCGTATTGCGGATCCAGCCCATGTTCAGCTTTTGCGTATTCTCTCAGCCGCAGCCGCTCTTCCGGCGTGAAGTGAATCTCTTTACCAACAACCTGCCCTACACCCGTCTCTGCGCATATCTGATCCCAGATTTTGCCGCGCTTGACCGTGGACTTACCGCCCCTTAACAAACGCTCGATGGCTGCAATTTCAGCGGGCATTGCTGTGCCTCAGGGTAAGATCAGAAACCATCACGTTGTCTGGATAAATCTGGTGAGGCCTCTGATGATAAATCACCTCAATATACTGCTGGTCCCCGTCAGACAAGGATTCGATTTCGGACACAATGGCCTGCAGCCAATCGGCCTTATCTATCTTTAAGCCAGTGCTAGTCAGGGCTTCGGAAGCAAGAATGCTCCGTTCACCCAGAGCGCCATCAACCACCAGCTGAATCAGCTCCTCGATAGCCTCTTCTACCGGGTCGTCTTCCTCGACTTCTGTCTCACCCTCAACGTCGAAGTTAACCGTCGCCACGTCATCGGGAACTGGTTTATCTTCTATCTCAACAGGGATTGTGCGAGCTTTTGCGGCGATTTCGATCAGCTCCAGATCGTCTGCTGAATCGTAAATGTCGCCAAAGCCCTTTATCTGAAACGGCTCTACCGTATTCAGAAACTCCGGAACATACCTCAGGTCCAGATGGTCGATGGAGGGTTCAAATCCGCGGTTATTTATAAAGTGCGCTTCAAAGGCACCCACCATTCGGCTCAGCCGTTGATCCTCACGCATGCGCACCAGCATTTTGCGCAGCTGGTTAAGTGCGTAGGAGAGGTTCTTCTGTGAGGATTCCAGGGTGGCGGGCAAATGCCGCAATAACAGTCGCTTCAAAAAGGCATCGGAGCCCGCCTGCTCCGCCAGCTCCCGTATACGAAAGCTTTCAAACAAGGTAATCAGACGACCCGCGCGCTCGATAACCCGCTCGTTTTCACGGATGCGCAATTGCAAGTCTGTGATGTAAGCGAAGCCGGTATTGATGTATGTGGCGAAGGCCTCCGTGGCGTTTCGGATATCCTCAATAACATCCGCAAGGCATTCCTTGATTTCACCTTCCAGCCGATCAATATCACTCAGAGCCGATCGCTTTTTTGCTTCTTTGTATTCCAGAAACAGCTCACTGAGTTGCTGCCAAAGAATATCCACCTGAGCATTGGCGTAACGGCGTCGTTCAGACTCGGTGATGTGATCCAGAAACTGAACCAGCACCTTCTTCAGTTGCAGGTCTTCGTTGTCACCAATCCGCCAAACCAGGCGGTGGTGTTCAAGGGTTTCGATCAGGCCAAGGTTGTCATCGGAATCCGGCACCCGGTTGCCGTTTCGCAGGTGGGCCTCCAGAATCGCTTCGCCATATTTGGCCAACGCACGAAGCGTTCCGTGGGCATCATGAGCGCGGGCCATCAGTGCAGCCTCATTTGCTCGGAATCAGTGTCGTCAGAGCCCTGAATGCCTTCGTGGGTCTGTATGAATGTCATGGCATCGTACAGCCAGCTCCAACGGCCAGTGGCCCTGAAAAGGCTGCCGCTGGTGCCTACCGACTTCAGGTACCCCATCTTCTCCAGACTGGAGAGCACAGCACGTATCTGGCCGGCTGAGTCTGCACGTTTGGTGTGAAATACCTTTTTCTCCGCCAGCGATCTCAGTTTCGATTCCAATGCAGGCGCTGCCGCAATGCGATCCAGAATGGCGCCCTCAGACAGCTTGTCCCCGGGCAAAATCGGCCGGTCGTTTGCCTCCAGCATCATCACAAGCCGCAAAAACTGCACAAAGGCTTCAAGGTTGTTGGCAACATCCCGAAACTGGTGGCGAATCGCATCTTTGGTATCTGAGTCGGAGGTGTCCAGATAGGCGCAAACGAAGGCATCGTGGGCGCTGGTCTGTCGAAGCGTTCGATTTATCTGAGCCAGGAATCGATTCACAGAGTCCTGATTGGCTGGCATAAGCAGGTAGTTGTACAACTCATCGTCACTGACCTCACAGATAACCCGCTCCTGAAGCAGGGCCGTTACGGTTCGCTCGAATAACGGACTACTCATGGCTTGTCACCTCATCTGTTACTTGTGCATCCTGGCTCACGCTCGAGAACAGCTCCGCGTGTTTTCCTTCAATCCCGGAGGATTCGTAGGTGTGAATCCGTCCCTGCTTGAGGGAGATCTTATTCTCAAAGAACTTCCTCAAACTTCGGTCCAGCTTCGGGCAGGCAGAAATCATGGTGAGATTATTGGCCTCCAACATATCCGCCAGATGAGAGATGTTGTTGGGGCTGAGCGTGCCCAATTCATCTATGGGCCAGGTAATGCGCGTGTTCAAATCCGGGCACAGGTAGCGGGTGAGCCCCATGAACACAGTCATTATCGCCAGGTAGGTCAGGCCGGTTGAGCTGGCCGACAGGAAGTCTGCATCGGTGCGGATGACCACCTGGCGGTCGTTTTCTTTCATTTCCAGGCGCATATCGATCATCGACTCAACGCTGTCTTTTACCTTGGCATCACTGAGCGTGTCTGTAACCAGTTTAAAACGGCGCAGAATGGCATCGCTCGGCAGAGAGCGGCGATTCATTTGAATCCAGTTTTGCCATTGACCCACAAACTCTTTCAACGGCTGCCAGGTTTCGTCTTCGTAAATTCTGGGTTCCAGCACAACCTGTATGTCGCTCAGGCTTTCAATGTGCTGGTCGGTATTAATCTTTCTTTTCAGAAGGCTGGAAACTGCCTTCACTTCTCTAGCCATGACTTCCAGGCTGTCGAAATACTTCACCAGGCTGCCGGCTTCCGACACAAACTGATCAATCAGTGCATCCCGGAGCTGGGGTATATCGGTATCCAATAGCTCTCGCAAATCCGGGACCCGCGCCAGCTTGAAGCTTTCCTCATGGTCCAACACCTCACCCGTCATCTGTCCGCGCCGATAGGCTGAGAGTTTCTGCCATGCCTGCTGGATCTGGGTGTTGTCGTACCGGTTCAGGATTGCGGTGGCCTGGTCGAACGTGCCCACCACCTCTCTGCGTAATTGCTCCAGCTTTTGGTAGGCCCCCTGAAGCTCCTGGGTAAGATCGGCCATATTGCCCGGAAAGCCTTCTGAGAAGGTATTGCTCTGGAAATGCTTGAGCACAGCCTCTGCCGCTTCCGTTTGATCCCGCAGGTTTTTGATTGCTGCTTGATGCTCAGCAATAGAGACCTTCAGCTTGCTGTCCTGCTCTTTCCATGAGCGCTCTGCTTGCTCCCGGGTACGGGCGGCAGCCTCACATTTTGCCTTGGCTTGATTGGCTTGCTCGGTAAGCACTTCAACCTTGCACCACTCCTGCTCGCGCCATTTGCGATAGCCACGCACAAGGTCTTCAGACGCCACAATGGTTTCGACAGTGTCTTTGAGCTTGGCTAACGCCTCTCGAGCCTTTTGAACTTCCTTGGGATCAATCCCCTCTTCCGAAAGGCGCTGATCGTATATCTGGCGCTTACTCTTGAGCCGTGCTTTGTGGTCGGAATCCGCAGAAGCTATCAGCTCGCTTTGGTGGTCTATGCTGGATTGCAGCTCAGACTCTCTCTCTGCCCAATGAGCGCGCATATCCAGCACTTGTTGCTGGAATCCGGATTCAACCTCTCGTACGCCCTCACCCGTTTGCTCATCGAAGGCCTGCAGCTTGCCCTGGACGGCTTCAAGCTCTTTTGTGATTGTTGCAATCCGAGTGGCCTGCGCCTCTTTAACACGCTGGCGTACGTTAGCCAGTTTGTTCTGCGCGTTATCGCGGGCACGTTTGACCAGCGAGAACTCAGTTTCCAGCCGGTCGGCAGCGGCGGCTCGTTCCTTGTAGGTCTCATGCCTGCGCTGGGCCTCGCGCTCGGTATCCGCCCGCTGCTTGAACGCGGCCTGGCGCTCTGTATCTATGTTCCGGCTGCTTTCCTGCAAGGCTTCTTCAGAAGCTGCAAAATCCGGAATTGGCAAAGTATCCAATGCGAGCTGCCAACCCATAACAGCCGTGCTATTTGCAGTATGATCGCGGGTAGGTGCAAGATCCTTTCTGTGCAGCAGATCGGGATTGACGACTTTTGCCAAGTGGCTGCCCCACTCCGGGTCCTGGGCCCGCAGCTGTGATAACCAGGTACCGTCTTCAGGGGCAATCTGCCGTTGCAGTTCGTTAAACGTGTCTTCCAGCGCCTGGACCTTGTCATCCATTTGCTGAACCTGATCCTGCGCAACTTTCCAGTCCCGGTCTGCCTGATCTCTTTTACGTCCAGCTTCTAACCGATTTTCATGGGCCAGAGACACCTGTTCCGATGCTTCTTCTGCGGCCTGCTCAGCAACCGCAATTTCCTGCTGTTCAGTTTCCGTTTGCCCCGGGTTTTCCCGCAGCGCTAACAAGCGAGCCTGCTCACTCGTCAGTTCCGAGCGCTCCTCTGAACGGCCACCCTTGTACTCAGATACCGCCGTAACCTGACTTGTTTTGATGGAATTCAGTTTCAGATCATAGGCATGCTTTGCTGAGGTAAGCGCGTCAGTAGCTTCCCTCAGCCGCTGCTGGCGCTGAGCCTGCTGCTTCTCATGCTCGCGCTGGATACTCTGCTTTTCCTGCTCGTACTCGCCTTCTATCTCAGAGGCCTTACCCGTCAGGCTGTCGTAATCTGCTTGCGCTGTGGCCAAGCGCTGGCGGTAGTCGGCGAGATTATCGAAACTCTGGGCCAGCTCTGAGAGCCCATCCTCTTCATATCTGTCGTTCTGCTTGTGCAGGGCGGCTACTTGCCCGTCCAGGGATTCAAACTCGGCATTGCGATCCGTTACCTCTCGGGCCAGTTGGCGATCGCTGTCTTCAAACTCCGCTCTTCGATTGCTTCTATCTGCCTCAAGCCGCTCTTTCTGCTCCCCCAGTTCACTGACCTTCTCCCGGGCCTCATCAACAGACGCGTGCAGGTTGGCTACGGACTTATCCGCCTGTTCAAGAATCGCCCTGCGTTCTGCGTCCTTTCGCAAACATTCACGGATTTTTGCTTCCTCACCCGCA
The DNA here is from genome assembly GCF_031631795.1 of Marinobacter xiaoshiensis. Lineage (NCBI taxonomy): Bacteria > Pseudomonadati > Pseudomonadota > Gammaproteobacteria > Pseudomonadales > Marinobacteraceae > Marinobacter > Marinobacter xiaoshiensis. The sequence goes on from NZ_JAVMBO010000018.1 coordinate 24,707, forward strand.
AAGGCAGAAAGGCTTTGTATGTCCGCGATCAGGTCTTTGCGATCAATGGCGCGAGGCTTGGCATGCTGGTGGATATTCTCGAACTGGGTTTCGCAGATCATGGTTTTGAAACTGCTGAGCAGCCGGTGCTTGTTCAACACCACATGGGTAAGCCGCTCAATGTTGGTCATCTGGGTGTCGCTGTCACCCAGACCATGCTCGGCCGCCAAGGCGCGGAGCGCTCGTGCATCCGCAGGCAACCTTTTCAGCAACTTTTGATTCCGCTGAATAATGGCCCGGTAGCTGGTAATGGTATCGATCATTTTCGAAGGGTTAACACCCCGGCTACGGAGCGCGGCAAACACGTCATCTGCACTGGCCCCGGCTTGAAGCAACGGCTTCACCTCTGGCGAGAAAAAGGTCTCCTCAGCAGAGCCAGCCACAAACCGGTAGCAGGGTTTTCCCTGTGCATGGCGATATATCACCGCACAGTGCAGCCCCGTGCTTCGCCGGTACTCGAAAATTATGAGGCTTTGGAAGGTGGGCAGGTAGTAGTCCAGAAAGGACAACTTGCCCGAAGCTTTGGTAACGATGCGCTCTGGCTCTTCGCCAAAAAATGCCGGTATAAGCGCCAGGACAGAGGTTTTGCCGGCCCCGTTCACACCACCCAGGTGCGTACGTTCGCGGCAGTCGATTTTGATGGTTCGCCCCTTCACTTGCTTGAAGGAGTGATGAAGGATGATGCTTTCTAGTCCGTAGCTAACAGTCTCGCCAGACAAACTGATTTCCCCGTAACGGCAGGTCGTTCTTGATACCCGCAGTATACAGGGAATAGTTTCCGGACAAAGCTATGGAGCTGGTTCAAACATCACTCAGCGCCGCTGGGCATAAACTATCTACCCAACGGCTCTGGATCTTGCTCTGGCAGGGGGCTATCAGCCTTTAAGCTTGGCGGCAATTTTGGCCACATGCTCACCTTGATGGCGGGCAATACCCAGCTCACGCTCATCTGGCTGGCGTGAACCATCGCCACCGGCAATTGTAGAGGCACCGTAAGGCGTACCACCACCAACTTGTGAGACATCAAACAGCGCTGGCGTGGTATAGCCGATTGGCACAATAACCATGCCGTGGTGCGCCAAGGTGGTCCAGGTAGAGGTAATTGTCATTTCCTGACCACCACCGGTACCGGTTGACGTGAACACGCTAGCCACCTTGCCTGCCAATGCGCCCTTGGCCCAAAGGCCTCCGGTCTGGTCGAAGAAGGTGCGCACCTGCCCCGCCATGTTGCCAAAGCGTGTGGGCGTGCCGACGATGATGGCGTCGTAGTCTGCCAGCTCGTTAGGCGTAGCAACCGGTGCAGCCTGATCAACCTTTCCACCCGCACCTTTGAAGGCCTCGGCATCCATGGTTTCCGGAATACGCTTCAGGGTCACTTCCACACCCGCTACGCTGCGAGCACCTTCAGCAACGGTTTGCGCCATAGTTTCAATATGGCCGTACATTGAATAATAAAGAACCAGAATCTTCGTCATTTATGTATCCTTCATCTGTTTGGTTTGTACGCGTGTATGTATTCACCAAGAGCCGGGCAACACTCTTACCAAAGGTAGTAGTGCAGCCCGCTTCCAACAAGTCGAACTGGCTTCTTACGCCACGTCTACCAGTACGATTTCGCTGCTTTCCAAAGCCTTCACGTTCAGCAACTCTTCATCTCTAACAGCAACGCCATCACCGGCAGACGCTACCACTCCATTCACTTCAATCTTGCCGGTAGCTGGAACCAGATACACCTTACGCCCGGGGGCGATGTGATATTCAGTAGCCTGACCTGTCTCCAGAGTTGCTGCCACCATGCGAGCATCCGTGCGAATTGGCAGAGCCTCACCATCACCGGGCATGCCGCTCGCCAGGGTTACAAACGAGCCACTGCGCTCACCTTTGGGGAAAGGCTTGGTGCCCCAAGTGGGTGGCAAACCAACTTCGTTAGGCATGATCCAGATCTGGAAGATTTTGGTCGCCACATCTTCCTCATTCATTTCACTATGGGCAATGCCGGTTCCCGCACTCATTACCTGCACATCACCTGCTTCCGTGCGTCCCCGGTTACCAAGACTGTCCTGGTGGGTGATTGCGCCTTCGCGAACGTAGGTGATGATTTCCATATCCCGGTGCGGATGGCGTGGAAAGCCTGAGCGCGGGGCTATGGTGTCATCATTCCATACTCTGAGATTTCCCCAGTGCATGCGATTGGGATCGTAGTATTCGGCGAATGAAAAATGGTGGCGAGTATCCAACCAACCATGGTGGGCACCGCCGAGTTCACTGTGGGGTCTGAGTTCAATCATTGTAAGATCTCCTGCTTCGTGTCATTCGTGACGGTTAACTTTTCGCCTTAAGGGATCAGGACAATTTTTTCAGCCCCACCCTCATTTACCTTGTGGTAAGCCGCAACAGCTTCCGAGAGCGGCATCTCGGTAAAGTCTTCCGGTATTGGTAGCGCCCCTTCAAAGGCTGCACCAATCTGCTCAAACATGGTCGCGCACTCTTCCAGGCTGTATAGCAGCGAGTTGATGCCGATGACCGAACCACCGCGGCGGTAAAGAGCAAGAATAGGCATGCTAATCAGCCCGTCCACTGGCGCTGCGATAACCGCGATACGCCCGAATGCAGCCAGGGTATTCACTGCTGCTGGCAACCAGTAGCCGGTGGTGTCAAAAATCACCTCAGGCGCTTGCTGCTGAAAATGCGCCAGTGCCTGCTCTGGTAACTGCTCCGCCTCTGGCAACTCAAAAGCCTCAACACTTTTCGCTATCAGCTCTTGCACAACATCGGCCCGGCGCGCGGCCATGACCACATTCGCACCCCTTGCTTTGGACAGCGCTTGCGCTGCTCTGGCCACGGCACCGGCGCCGATGATCAGGAACCGGGTGCCCGCTTTAACCTGGCTACGCTCCAGGGCATCCCACGCCGTGATGTAGGGAACACCGAAGGTTGCCGCCTGAGCAAAGCTCAGTGATTCCGGTTTGGGCGCGACTGCATTCGCCGGTACAACCACATACTGAGCATGGCAGCCGTCCCGGGTAAAACTGAAATCTTTGCCCGTGCCGCCCCAGACCGCTTGGCCCAGAAGCTCTTCCGGTCCCTCCACAACAACACCTGAGAAGTCTCTACCGGGAATGCGCGGCGTTGTTGTGTAAGGAAAGCGACCGAGAACGTTTTTCAGGTCGCTGGGGTTCAGGCCAGCAGCCCGAACCTCAACAAGAACCTCGCCGGCACCGGGTACTGGCCTAGGCAGATCAATCACTTGCAGCGAATCGAGTGAGCCGGTTGCTGAAAACTGTAGAGCTTGCATAATCGACCTCGATAACAAAATTGAAAGTTGTGCCTTATCGGCGACTGCCACCAAACCGTTCCAGCAGCAGGTTATCCACTGCAAACCGACCACCGCCCTGAATAGCAAGGGCTACAGCCACAACAAACAAAGTCAGGCCGAACTCATAACCGTTGTTTTCCATGAACAAACCGTTGCCAATGTGCACGGTGAAAATGGCGACCAACATAGCAAAGGCAATAACTGCTGCGGCCGGGCGTGTCAGCAGGCCCAATACCAGCGCCAGCCCCCCGAAGAACTCAGCACCGCCAGCCATGAGGGCCATCAAATAACCTGGCTCCAGACCAATGCTGGCCATCCACTGCCCGGTGCCTTCAAGACCATAGCCGCCGAACGAACCGAAGAGCTTCTGCGCACCGTGTGCCGCCAGGGTCAGTCCAACCGGGACCCGCAAAACAAGCGAAGCGAATCCGCCATTGGAATTGAACAATGCGTGGGTAAGTTTGGAGCTCATGATGAATCCTCAAATAGTAGTCTGTTGATTTGCCTCCTGAAGCGTCGCTCCAGATGATGAGCCTACTTTACTATCGCCCATTCGAAAGAATAAGATGGCAGACGCTGCGTTACTATCAACACAGCGTTGATAATCATTGAACCTACAAAGTCAGGATGAACCTATGGATCGCCTTGATGCCATGCGTGCTTTTGTTACGGTTGTTAGTGAAGGCGCCTTCACTCGCGCCGCCGAAAAGTTGGACATGTCACCCCAACTCGTCAGCAAGTATGTTTCTCAACTGGAAAAACATCTTGGCGTGCGCCTGCTCAACCGCACCACCCGCCAGCTTCACCTCACAGAGGCAGGCGCCAGCTATCACCTGCGGGCTCAACAGGTGCTGCACGATATTGAAGACATGGAGTGCCAGATTGGCGACCTGCAAACCGAGGCTCGTGGCATGCTGAGAATCAGTGCGCCGGTCTCTTTCGCCATTCGCCATATGGCGCCGTTATTGAGTGAGTTCCAGAAAGCCCACCCTGGTGTAGGCATCGACTTGCAACTTAATGACCGCAAGGTTGACCTGGTTGAAGAGGGGTTCGATGTAGTACTGCGGATCGGTCACCTCAAAAGCTCCTCTCTGATTGCCAAGCGCATTGCTCCGATCAGAATGGCAGTGTGTGCATCCCCGGATTATCTGAAACAGAATGGCACCCCCAAGCAACTGGAGGATCTGCAGGGCCACCGCTACCTGCGCTACAGCTACATTGAACTCGATTCCAGCCAGCCCCTGCACCGGTGGCTGCAAAACAACGGGCAAAATGACAGCAACGGTATGAGCAGCAATAATGGCGACGTACTGGTTGAATCTGCCATCGCAGGCTCGGGGATTGTCTTGCAGCCTACATTTATCTCTGGCCCGGCAATCAAGGAAGGCAAGCTGCAGGTCATACTGCAGGAATTTGAACCTGAGCCCATGGGGCTTTACGCGATGTATGCCCACCGCCAACTATTGGCGAGCAAGGTTCGTAGTTTTGTTGATTTTATCGATGGGTATTTCGGTGACCCGCCCTACTGGGATTGAGCGGGCACCTGCTTATGCTTTTGCGGCTTCGAGGGATTTGTATCGCTCGGCTAATTCCGCACGAATGGCACGACGCTCTTTACCGTTGGCAAAGCGCCTGATTTCATCTTCAGTGCGCGGTTCCAGCGGAGGGACTTTTACTGTTGCCCCAGTCTCATCAACCGCCACCATGGTGAAAAAACAACTATTGGTATGCCGGACCATCTGCTCTTGTATATTTTCAGTGATCACCTTGATGCCCACCTCCATTGAGGTGTTGCCCGTGTAGTTAACGCTGGCCAGAAAGGTAACCAGCTCACCCACGTGAACAGGCTGGCGAAATGTCACCTGATCCACCGACAGAGTAACCACATAGTTTCCCGCATAGCGGCTTGCGCAGGCATAGGCCACTTCATCAAGATATTTGAGCAAAGTGCCACCGTGAACGTTACCCGAAAAGTTGGCTTTGTCCGGGGTCATTAAAACGGTCATGGTCAGTGTTGAAGATCCGAGTGCCATATTATCCTCTTGGTGGAGCGTCTCTATAGGCTCCAGAATCAGTGATAATATGGCTAGCGTCAACCACGAGGAGCTGGGTACCGGTTAACGGGCCTTCCCAGCTGTTTTCTTCACGCTCTCCTGCTGCTCGATTTCTACCGCGGTTAAACCTTTTTTCTTCCCCTGCAGATACCTCAAGTACGCAGGTATGTGCGTTTTACCCATGTACTTATCAAGATACGGCAGGAAGCCCGCGTAATTGCCTTTGAATTTAGCGTGGTGAAAATCGTGATAAACAGGGCCTTCGTACACAGGCAGCAGATGCACCGGGTTCCAGGGGATGTCATAGCCAATGTGGCCGTCTGCACCTTCAATTTGCCGGATGATCACCCAAAGCCAAACAACATAGATATGTGCGCCCAAAAGAATGGGGCCTATCAAGGTGAGCGTTGCGGTTAACGTATATTCCAGCCAGTGCATGTAGTTACCGTTGATTCCGCAGGTATTGCGGATTCGATGGTGCACGCTGTGCACATTTCTCAACAGCCATTTGTTCTCGTGCATGTACCGGTGCATCCAGTAATACAGAAAATCATCCAGCAACACGAAAAACACCAACTGCGCCAAAATCACATACCACGCAGGCAGTTCGTTGTTATGCACGCCGGTATGTTTCAGCAGCGGCCAACTCAGCACCAGCAGCGACGCCAGAATAATGTTGTTAACGAGTATGCGTCCGAGGGAAGGCAGCAGAAACTTTTTAACCTCAAATGGCTTTTGCTGGATTTTGTATTTTCTCAGCGAGACAGGATCCAGCCAGGCAACGATGGTCCAAGGCGTTGCCACAAGCAAAAACGCCGCCATGCTGATGGCCAGTGTGGCCATAGGAAACTGCCAGAACCAGGGATCGTTATAAAATCCATCCCACAAACCAAATACATTCATACCGACTCCAGACAACCTGAATCCATGATCAAAATGCGGTTATCACTAAGCTGGATCACTTCTTCCTGTACACAGCTCCAAAGCTCAGATCACCATAGGTGACCGTTGGCCTATACCCGGGAAAGCCCCAATAACTGGTCAGCTCAGAGGAATTGGCCATGTTGGGGAAATCTGTATACAGCGGATGATTACCGGCGATGGTTTTCTCAACCACCATAGAAATGTATTGATCCAGCCCGCCCTCAAGGGTGTTGCCGTTCAAAATTACTTCCATGCCTGTTTGCTGTGCGTATTTCTTCAAGCCAGGAATCCGTGAGTGCAGAGGCGCGTAGCAATCCGGCCCAACACCGTTTTCGCTCGTTACCTTAAGACCTTCAGGGGTATGAGCCACAAACGAGTGATTGCCGACGGTATGGCCCGGCGTGCGAATCAACGCCAGCCCATCACCAATCATTACATCCCCATCCAGCTGAATAATGCGATCTTCCGGAACACCCGCCAGCCCATTTGGGCAGTACCAGTCGATCTGTGGTGGCATCAGGAAATTAGCTGAAGCCCACTCCTCTCTCATCACCAGAAGCTTGGCATTGGGGAACAAACCTGGATTCTTGCTATCGCCTAGCCAGCGACGAATATCCTGGGTGTGCAGATGGTCATAGCTGATGTAGTCCACATCTTCCGGCGTCAAACCAGCCTGCTGCAGACACGCCTCAACCGTATTGATTTCAGGAGCGAGAAACTTTTTAACCAACTCTTTGAGAGGGCCAGCCTTGTCGATCACCTTACGGAAATACGGGGTTTCTGCGTTCGCTTCGGCATCTGAAGGCGAGAGCAGTATCGTTTTCACACCCTCATCACTATCAACCTGCACAATAAACAGGCGATTCAGGATATGAATAAAAGGACTTGGAATAACATTGCAGTTCAGAAAAGCGTACTTGGTGGGGTACGGCACACGGATCAAGCCCATACTCTGATAAAACCTGGCCTGGGGTTTTGCCAACATGTCATCGCGGAAACTGACCGCCGCTTTCCGCATGCTTTCCAGTCGATAGTGCGCAGTATGGCACTTACGAGCCTCTTCAAAATGCTTGATCGGCTTGATAATGCTGCTTTCAATCGTACTGGTTTTGAGAATACTGCCCATGTGCCGCCTATTTATAATTGTTGTAGTGTCTGTGACTCGAATTGAAAAGCATCCTAGCCTGCTTTAACCTGACTTAATTGTTGGATCACGAATAAAAATTACTATAAGGCGGCAACCTTGATCAACAAATCAGAAGCAAACACTTCGCGAAACCACCCACTCAACTTTGTGGTTGGAGCCTACATTCAGCCCATTCTCGTAGCCTATCTTCAACAAGGCGGCCGACTCTCTCCTCTAGCAGATGCTGCCGCTGTTAACGACCTGTGGATGATTAACCCTCCGGAAACAATTGCGGTAGAAGACTATTTTCGACTTTTTCTGAGCGCAAGCGAACTTCTCAAAGACCCCTTGCTCGGCATCAAGGCGGGGCAAAGTGCAGGCCTCGAAAACTTCGATGTGCTGGGTGAAGCCTTGACCAATCTACGAACCAAATCACTGACTCTCGGGCATGCCTTACATCAGATGATGACTCTTGAACGACTGGTGCATCGCTTGGGCACCTCTCGCATAGAATCAGGTGGCGGGAACATTCGTCTTATCTGGCGAGCCCATTTTCAGCAACACAAAGCGGCCCGGCTGGTATGTGAAAGTGTAATTGCAGGAATTATCCATCTTGCGGAACAGCTAACGGGGCGATTGATACCTGTAATGGAAGTGTGCTTCGTTCATGCAAGGCCAGCGGATTATCACGAAGCGGAGTACCAACAGGGATTCCGGGCACAATGCCGGTTCAGTCAAAGCCATAACAGCATTATGTTTGCCGCAGACGTATTAGCCTGGCCTTTAAAAAACATAGCTCGCCCATCCGTTGCCGACTCCACCGCAGGGCAAGTGGTTGAGCAGGTAAAAAACCATGTTGGGAAGAACCTGCTAAACAGCCCAAAGCTCCCCCAAATAGCCGCCATTCTAGGGCAAAGCGAACGCAGCTTGCAGCGCCAGCTAAAACAACAGGGAACCAGCTATCAACAACTATTGGCCGATGTTCGCTTACACCATGCTCAGGATTATCTGCAGTATTCGAATTTGAGTATTTTGCAGATCAGCCAGTTGCTGGGGTTCAGGGAACAGAGTTCGTTTAACCACTTTTTTTTGAGGGGCAGTGGCTTGTCGCCTAAAAAGTGGCAGGAAGTGAATCGGGCGGGGGCCGGGTCAAACTAATAGAAGCGGGGGTCAGGCTGTCATCAGGCGTTAATCAAGTGCAGGCAATATTGGCGCCTGTACAGCCTGAGATTAAACAACCGCCCCGTTCTCGCCAACTAAAGCGATGCCGGGACGAACCCAAAATGTCCAACAGAAGGACTCTGTTATGAAAGTTTCGCTTTTATTGCCTCTCATCATCGGCACTCTCACCATGTTATCTGGCTGCAACGACAGCGATAGCAACGCCAGTGTGCCAGAAGCAAACCCTTCAGATAACAACGAGCAGCTGGTTCAGCTCGGCCCAAGGCCTTACTTTCTGGTTAATGATATGGATGACGGTGAGCTGAAAAGTAAGCTGCAAGCATGCGAATCCATACCTGCGGTCTCGACCAACTTCTCCATTGCCCACCGGGGGGCACCACTGCAGTTTCCTGAACATACCCGCGAATCGTATGTAGCGGCGGCCAAAATGGGAGCCGGAATCATTGAGTGCGACGTTGCCTTTACCAAAGACCGGCAACTAGTTTGCCGCCACGCACAGAACGACCTGCACACCACCACCAACATCGTGGCCGTACCGGAGCTGAATGCCAAATGTACCAAGCCTTTCGTGCCTGCCAATCCGGGCGCTGGCACAAAAGCTGAGGCCGAATGCCGCACCAGCGATATCACGCTGGCTGAGTTCAAGTCGCTCCGAGGGAAAATGGATGCGTTTGATGAGAATGCCACCACTCCTCAAGAGTATTTGGGCGGCACCGCCGATTGGCGCACGAACCTGTATGCCACTGAGGGCTCTCTATTAAGCCATCGCGAAAGCATCGAACTGATCAAAAAGCTGGGCCTCAAGTTCACCCCGGAACTGAAGACACCGGTGGTCGATATGCCTTTTGAGGGTGACTATACACAAGAAGATTATGCTCGGCAGATGATCAATGAATACATCGCTGCCGGTGTGAAGCCCGAGGATGTATGGCCACAGTCGTTCCTGCTGGACGATGTTGTTTTCTGGGTTAACCAAATGCCCGAATTTGGCCGCCAAGCCGTATTTCTGGATGAGAAAAGTAACGACCCGGATAACGTGTCTATGGCATATATGGAAAGTCTCGCCCAAAAAGGTGTTTCCATTCTGGCGCCGGCACTCTGGAAAATGCTGACTCTAAACGGCCACCAGGAGATCGTGCCATCCGAGTACGCGTTCAATGCCAAGGCTGCTGGCCTTGATTTGATTGGTTGGTCTCTGGAACGCAGTGGGCCGCTCGCCGAAGGTGGTGCCTGGTACTACCAAACTGTCAACGATGCCATTAACAACGACGGCGACATTTATACAGTAATTGATGTGCTGGCTCGCGAGATTGGTGTCATAGGCATTTTTTCAGACTGGCCTGCGACGACAACCTACTATGCCAACTGTATGGGCCTGAAGTAGTCCCGCAATCGAACGTTCGTTAATGCCATACCAGAGCCAGCGGATGCCGTTATCCGCTGGCTTTCTTCGCTGCCCCAACCTTTCAATCCCCTGCTCGCCCGATTAACAGACACTTCCAACATCCTGTCTTTGTCACGGAACCATAACAATCCCTGGTTAGTATCTGGCCGATGATGCTTCATAACTTGAGGATGCAAATATGAATAAGTTGATGTCTCTTACATGTGCTGCTCTGATGACGCCTATGCTCGCGCAGGGCGCATTCAAACTGGACTCCCGATACAGCGACAATGACGGGGATCTGATTGCTGACATTCCTGCCAAGTCTGAGCAGATCGATCCCTCCACTCTGATTTTTGCTTACACCCCGGTAGAAGACCCGTCTGTTTACGCTGAAGCCTGGTCCGATTTTCTGGACCATCTGTCTGAGAAAACCGGTAAAAAAGTTCAGTTTTTCCCTGTCCAGTCGAACGCAGCGCAAATTGAAGCCATGCGCGCAGGTCGCCTCCACATTGCCGGCTTCAATACCGGATCCAACCCGATAGCCGTTGCCTGTGGCGGCTTCCGCCCTTTCACCATTATGGCGTCCGCTGATGGCTCATTCGGCTACGAGATGGAAATCATCACCCACCCTGATTCGGGCATTACCGATGTAGACGGACTGCAAGGTCGCGAATTGGCATTCACCTCCGAAACCTCGAACTCAGGCTTCAAAGCGCCATCTGCAATATTGAAAGCGGATTATGATCTTGTGCCAAATAGAGACTTCACGCCGGTGTTTTCCGGCAAGCACGACAACTCTGTGCTTGGCGTTGCCAATAAGGACTATGACGCCGCCGCAGTCGCCAACTCCGTTATGGCGCGAATGCTGAATCGGGGCGTTGTCAGCGAAGATCAGATCGTGTCTCTGTACAAGTCTCAGACCTTCCCCACCACAGGGTATGGCGTTGCTCACAACCTGACGCCAGAACTGCAAGACAAAATCCAGCAGGCATTCTTCTCCTTTGAATGGGAAGGCACCACTTTGGAAGAAGAGTTCTCAAAGTCGGGTGAGGCCCAGTTCATCCCGATTACGTTTAAGGAGCACTGGGAGGTCATTCGCAAGATCGATGATGCCAACGGCGTGGTGTACAACTGCCGCTAAAGACTCAAACCGCTTTCAGTGGGTTGAACATGTCGTTCGATGTGGCCAGCCCGCTGACTCTTCTATTACCAGCAATGGCAGAAAACTGTGCTTGAACTGAAAGCCTTATCAAAAACCTACAAAACCGGCGACCGGGCACTGACCGACATCAGCTTCTCGGTGCCTGCGGGCCAGGTTGTAGGACTTATTGGCCCCTCTGGCGCCGGCAAGTCGAGTCTGATCCGGTGTATCAACCGTCTGGTTGAACCCAGTTCCGGCCGCATTTACCTCGGTGAAACAGAACTGACCAAACTCAGTGGCCGGGCTTTACGCCAGGCTCGTCGCCGTATCGGGATGATTTTCCAGGAATATGCTCTCGTTGAGCGCCTTACAGTAATGGAAAATGTGCTCTCAGGCCGTCTGGGGTATGTCTCCGGCTGGCGATCCTTCCTGCGCCGATACCCACAAACTGACATCGACCAGGCATTCGGCTTGCTGGAGCGAGTCGGGCTGGGTGATCACTACAACAAACGGGCAGATGAACTTTCTGGCGGTCAGCGCCAACGAGTAGGTATCGCCCGGGCGCTGGAGCAAAACCCGGAACTGCTGCTGGCCGACGAGCCCACGGCGTCGCTCGACCCGAAAACGTCTCGCCAGATCATGCGCCTGATTCAAGGCGTCTGCCGGGAAATGAACCTTCCAGCCATCATTAACATTCACGATGTAGTGCTGGCACAAAACTTCGCCGATCGGATCATCGGGTTACGGGCAGGCCAAGTAGTGTTCGATGGCCCACCGTCAGCCTTGTCCCATAAGGCACTGACCTGCATCTACGGAGCAGAGGATTGGGACCTGGTGCAACAGAGCAGCGAGTCCCAAAACGACGAGTTTCTGTTCAGCAACGCCAAAGTGCTGGAGCTAACATGACCGGCGCAATCACGTCTTTGAGGACCTGGAAGCGGCCTCCGGTACTACTTAAAAACCCACGATGGCGCTGGAGCATTTTGTTAGGGAGTGCGATCTACCTGGTTCTGGCGATCAGCTCAGTGGAGGTCAACTGGTTTCGGGTTTATGAAGGTCTTGAGCGCGGCTGGAAGTTCATTCAAGGGTTTCTGTCGCCAGATTTCAACTCCCGCTGGCGGGACATCCAGGCTGGGCTGGTCGAAAGCCTGACCATGACTCTAACCTCCACCGCAGCAGGTGTGTTGATCTCGGTACCCATCGGTATTGGTGCCGCCCGCAATCTGGCCCCGGCGCCGGTGTATATGTTCTGCCGCAGCCTCATTACGTTATCTCGCTCATTCCAGGAAATCATCATAGCGATTCTGCTGGTTGCGATGTTCGGATTCGGGCCCTTTGCCGGGTTCCTCACTCTGACATTTGCTTCCATCGGGTTCCTTTCCAAGCTTCTGGCGGAAGACATTGAAGGCTGCGACAGCGCCCAGATAGAAGCCATTCGCGCGACCGGCGCAGGTTGGTGGCAGGTGGTTAACTATGCAGTCCAATCTCAGGTGATGCCAAGGCTGATCGGCCTTTCTCTGTATCGGTTGGACATAAATTTTCGGGAGTCGTCGGTCATAGGTATCGTTGGTGCCGGCGGTGTTGGAGCCACTTTGAATACAGCTATTGATCGCTACGAGTACGATTCAGCTGGCGCCATCCTGATTATCATCATCGCTATTGTATTAGTGGTGGAATACTCATCATCCTACATTCGGCGGTGGGCCCAATGATTGCCAGTACAAACACGAAAACATGGCAGTTCAGAACTCCAAAACAACACCTGCTCCGATGGGCTGGCTGGTTCTGGCTGGTGGCTTTAACAGCATTCTGCTGGAACCTGATGACTGAAGACACCATCTGGGCCTTTGTAGCAGACGCACCCCGACAGGCTTCGGATATCGGTGGCCGCATGCTCCCACCGCGCTGGGGCTACCTCAATCAACTCTGGCAGCCGCTCTGGGATACGCTGAACATCGCAACTCTTGGCACACTGATCGGAGTGATCATCGCGATACCCGTTGCCTTCCTGGCCGCTGGCAACACCACCCCGAGTCGTCATTTTGTACGCCCGCTGGCCCTGCTGATCATCGTAACCTCACGCTCCATCAACTCGCTTATCTGGGCGCTGCTGCTGGTCGCAATCATCGGCCCTGGACTTTTGGCAGGCATTGTCGCGATAGGCCTACGCTCGATCGGCTTCGTTGCCAAGTTACTGTACGAGGCCATTGAAGAGATTGATGAGAACCAGGTGGAAGCAGTGCGAGCAACAGGTGCCTCCCGGGTTCAGGTGATTGATTACGCGATTATCCCGCAGATCCTGCCGGCATTTTGGGGCATATCAGTGTTCCGCTGGGACATCAACATTCGCGAATCGACCATTCTCGGGCTGGTGGGTGCCGGCGGCCTGGGTCTGCAACTCCAGTCATCCTTGAGCACGCTAGCCTGGAACCAGGTAACAGTTATATTTCTCGTTATACTGGCGACTGTGGTCGTCTCTGAATGGGTATCTGCGAAAGTTCGGCGGGCTGTGCTCTAAACGAGCATGATCGCCAGTAGGGTGAGTAACTCAAAACGAAAAAAGGCAAATCAGTAAGTTACTGATTTGCCTTTTAATATGGTAGCGGGGGCAGGATTCGAACCTACGACCTTCGGGTTATGAGCCCGACGAGCTACCAGACTGCTCCACCCCGCATCAAACTGGTTGTTGCCGAGTCGCCTCGATCAACGTGCGCGTATAATAAGGACTTGTGGGTGCGTTGTCAATTACTGTTTTCAAACAGATCTGTTGGGTAGTGGAGGTTTTCTGTCACCGACGCCTCGGGATTCTTGAAGAACCCAACCTGCTCCATGGCCTCCTGAACTGGCCGGAACGACTTGCGATGCTCTGGCGTTACCCCCAACCGGAACAGGGCTTCCATGTGGACGGGCGTGGGATAACCTTTGTGTTTGGCAAGTCCGTAGCCGGGATACCTCTGCTCCAGTGCCTCCATCTCCCTGTCCCGGGTCACTTTGGCAAGTATGGATGCAGCGCTGATGGCCTCTACCCTGCTATCCCCCTTTACCACCGGCTCGGAAGGCCAATGCCATTTCGGGCATTTGTTTCCATCCACCAGCACGTACTCTGGCGCAACGCCCAAACCGGCAACGGCTCGCTCCATGGCAATCATGGTGGCTTGGTATATGTTGATCTGATCTATCTCATGGGCCTCACAACGGCCCAGACACCAGGCAGTCGCATGCTCAATAATTTCTTCGTAAAGAGCATTACGTTTTTTTTCTGTGAGTTTTTTCGAGTCTGCCAACCCTGCAATAGGCCGATCAGGATTCAGAATAACCGCCGCAGTCACTACCGCACCAATGAGTGGCCCGCGCCCTACCTCATCCACGCCAGCCAATAACCGGCCCTGATAGGCACATTCAAACGGAGGTAATGCAGGTGCTCGCGCCATTCAGGGCTCGCTCTTCAACAAGCTCAGAAATTGCCTGGGCAGCTTTTTCGTCGGCATCCTGTTTCAAGGTGTGGTGAAGCTCTGAAAATGCCTCTACTAACCGGTCTCGCTCTTGCTGGTTTTCCATGCGCTCCAGCACAGCAGCGCCGAGTGATTCCGGTGTCGCGTCATCCTGCAATAACTCAGGCACAAGAGGTTGATTCGCCAACAGGTTAGGCAGTGAAACGTGAGGCACCTTCACCAGGCGGGAAATCACTGCCCAGCTGACGTTGCTCAAGCGATAGCCCACGACCATAGGCTTTTTCAGCAGCATAGCCTCTAGAGTCGCCGTTCCGGACGCCAGCAATACAACATCTGATGCAGCCATCACTTCCCGGGAGCGGCCTCTTACAATAGTGACCTGAAGCTTTACGTCGAGCGCTTCGATGAGATCACTAACCTGCTGCTCCCGTTCACGGTTCACACAGGGGATAACCAGTTGCACATCCGGCCGTTTGGCCTGAATCCAACGTGCGGCTTCCAGAAACAAGGTACCCAGACGTTCGACTTCACCAGCCCGGCTCCCTGGAAGCACCGCCAACAAGGGTGCATTCTCATCAAGTCCAAGGTCTTGGCGGGCTTTCCCTGTTTCGGGAACCAGCGGTATGCGATCTGCAAGAGGGTGCCCTACAAAGGCAACGGGCACCTGATGCTCTTCATAGAACCTGGCTTCAAATGGCAACAGGGTGAGCATCAGGTCGACAGACTTGGCGATTTTGAAAATTCGTTTCTGCCGCCAGGCCCAAACCGACGGGCTGACGTAATGAACAGAGGGGATGCCCGCCTCCCGACAACGCCGTTCGATAGCCAGGGTGAAATCCGGGGAATCGATGCCGATCACCACATCTGGTGGGGTGGCGAAGAAATAACTCAGTAGGCGTGCGCGTATACGAAAGAGTTCCCGGATACGGCCAAGGACTTCTACCAGGCCCATAACAGAGAGCCGCTCCATAGGAACCAGGGAGTGGAAACCTTCGGCTATCATTTCATCACCACCAATGCCGACAAATCGGGCTTTGGGGTAGCGGTTACGAAGTGATCGGATCAGGCCGGCGCCTAAAATATCCCCGGACGCCTCACCTGCGATAATTCCAAAGGTTATACTGCGGTCACTGACAAATGCGGCCCGGGGATGATCCATCGAATAAAGCTCCTGCTGGCTCAGCGGATAATGCCGCGATGAGCTCCGCGCAAGGAGTCGATAAGCACGCGCACTTCTGGCGTATCGGAGTACTCTTCTTCCAGTTTCTCCACAGCCTGCTCAGTGGTTAGGCCCTGGCGGTAGATGACTTTGTAGGCTCGGCGCAGGGTCATTAGCACCTCTTTACTGAAGCCGCGGCGCTTGAGACCTTCAACATTCATGCCGTGTGGCTCCGCCGACTGGCCCGCAGCCATAACGTAAGCCGGAATATCCTTGAGCACGATACTGCCACCAGCTGCCATGCTGTGGGGCCCTATATGGCAGAACTGGTGCACCATGGTGCCACCGCCCAGAATAGCATGATCGCCTACCGTAACATGGCCTGCCAGCGTTGCGCAGTTGGCAAGGATGATGTTGTTGCCAATAACGCAGTCGTGGGCCACATGCACATAGGCCATCAGCAGGTTGTGACTGCCAACGCGAGTTTCACCTTGATCTTGTACAGTGCCACGGTGAATGGTGCAGTTCTCGCGAATGGTGTTGTTATCACCAATAATGAGCGTGGTTGGCTCCCCGGCGTATTTTTTATCCTGACACTCTTCACCGATGCTGGAGAACTGGAAAATACGGTTGTTCTTGCCAATAATCGTTGGCCCTTTAACAACCACATGGGAAAGGATTTCTGTGCCTTCGCCAATTTCCACATTCGGGCCGATATAGCTCCAGGGACCAACCGTTACGTTATCCGCAAGTTTGGCTGATGGGTCTACTATCGCTTGGGGATGGACGCCCGACCAATCATTTGTCGCCATTAAACTTCTCTCTCAGCGGTCAGTATCTCTGCCACACAAACGACTTCACCATCGACCAGTGCGCGACATTCAAATTTCCAGATACCGCGTTTTTCCGAGATAATTTCCGACTCCATGCACAGCCGGTCTCCAGGTAACACGGGGCGCTTGAAGCGTGCCTTACTGGTGCCTGCAAGATATTGTACCAGCCCATCCGAAGGTTTCCGCCCTACTGTTGCAAAACCGAGAATACCGGAAAGTTGTGCCATGGCTTCAATAATCAGAACCCCAGGCATAATCGGGTTACCGGGGAAATGGCCGTTAAAGAAAGGCTCGTTAAACGAGATATTCTTGTAGCCTTTGATCGACTTAGATTTTTCAAGCTCGGTAACCCGATCCACCAGCAAGAAAGGGTAACGGTGTGGCAGGTACTCCAGTATTTCATCAATATACATCATCGTGATCGGCCTCAGCCCTCTGATTTCTTTTCCAGCTCTTTGACGCGCCGCGCCAGAGTATCCAATTGACGGAAACGCACGGCATTTTTGCGCCATTGCCGGTTGGTATCTGCGCTGGTGCCGGAAGAATACACTCCTGGTTCCCGAATATCTCCGGTGACCAGAGTCATGCCGGTAAGATGTACCTGGCTGGCAATTTCCAGGTGGCCGGCTACTCCGGACGCACCACCAAATACACAGTGGCTGCCAATCTTTGTACTGCCCGCAATCCCCACCATTGCGGCCATAGCGCAATGATCACCAATGTGGACATTGTGGGCAATTTGAATGAGGTTATCGAGTTTAACGCCACTACCGATAACGGTGTCATCCAGAGCACCACGATCTATTGTAGTGTTTGCGCCCACCTCAACATCGTCACCAAGAACAACGCGACCTAGCTGTGCAATTCTGTGCCATTGGCCCTTTTCGTTGGCGAAGCCAAACCCGTCAGAGCCTATGACTGCACCGCTGAGAATATGGCAACGCTGCCCAATCACCACATCGTGGGCAAGCGTAACTCTGGGCCTGATAATGGAGCCGGCCCCGATGCTGGAGCGAGAACCAATAACACTGCCTGCACCGATGACAACCGCTTCGCCAATAACCACTTCCGCCTCAATAACGGCATTAGGGCCGATACTGGCACTGGTGGCAACGGTTGCACTCGGGTCAACCACTGCCGCAGGGTGAATGCCCGGCGGCGCAATGGGCGCAGGGTCAAACCAGTGACTGAGCCGAGCATAACCCAGATAAGGATTGGCAAGTACCAGGACATTGGTCGGGCAATCATCCGCTGCTGCAGGCGACAGAATAACGGCCGCAGCCTGAGTCTCTCCCAAGTGTTTTGCATAGGTGGGATTAGCCAGAAAACTCAGCTGATCCGGGCCTGCAGCCTGAAGCGTTGCGAGGCCGGATACCTGAATTTCAGGATCGCCTCTAAGCTCCGCGCCGAGGGCTTCTGCTATTTCTCCAAGCCGGTAAAACTTTTCCGTCATCTCGCGCTCCAAAACACGCTTGTGAGCCCCCGGGCTCTTCAGCAGGAATTAACGGTTCAGTTTTTCCAGAAGCTGTGGAGTCAGATTCATTTCCGGCTTTACATAGACAACAGCTTCGCTTGGCAGAATAAGATCCAGATCGTTTTCTTCAAGCAACTCTTTAACAGCCGCATCTACTTCCGGACGTGCTTCCTCAAGGAATGCCTGCTTCCGCTGGTTCACAGTAGTATCAAGGCGCTGCTTCAGGAAGTTGAACTCTTTGACCTTTTCCTGGAATTCGCCGGCAAGCTTGTTACGCTCGCTCTCGTTCATCATTGCGCCGTCTTTTTCCAGACGCTCTTTCAGCTTTCGAGCGGCCTCTTGGGTCTCGCGAACCTTTTCCTCGTCGCCGGCGAAATCTCTTTGCATAGCTTCACTGAAAGACTTGGCGTCGTTTGATGAGAACAATGCTTGCCGAAGATCTACGACACCAATTCGGGTTTCTGCTACGGCTGGCAATGCGATCGCCATGGCTGCTGCAAACATCACTAGGTTTCTGAACATCTTGGGTCTCCTGAGTTTCATTCGTTTTTGTTTCTCGCAACGCTTAAGCAAATTTCTGCAAATCAGAATGTCTGGCCAAGTGAGAACTGGAACACCTGAGTTTCATCTTTCGGTTTGTCGTTCAGCGGCTTGGCAAGGCTGAATGCCAGTGGACCTACAGCGGTAATCCACTGGAACCCTATGCCCACAGAGTATCGTAACTCCGACGGCTCCGGGTCATATCCGCGATCGGGATCGAATACCTGACCTCCGTCCAGGAAGAATGCGGTACGCATAGAGCGGCTGTCTCCGGCAAACGGCGTTGGGAAAATCAACTCCAGGGATCCTTCTGTGAGGAGATTACCACCGAACGGATCGGGATCGGAAAAATCGTTATCAGCAGGACGCGCACGCGGCCCCAGCGAGTTAGCCTGGTAACCCCTCACTGATCCATAACCGCCCGCATAGAAATGCTCATAGAACGGCATGATTGGGTCTTCACCATATCCATTGCCGTAACCCACTTCCGTTCTCGTATGCAGAACCCAACGATCGTTGTCCGACATGGGGAAGTAGAAATCCGTTCTGTGGGTAGCTTTATAGAACGTAAGGTCACTGCCGGGCACGGCGACATCAATCGACAGGGAGTGGCTGTGACCCGAGGTTGGCAAGACACCCCGGTTCAAGGTGCTACGACGCCAACTGCCGAATAAGAAATAGTTGTTGAAGTTATCGCCTTCTTCTTCGATGAAGTCAGTCACATCTTTGGACGTAAATACCCCACCTTTAATCTTGGAGTTGGTATAACCCACCCCGAAATTAAGCCTGGTAATATTATCGGTTGGATACCCGAAGGTGATACGTCCGCCGTATTCATCCAACAGGTAGGACGTAATGTCCTCCTGTTCAAAATCTGTTTCCCTGGCAAACACACTGAAACCACGGCTTACACCGTCTACAGTGTAGTACGGGTCCATGTAGGAGATATTCGCGCTTCTAACGGCATCACTCACGTTTACGCCAAATGATGCCCGCTTGCCCGTGCCAAAAAAGTTATTTTCGGCCACGTTGGCGCCAAGAATAATGCCCGAGTCCTGTGAAAAGCCAACAGATGCGGAGAGACTTCCTGTTGGCTGTTCTTCCACCGAATAGTTCACATCAACAAGATCATCTGTTCCCGGTACCGGAACCGTATCCACATTAACCATCTTGAAAAAGCCAAGCCGCTCAAGGCGGGTTTTGGAAAACTCAATACGGTCGGATGAAGCAATACCGCCTTCCATTTGCGTCATTTCCTGGCGCAAAACATCGTCACGGGTAGAGACATTACCGCTGAAATTTATACGCCGAACATAAGCCCGCTTGCCCGGCTCAACAAAAAACGTAACGGCAGCGGTGTTATCTGGACCCGGCTCAGGCACGGCATTTACATTTGCGAAGGCGTAACCTTCCCTGCCTAAACGGAAAGACAGCGTCTCTGAAATGGCTGTCATCCGGGCACGGGAAAATACATCGCCCGCCTCTACCGGAATCAGTTTACGCAGTTCCTCTTCATCAACAATGAGATTGCCACGGAGCTTTATTTCAGAAATCGTATACTGCGGGCCTTCATCGATAGCGATAGCAATAAACACCTGTCGCTTGTCTGGCGAGATAGAGACCTGGCTGGACTCCACATTGAAGTCGAGGTAACCCCGGTCGAGATAGAATGAGCGCAAGGTTTCCAGGTCACCGCTCAAGCGTTCCCGTGCATACTTGTCCGCATTAGTGATGGAGTTCCACCAGCTAGTGGTACGCAGCTCGAACAGGTCTCGTAACTGCTCATCACTGAACTCCCGGTTACCCACCAGGTTGATGTGCTGAATGGCTGCAACAGTGCCTTCGTTAATATCCAGGCGAATGGCCACACGGTTTCGAGGAAGCTCTTCGGCCGTTGCCTTCACGCGCGCGTTGTAGCGCCCCTGCCCAATGTAGGAGCGCAGAATTTCCAGTTCCAGCCGCTCCAATGTTGCCCGGCGGAATACCTGCCCCTCCTGAAGCCCGGCACCAGCCAAGGCATCCATGAGCATATCGGTCTCGATGTTCTTGTTGCCCTCAATTTCGATCGACGTGATCGAAGGGCGCTCCCGAACAGTAAGAATCAGAATCCCGGCATCGCGACTCGCTTCGATGTCGGTGAACAAACCTGTACGGAACAGCGATTTAATCGCATCAGCCAGTTCGGCTTCGTCCATCTGTTCTCCGATATTTACAGGAAAAGCAGAAAACACAGTACCTGCAGAAACACGCTGCAAGCCTTCCACCTCAATATCTGCAACCGTAAATTCATCTGCAAATGCTGGCTTCATGCCGGTTGCGGCAACAGCGAGGCCAATGGCTATGCCTAGAAGAGAACGTCTCATTCAATTATTTCGCCTGGTTAATGCGCGTAAGGAGCCCGCAATTCTCACAACCGCATCAGGTCGTTGTAAAGAGCAAACACCATTAATGTGAGGATCATTGCCATACCAATTCGTAATCCAAGCTCCTGAACGGCGTCCGATACCGGCTTTTTGCGGATTGCTTCGATGGTGTAATACAAGATATGACCACCGTCCAGCACCGGTACAGGTAACAGATTCAGGATACCCAGGCTGACACTCAGGTACGCCAAAAATCGAATAAAGTCTTCGAACCCCGAGCTGACACTGGCTTCAGCTACACGGGCAATCGTAATCGGGCCACTGAGATTACTGGGTGAGAGCAGTCCTGTAACCATCTTTTTGATGGCAACCAGCGTAAGCCTTGTATCTGCCCAGGTTTCGTCCAGCGCAATGGGGATGGCAGCCAAGGGGCCATAACGAACGTCGCGCATTACATCATCTGGCCATGAGACTGGTTTAACACCGGCCCCCACGAAACCAATAACTTCGCCATTGTCCTGCTGCTTTTGCGCCGGAGTTACCTGAACAGACTGCTCAGTCCCAGCGCGCTCAATACTGAGTTCGAGCATTTGCTCGGGTGCACTGCGAATAAAAGCAACCAACTCGAACCAGTCTTCAACTGGCTCTTCATTCACCGCAAGAACACGATCTCCCGCCTGCAACCCTGCAGCTTGAGCACGGCCACCGTCTGCAATCTGGCCAAGTATGGCTGGAACATCTGGCCGCCAGGGCGTAATACCAAACTCACCAAGCGGGTCCGGTGTTTCGTTGCTCAAGCTCCAACCACCCAGCTCGCCGCTCAAAGTGCCCTGAGCGCCAGCACTGGATACATCCAGGGTGATTATTCCTTGCTCGCCAGCACGCTCAAGAATGCGCATATTCACATCCCGCCAGGAGCTCACTCTATGCCCATCTACAGCGTGGATTTCCATACCCTCACGAAGGCCAACATTACTGGCAACGCTTTCCCTGGCAACATCACCCACGATGGGCGCAACGTGAGTGACACCCACCACGCCAAGCAGCCAGTAGGCGAAAATGGCAAACAGGAAATTGGCAACCGGGCCAGCTGCCGCAATGGCAATCCGCTGAGAAGGAGGTTTGGATGTAAAAGCCTGGTCTCTGAGTTCTTCAGGGACCGGACCCTCTCGCTCATCCAGCATCTTTACGTAGCCGCCCAATGGAATGGCGGCTATTGCGAATTCAGTGCCGTGGCGATCGTACCAAGAGAACAGGGGCTTACCAAAACCCACTGAGAAACGCAGCACTTTCACCCCGCATCGGCGCGCGACCCAGAAATGGCCATACTCATGCAGGGTGACGAGTATCCCCAATGTAAGCGCAAGAGCAAGTACGGTTTGAATAATCTGCATAGCATTCCTGGTTTAAGCGCCAGCCCGGCGAAAAGCTCTAAGTTACATCAGACCGTTAACAGGCGGATTTGTTCTCGTGCCTGCTGCCGTGCCTCTGAGTTCTTCGCGAAGATGGTATCAAAACTGTCCGCAGGTACCACTGGAGTGACCGACAGAGTTCGCTCAATAACAACTGGAATGTCTGTAAAAGCCAGATTTCCTTTCAGGAACTCGCTCACTGCAACCTCATTGGCCGCATTCAGCACTGCCGGCGCTGTACCCCCCAGCTCAAATGCTTCAGCAGCTAATCGCAGGCAGGGAAAGCGCAAGAGGTCCGGCCGCTCAAAATGAAACCGCCCTATTGCAAAAAGATCCAGTGGCGCCACCGCGGCATCAATACGCTCTGGCCAGGCCAGGCCGTTGGCTATGGGCGTACGCATATCAGGGCTGCCCAGCTGAGCCAATACCGAGCCGTCAACGTACTCAACCATTGAGTGAATGATACTCTCGGGGTGTACGTGAACTTCAATACGGTCTGGCGTTGTATTAAACAGCCAGCACGCTTCAATCAACTCGAGCCCTTTGTTCATCAAAGTGGCAGAGTCGACCGAGATTTTCTGTCCCATAGACCAGTTTGGATGAGCGCAGGCTTGAGCAGGTGTGACTGAGCGCAGGTCTTGAGCGCTGGTCTCCCGGAAAGGGCCACCGGAGGCGGTGAGCAGAATACGGGTAATACCGGCACCTTCGGGGTCGCGAACCTTTTCAGCAGGCAGACATTGAAAGATTGCATTGTGCTCGGAATCTATCGGTAGCAACTCTGCACCAGACGCCGCAACAGCATCCATAAACAGTTTGCCAGACATCACCAGAGCTTCTTTATTGGCCAGCAACACACGCTTACCTGCACGCACAGCGGCAAGTGTTGGCGCGAGGCCTGCCGCACCAACAATAGCTGCCATAATTGTGCAAGCTTGCGGAGCTGAAGCCACCTCACAAAGCCCCGGCTCCCCACTGAGTACTGAAATCCGGGGAAGGTCTGAAAGCAATTCCGTGAGTTTTTCTGCTGCTGCAGCATCTGCCATTACGGCTACTTGCGGAAGAAATTCGCGACAAAGCACCGCGAGCTCTTCTGCATGCGTACTGGCTGTGAGCGCATAAATTGAAAACCGATCGGGATGGCGGCGAATGACATCGAGGGTGGAAAGTCCGATTGAGCCGGTCGCCCCCAGTACCGTAACAGAGCGCTTTACCATACTCACAAGTGCCCGACTGTCAGCCAGCCAAGTTGCGTAATGATGAGCGCAAACACGGGAGCAGCGGCAGTAAGGCTGTCAATACGATCCAGTATCCCACCATGCCCTGGCAGCAGAGCACTGCTGTCCTTGATACCCCTGAAACGCTTGAGCATGCTTTCCAGAAGATCCCCAAGTACGGACACCAGGCCGGTTACCAAAGTTGCGACCACCAGCATTATTGTTTCGGTCAAGCTTGCGGAAGCAAGAAGGCTCGCAACCAAAGCCAATACCGCCACAGCAACCAAGCCGCCGTATACGCCAGCCCAGGACTTACCAGGACTGACTCTGGGAGCCAGCTTCGCTTTACCGAAAGCTCGCCCAGCAAAATAAGCACCAATGTCTGCCACCCAAACAACGCAGAACACATACAGAATCAGCAGGAGGTTGTTATCTGTATTGCCAAACTGGAAGCCTGCAGCCCTAAGATGGTTCAGCCCAACCCAAGCGGGCACAAGAACCAGCACGCCCATAAGTGCGCGCACTGGCCTGCTACCCCAGCGCTCTGAGCCTGCTGGATAGCTGCGTACCAGCAAAAAACACACAACCCACCAGAGAAGGGCCAGCCACAGCACCGGAACGGCAGACACATCAAGCAGACCATAGAGAATGATGGCTACAACGGCCGCATAACCAATGCGTGCCGGCTGCTGCTCGAAGCCAGACATATTGGCCCATTCCCAGGCGCCCAGCGTAATAATCGCCGCCGTGAATAAAGCAAACCCCAGGGGCGGCAGAAAAAAAATACCCCCAATAGCGATAGGCGCAAGAATAAGGGCGGTGATAATTCGGGTTTTTAGCACAATTTAGGTCGCTGTCATTCGTTATTGTTGTGATGTCTTGGCCACGATCTGGTCGTCTGTCTGACCAAAGCGGCGCTGACGTCCGGCGTAGGCCTGTAACGCCTTGCGCATTTCTTCTTCTTTGAAATCGGGCCAGAACACAGGCGAAAAATACAGTTCGGTGTAGGCAAGATGCCAAAGCATGAAGTTGCTGATCCGCTGCTCGCCTGCCGTCCGAATCATTAGATCCGGCATTGGAAGATCACCAACGCTCAGGTGCTGTTGTATGAGGTCGTCGGTAATGTCAGATGGCTCAAGCTCGCCGCGTTTAACCATTTGGGCAACCTGTTGTGTTGCCTGGACAATATCCCAATGGCCACCGTAGTTTGCAGCAATGACAAGGGTCATTCTGGTGTTATTGCGGGTGAGCTCCTCGGCCTTGGCCATATGCTCTTGCAAGGTTGCATTAAACGCGGAACGATCACCAATGATGCGCAAGCAGATATCGTTGCGATGCAGCTTTCTGACTTCCCGCTCCAAAGCAAAAAGAAACAGCTTCATGAGGGCTGAGACTTCATCCTTTGGCCGCCGCCAGTTTTCGCTTGAGAACGCGAACAGGGTAAGTACTTCAACGCCCTCGCGGGCACAGGTTTCAACAACAGCTCTTACTGCGTCTACCCCGGCCTTGTGCCCTGCCACTCCTTTAAGCAGGCGTGATTTTGCCCACCGGTTGTTACCATCCATGATAATGGCCACATGCCGGGGCCGGCTATCAGCCGACACCGGAATTTCTGCGGATACT
The DNA here is from genome assembly GCF_031631795.1 of Marinobacter xiaoshiensis. Taxonomy (NCBI): domain Bacteria; kingdom Pseudomonadati; phylum Pseudomonadota; class Gammaproteobacteria; order Pseudomonadales; family Marinobacteraceae; genus Marinobacter; species Marinobacter xiaoshiensis. The sequence continues at coordinate 49,946 of NZ_JAVMBO010000018.1, forward strand.
GATCCCGTCATGAAATCCCCTGTACGGCCAATGGAACACCCCTATTGGCCGTGTGTTTCGCTTGCAAGTGGACCATGGCGATCAAACCGCCATCAGGTCCTCTTCTTTAGCTTTCAGCATCTTCTCGACTTCGGCGATGTAGCGATCTGTCAGCTTCTGGATTTCTTCTTCGCCCTTGCGCACATCGTCTTCGCTGATGTCTTTGTCCTTCAGCAGGTCTTTCATCATGCTGTTTGCATCGCGACGGGCATTACGGATAGAGACACGACCATTCTCGGCATCCGCTTTCGACTGCTTAACCATGTGTTTGCGGGTCTCTTCCGTCAGCATCGGCATAGGAATACGAATCAGATCGCCGCTGGTTGCGGGGTTCAAGCCAAGATCTGAAGCCATGATGGCTTTCTCGATAACGGGCACCAGGTTCTTTTCCCAGGGCGACACTGCCAGCGTGCGGTTATCTTCTACGTTAACACTCGCCACCTGTTTCAGTGGTGTTTCCTGACCGTAGTAGTTAACCATCACACTGTCCAGAATCGACGGGTGGGCACGGCCGGTACGGATCTTGTTGAACGCCGAGTGCAGAGCTTCAAGGCTCTTTTCCATTTTCTTCTCGGCTTCAGCTTTTATGTCATTAATCACGTAATCATCCTCAATTCGTTCATCGGGTGGTCATAAAACCCGTTATTCGATCAATGTGCCTTCTTTCTCGCCGGTCACGATGCGCGTCAGGGCGCCCGGACGGTTCATATCAAAAACACGCAGCGGCATGCCATGATCCCGTGCCAGGAGGATAGCGGTCAGATCCATCACACCCAGCTTTTTGTCGAGTACTTCATCATAAGACAGTTTGTCGTACTTTTCTGCAGTCGGGTCAAGGTAAGGATCCGCTGAGTAAACGCCATCTACCTTCGTTGCTTTCAGTACGGCATCTGCCTGAATCTCGATACCACGCAAGCACGCCGCAGAATCTGTTGTGAAGAAGGGGTTGCCGGTACCTGCACAAAAAATGACGACATCACCGTCTTTAAGATCACGGACAGCGCGACGACGATCATAATGCTCAACAATACCACTCATGGGAATGGCTGACATAACCCGGGTGCGTATGTTTGAACGTTCCAGAGCGTCGCGCATGGCAAGACCATTCATTACAGTGGCCAGCATACCCATGTGATCGCCAGTAACACGATCCATTCCAGCGTCGCTCAGCGACGCTCCCCTGAACAGGTTGCCCCCACCAATAACGAGGCCGACCTGAATACCGATGCCAATCAAAGCACCGATTTCAAGCGCCATGCGATCAAGAACTTTGGGGTCAATACCGAAATCATGCTCGCCCATCAGGGCTTCGCCACTGAGTTTAAGCAGAACACGATTATATCTTGGCTGGTTTTTCGATGATGTCGGCATACTGATCCCCTTTTCGTCTGTTAACTGCTATCCGGCGTGATACGCATTGCAGGCTTGCATCTGACATACTCCTTGAAAAAGGGGGATCTCAGATACAAGCCCGCCACGAGAGCCGGAAAAATCCAGCCAACGTGGCAGACTCAGGTGGCACTGTAACTAACCGTCACAGCGCCGAGAAAAATCAGGCCTTGCCTGTACCGGCTGCAGCAGCAACCTCAGCAGCAAAGTCCACTTCTTCTCTTTCAATGCCTTCGCCCACTTCCAGGCGAACAAAACCAACCAGCTCGCCGCCGGCCGCTTTAATAAGCTGGCCTACAGTCTGCTCCGGGTTTTTAACGAAAGGCTGCTCAACAAGGCTGTTTTCCTTGAGGAACTTCTGGATACGGCCGCCCATCATTTTCTCAACGATTTCGGCAGGCTTGCCTTCCATGTCTGGCTGAGCACGGATAACTTCTTTCTCTTTTTCCAGCTCTTCAGCAGGCATGTCTTCAGGCTTGGCTACACGCGGGTTAACTGCAGCAGCATGCATCGCGATATCACGAGCAAGTTCAGCATCGCCAGCGGTCAGAGCAACAACAGAAGCAATCTTGTTGTTACTGTGAACGTAACCGCCAACTACCGGGCCTTTAACTGAAACCAGACGACGAACAGTAATGTTCTCGCCGATTTTCTGAACCAGCGCTTCGCGCTTGGATTCCAACTCGCCCTCCATCAGCTTGGCAACGTCTGTTTCGCCTTTTTCGAAGGCAACGTTCAGTACGTCGTTAGCAAAGTTCAGAAGGTTGTCGTCGCGAGCAACGAAGTCTGTTTCAGAGTTAACTTCCAGAATGTATGCAACGGTGTTGTCGTCAGAGATCTTGATCAACGAAACACCTTCAGCGGCAATACGGCCTGCTTTCTTGGCAGCTTTCAGACCGGAAGACTTGCGCAGCTCTTCAATTGCTGCATCTACACTGCCCTCAGATTCAACCAGAGCTTTTTTACACTCCATCATGCCAAGGCCAGTGCGGTCGCGCAGTTCTTTGACCATTGCAGCGGTAATAGCAGCCATGTTCAGTCCTCTTAACTTTTCTGAAATCGGTGGGAAGACATGCCGAGGAGATTTCCCCAGCATGCCTTATATCTCATCAGTGATGCGAGCGTATCACTCAGCAGCCGGAGCGGCGCCTGCAGACTCTTCAGCAACTTCAACAAATTCGTCAGCGCCGCCAGCCTGAGCAGATTCCAGGCAAGTGTCAGCAACCGCTTTCACGTAGATCTGGATTGCGCGAATAGCGTCATCGTTACCCGGGATTACGAAATCAACGCCATCCGGGTTGCTGTTGGTATCAACAACACCAATAACGGGGATGCCCAGCTTGTTGGCTTCTTTAATGGCAATACGCTCGTGATCAACGTCGATAACGAACAAGGCATCAGGCAGACCGCCCATATCCTTGATACCACCGATAGAACGCTCGAGCTTATCCATCTCGCGGGTACGCTCAAGTGCTTCTTTTTTGGTCAGCTTGTCGAAAGTACCGTCTTTGCTCTGGGCTTCCAGTTCACGGTAGCGACGGATTGACTGACGGATGGTCTTGTAGTTGGTCAGCATGCCGCCGAGCCAGCGATGATTAACGAAAGGCTGGCCAGAACGCTCTGCTTCTTCCTTGATAACCTTGGCTGCGGCGCGCTTGGTGCCAACAAACAAGATCTTGTTCTTGTTCTCTGTCAGTTGCTGAACGAAGTTAAGGGCTTCGTTCATGGCAGGAACAGTCTGCTCAAGGTTGATGATATGAATTTTGTTACGGGCGCCGAAGATATACTTCGACATTTTCGGGTTCCAGTAGCGAGTCTGGTGACCAAAGTGAGCACCTGCTTTGAGCAGGTCACGCATATTTACCTGAGCCATGATAGTACCTTAGTTTAGCTTCGGGTTAGTCTTACACGCGTCCAATTACCCCAACCAGGCTCCCTGTATAGATTTAAAGCGGGAGCAGGCACCCTGGGGCAACGTGTTGACTCGTGCTCGAATTTGCCGGAATTGTTTCCAGCGGGCGCGTTTATACCATAAAACCACCAGCCCACGCCATTATTTTTGAACCTCTGCTTCCTTGTACCCTGAGCCCGGGCCCCTTAAAATGCTCGTTTGACACAAATCAATGGGAAGCCCAATGCAAGTATCGATCAAGACTCCGGAAGAAATTGAAAAGATGCGTGTGGCAGGCCGCCTGGCAGCTGAAGTTCTCGAAATGATCGGGGAGCACGTCAAGCCTGGCGTGTCCACCGAAGAGCTCAACCAGATCTGCCATGACTACATCGTCAACGAGCAAAATGCGATCCCCGCTCCGTTGAACTATAAAGGCTTTCCTAAATCCGTGTGCATTTCAGTTAACCACGTTATCTGCCACGGCATCCCTTCAGAAAAGAAAGTTCTGAAGGACGGCGACATCGTGAATATTGACGTTACCGTAATAAAGGATGAATACCACGGCGACACCAGCAAAATGTGGATCGTTGGCAAGCCAAAGCCCGGCACTGAGCGCCTGATCAAAATTACTCAGGAATGCCTCTATAAAGGTATTGAACTGGTTAAACCCGGGGCGCGCCTGGGCGACATTGGCCACGTTATCCAGCAGCACGCCGAAAAACATCGTTATTCTGTGGTTCGAGACTATTGTGGCCACGGCATTGGCAAAGTGTTCCATGAAGAGCCGCAAGTTATGCACTACGGCAAACCAGGCACTGGCATGGCACTACAAGAAGGCATGACCTTCACCATTGAGCCGATGATCAACCAAGGCAAGTATCACACCAAGCTGCTGCCAGACCAATGGACCGTAGTCACCAAAGACCACAAGCTTTCAGCGCAATGGGAGCACACCATTCTGGTCACTGCCGATGGCTATGAAGTTCTGACCAAGCGGTCGGAGGAGTCCTTCTAAGTGACGCGCCAGGAACTGGAAGCCAGAATCAGCAGGGACCCTTCCCCGGTTATGGCAGCCAGGGAACTGCTGAAAGAACGCTACAGTGCAGATGCCGAAGCCTTCAGGCAAGGTGCCGACGTTCGTGCTCTGGTTCGCTCCAGAGCCGACACGATCGACACCGTTCTGAAGCTTATCTGGAACCGCTACCCTTTCTCCAGCTCACCCGACATTGCGCTAATCGCCGTTGGCGGGTACGGCCGGGGTGAGCTGCACCCACATTCAGATATCGACCTGCTTATTCTCACCCGGGAGGGTATCGATCCGGGCTGGCAGGAAGATCTTGGCGCTTTCGTCACACTATTGTGGGATCTGAAGCTCGATATCGGCCACAGTGTTCGCAGCATTGAAGAAAGCAAAGCTGCGGCGCGGGGCGATGTGGCCACACTGACCAATCTTCTGGAAACCCGCACAATTGCAGGCCCGGATGAACTGCGCAAAGAACTCAGCGAGCAAGCCTACTCCGATAACATCATTACCGACCGCGACTACTTTATTGCCAAGCGCAAAGAGCAGCAGCGGCGCCATAAAAAATACAGTGACACCGAGTACAATCTCGAACCCAACGTAAAGAGCTCTCCGGGTGCCCTTCGGGATATTCAAACCATAGGCTGGATCACAAAGCGACACTTTGGGCTACAGAGCATTGCCGACCTGACCCGCTTCAGCATTCTCACCGACGAGGAACATCGGGTTCTGGTAGAAGGCGAAACGCTTCTTTGGCGACTGCGTTATGGGCTGCAGTTGATCGCAAACCGGAATGAGAACCGCCTGTTATTTGACCACCAGCGCGCCCTCGCACAGATGCTGGGTTACAAAGACGAAGGCAAGCGGCTGGATGTCGAGCTGATGATGCAGTCCTATTACCGTGCGGTACTGGCGCTGGCAGAACTTGCAGACGTTATTCTTCAGTTTTACGACGAAGCGATACTCGGCACAGGCACAGAAGACAACATTCAACCGATCAACAACCGCTTCCAGATTCGCAACAGCTATATAGAAGCAGTAAACAACCAGGTTTTTGCCTACTCGCCCTACGCGATTATGGAAATCTTTGTGCTGATGGCCCAACACCCTGAAATCAAGGGCATCCGGGCAACAACCATCCGGTCTTTGCGGGCACACAGGCACCTGATTGACGACGCCTTCCGTTCTGACCTCGCGGTTACATCCTTGTTCATGGAATTGCTGCGAACCCCCCATGCGCTGGACGAAGTCCTCTCAGCCATGAAGAAATACAACGTACTGGGTCGCTATTTGCCAGAATTCGGCCAGATTATTGGCCAGATGCAGCACGACCTTTTCCACATTTACACAGTTGATGCCCACACCATGCGGGTGGTGCGCAACATGGTACGAATGAGCGGCCCGGAAGCCCGCGACGACTATCCGTTAGCAGCGCGGTTGATCCATGGCCTGCCCAAGCGCGAGCTACTTTATATAGCTGGCCTGTATCACGACATTGCCAAAGGTCGCGGCGGCGACCACTCAGAGCTTGGCGCCGTGGATGCCGAAGCCTTCTGTCAGCGCCACCACCTTGGCGAGCGAGATACCCAATTGGTGTCCTGGCTGGTGGAAAACCACCTGCTTATGTCCATGACAGCTCAACGCAAAGACATTTCAGATCCGGATATCATCCGCTCATTCGCCCGGGCAGTACCCAGCCAGGCACATCTGGATTATCTGTACATTCTTACGGTGTGCGACATCAGTGCAACCAACCCCAAGCTCTGGAACACCTGGCGTGCTTCCCTGCTGCGCCAGCTGTATATAGAAGCCAAACGCGCCCTCAGACGTGGCACCGAGATTCCCGTAGACAGGCAGGAATGGGTGCGTGCAACCCAATCTGAAGCAAGGGAAATTCTCCATGCACAGAACATCAGCGATGAGCAGATTAATGCTATCTGGGATACCGTTGATGAAGACTATTTCCTGCAGGACTCCACGGTGGATATAGCCTGGCAAACGGCTGCCATAATCAACCATGGCGACACGCCCGGCCCGCTGGTACTTATCCGGGATACCCACGGCGGCCCTACTGACGGTTTTTCCCAGATCATAATTTACATGAACGACCGCGCCACTCTGTTTGCGGCAACAACGGCCGTGCTGGAACAGCTCAATCTCAACATCGTTGATGCTCGTATCAGTTCAAATGATGGTCCTTATACAATCAGTTCCTATGTTGTGCTGGACGAGAAAGGCCAGCCTCTGGGTATCGACCCGGCCCGCAAAGAGCGGGTGCGCAAGCGCCTGATCGAAGAGCTGGACGACCCTGAAGACTACCCCGATATTATTCATCGTCGCACCCCACGGCAACTCAGGCATTTTGCGTTCCCGACCGAGGTGCTGTTCTCCAACGACACCGTTAATGAGCGCACAGTGATTGAAGTGGTGACACCTGACCGCCCCGGCCTTCTGGCTCGCATTGGGCAGGTGCTTCTGGATCACCGCATACGCCTGAGCAATGCCAAAATCGCCACTCTCGGCGAGCGGGTGGAGGACGTTTTCTTTGTAACCGACGAACACGGCGAGCCAATCAGCGATCCTTCCGTATGCCGTGCCCTGCAGCAAGACCTGTGCAAAATGCTGGATGAAATTCAATGAATCCGAATTTGAACAAGCTTCACCCCTACCCTTTCGAAAAACTGGCGAAACTCAAAGCAGGCATTTCGGTACCCAAGCATCTGCCGGCCATATCTCTTGGCATCGGTGAGCCCAAACACCCGGCCCCTGACTTTGTGAAGCAGGTGATTGCCGACAATCTGGACCGCCTGGCCAACTACCCCACCACCCGTGGTTTGGATGAGCTGCGGCAAACGATAAGTCAGTGGGCTACGAAGCGCTTCCAACTGAAAACTGGCTCCCTGAGCCCGGATCAGAACATCGTTCCGGTAAACGGCACCCGGGAGGCTATATTTTCACTGGTACAGGCGGTGGTGGATTCCAGCAAGCAAGCAACCGTTGTAAGCCCCAACCCCTTCTATCAGGTGTACGAGGGTGCAGCGTTTCTGGCAGGGGCTATGCCGGTATACCTTCCTTGTGATAGTTCCAACGGCTTCATTCCTGATTTTGATGCAGTGCCAGATTCTGTATGGCAGGATTGCCAAGTTCTGTTCCTGTGTTCGCCAGGCAATCCCAGCGGCGTTGTCATACCACGAGAGACACTGAAAAAAGTTATTGAACTGGCAGATAAATACGATTTCATCGTCGCCTCAGACGAATGCTATTCCGAACTTTATCCCGATGAAAACAATCCACCCGAAGGTTTGCTGCAGACCTGTGCAGCGATAGGTCGTCACGACTTCGCGCGCTGCGTTGTTTTCCACAGCCTCTCGAAGCGTAGCAACCTGCCAGGCCTTAGATCAGGCTTCGTTGCCGGCGATGCAAGCATACTCAAAGGCTACCTGAGCTATCGCACCTATCATGGCTGTGCCATGCCGGTTCATAACCAGCTAGCCAGCATTGCCGCGTGGCAGGATGAAGACCACGTGCGGGAAAACCGGGCGGCTTACCGCGCAAAATTTGAAGCTGTAGTGCCCATTCTGCGCGAAGTAATGGACGTCGATTTTCCCGATGCCGGGTTTTATCTATGGCCGGTCACACCAATGGATGACGAAACCTTTGCCAAGGAGTTGTCAGCCCAGCAAAACGTTCATGTTCTGCCTGGTCGCTACCTGTCCCGCACGGTGGATGACTACAACCCGGGTGAGAACAGGGTTCGTATGGCGTTGGTTGCGCCACTGGAAGAATGTGTGGAAGCAGCAAAACGCATTGTTGAATTTGTAAAGGCAAACTGAACTATGAAACTGTACGGCATCCGCAACTGCGACACCGTCAAAAAAGCCCGTAAGTGGCTTGACGAACAGGGCATTTCTTACGAATTCCACGATTTCAAAAAGGATGGGCTCAGCGAAGCCACGCTAACCGAGTGGGAACAGGCTGTGGGCTGGGAAACCCTGCTGAACCGCCGTGGCACCACCTGGCGCAAGCTCAGCGAAGAGGTTCGTGATACAATCACTGCCCTTTCTGCCCACGATATCATGCTGGAAAACACCTCCATCATTAAACGCCCTGTAGTCGAGCACAACGGCGCAGTTTATGTTGGCTTTAACGCCGACGATTGGGCAACAACCATCAAGTAGCAACTATCATATAAACAGGAGCAATCACTGCATGAGCTTTGCATTCGGTATAGGAATCGGCAGCCAAAACAACCAGGGCGAATGGCTGGAAGTTTTTTACCAGCAACCGATTATCACACCGGAAACAGAGCTGATAGATGCAGTCGAAACTGCACTGAACTACAAGGGTGACAATCAGGCCATCCAGGCGACGGCTGAACAACTTACCCAGCTTGCCACTGCCCTGCGCCAGATCGGCGCCACAGAGCAGGCATTACTGGCAGAGAAGGCTGCCGGCAGCAAGCGCCCCGTGGTAGTGACCGTATTAGAAACAGATGGCGCTGCATCCAGCACTCCGGAGGTGTATCTCAAGCTGCATCTGATTTCCCATCGGCAGGTTAAGCCCCACGGTCTAAAACTTGACGGCATCTTTGGCCTTTTGCCGAATCTTGCCTGGACCAACGAAGGCGCGATTGATTTGAACGAACTGCCGGAGCGACAGCTCAAGGCTCGCCTTGAGGGACGCACTCTGGAAGTGAAATCCGTGGACAAGTTCCCACAAATGACTGACTACGTGGTACCAAGCGGCGTTCGTATTGCAGACACAGCAAGAGTGCGCCTTGGTGCCTATGTGGGCGAAGGCACTACCGTTATGCACGAAGGCTTCATCAACTTCAATGCCGGCACCGAAGGCACCAGCATGGTTGAGGGACGTATTTCTGCAGGCGTTATGGTAGGCAAAGGTTCTGACTTGGGCGGCGGCTGCTCCACCATGGGCACCCTTTCAGGCGGCGGCAACATGGTTATTTCCGTTGGTGAGAACTGCCTGATTGGCGCGAATGCAGGTATCGGCATTCCGCTGGGTGACCGCTGCACGGTTGAATCCGGCCTGTATGTTACAGCCGGCACCAAGGTTGCCTTACTCGATGGCAACAACGAGCTAGTGGAAGTTGTAAAAGCCCGTGACCTGGCCGGCAAGCCAGACTTGCTCTTCCGCCGAAACAGCCAATCCGGCGCTGTGGAATGCAAAACCAACCAATCCGCCATCGAGCTGAATGAAGAACTGCATGCAAACAACTAATTCTCCAACGCTCGATCTGGCCATCGACCTGATTAGCCGCCCTTCGGTATCTCCAGAAGACGCTGGCTGTCAGGAGCTGATGATGTCTCGCCTGGTTCCCCTGGGGTTTATCGGCGAACACATGCGCTTTGGCGATACGGATAACCTCTGGGCCCGAAAAGGCACCGAGGGTCCTGTACTGGCCTTTGCTGGTCATACTGATGTGGTGCCCACCGGGCCGGAAAAAAACTGGACCCACCCCCCATTTGATCCGGTTATAAAAGAGGGGTACCTCCATGGCCGTGGTGCGGCTGATATGAAAGGCAGCCTTGCTGCATTTGTTACTGCCTGCGAGCGCTTTGTAAGCGCCCACCCAGACCATCGCGGCTCCATCGCCCTGCTGATCACAAGTGATGAAGAAGGCCCTGCCCAAAATGGCACCGTAAAGGTAATCGAGGCACTCGAAGCCCGTTCAGAAAAAATGGACTGGTGCCTTATTGGAGAGCCATCGAGCACTAAGGAAGTAGGCGATGTAATCAAGAATGGGCGCCGCGGCTCCTTGCATGGCTACCTCACTGTGCATGGCACCCAAGGTCACGTGGCCTACCCGCACCTTGCAGAAAACGCCATTCATGCCGTTGCACCTGCTCTGCACACTTTGGCTAATGAGTTCTGGGACAACGGCAACGATTACTTTCCTCCCACAACCTTTCAGATCACAAAAGTGGAAGCCGGCACCGGCAGCAACATTATTCCCGGAGAGTGTCTGGTGCACTTCAACTTCCGTTACTGCACGGAGAACACTGCGGAAAGTCTTGAAGAAAGAGTTGTCGCTACGCTTGATCGGCACAACCTTAAATATGACCTGCAATGGCATCTCAGTGGCCGTCCGTTCCTTACAGACAAAGGCGCACTGGTCTCCGCCACGCAAAGTGCTATCCGCAATGTGACTGGGCGAGAAACCGAGCTTTCTACCTCAGGTGGCACGTCTGATGGGCGCTTCATAGCGCCTACCGGCGCACAGGTTTTAGAGCTGGGTCCGATCAATGCAACCATTCACAAGGTAAACGAGTGCGTGAAAGCTGATGATCTGGACACCCTCTCTCAAATCTATGAACAAATTCTGGTGGAATTACTCGCCTGAGCATCAGGTTCAAAACAAGCTGAAACCAAAAGGCCAGAGCACATGCTCTGGCCTTTTGGTTTTATGAGGTCGCATCTCGATGATCAATAATGCGGAGGTGGTGACTCTTCCTCTTCTCGTTTGATATTGGATGAAGAAACATCCTTTATCTGACTGTGCAGCAATCGTTTGGCATTCCAGAGTTCACGAATATCCATCTCCTGCTTTGCCAACTGCTCGCTCAGGGTATTGATAATGTCGTCCTGAAAGGCAAGCCGTGTTTCCAGTTCATCCAGTCTGTTTTGCAGGTCTTTTTGGCTCATCAGGTACTGAAACTCCATCAGATGAATCGTTCAAATAGATAGGGTACAAATTGCGGCCAGCGCGCTTTCAAATATAGTTCTGAGGCATTCGGCACAACAGTCGCTTGGTAAGCAGCAGGGATAATCTGTTATCATGCCGCTTTTGCCCGCCCGAGTTCCCGTTTTCCAGGAAGTCAGGTGGTAATCACTGGCCGGATAAACGATTTTACCCGATATCCGGTTTTTTATCGTCAGCGTTAATGAAAAATGGAGAATTCTCAGTCAATGCGTAATCCAGCCAAAGCGATCCTTGTTGCTATTCTGATCGCTATTCCCGCCCCATTTATCCTAGGCTTCCTGCTGGTCTCTTTTACCCCGGAGCTGTTCCAGATCCTTTCTCAGTCACAGAGCAATGAGTTGGCAACAAGCACGCCGTTCGTTCTCGGCAGCGCCCAGGGTATCGCAGCGTACGTAATCAGCTTAATTGTTTTTGGCATTGTCGGCTTTCTTGCCGTCGCTATCGCAGCCAAACAGCCCGCGCGCGCCACTTCGAAGCGAGCCAGTTCACCATCACGGAGCCAGAGTTCTAACCAGAACTATGACGATGGTGAAGCCGACTACGACGACGATAGCCCAGAAGGCGACGAAGAAGGCACTGTGAAGTGGTTTAACGTTAAGAAGGGATTCGGCTTTATTGTCCGCGACAGCGGAGACGAGGTGTTTGTTCACTTCCGTGCCATTCGTGGAAGTGGCCGCCGAGTACTTCGCCAAGGCCAACTGGTTCGGTTCAGCGTTGTTGACGCCGACAAGGGCCTGCAAGCAGATAACGTTTCTATCCTGAGCGACTGAAATCTGATCTGATGCAAAAAAGGCAGCCTGCTATTATTTAGCGGCTGCCTTTTTTCGTTCTGGTTAATCCAGTTCCGGGACTCTCAGTTCCATACGACTAGTTGCTCACCGCGACTGTCCAGTCGCCACCACTTCTCGTCTTCCGCTGACTCGCCTTCTTTCCACTCTCCGGGGCTGCAACGGATTTCAGTGTCTATGGTTCGCCATGCGCTGCGTGCACACTCCAGATCGCTGTTCCAGGGTAGCTGCTCACCCTCTATAAGCAATGATGTGAACCGCTTTCCGAAAGCTTGGGGATAGAGCGTTATCTTCAGAAAAGCTTCCCCAAAAACAGCAGTGCCCTTGGTAACGGATGCAACATTATTGTCATCAAGCACCAACTGCTTTACATGGCTCTCAAGCCAATGATGAACGGCGCCTGCTTCCAGGTCACGAATGTAGATTTCCAGATCCTGCACTCGCAGATTCTCCATGGTGGTGGTCACAATGGAGCACATAGTGAACCGGCCCGGGCCGCGCTGCAAGCCAGCGTTCCAGTTCATGCCGCAAATCCTCCGCCGTTAACAGGCGCAAGGTTCCTGCAGCTTTGCGTTCGTGCCATGCCACTTCAGCAGCCGTACGCAACAAATGTAATTCCTCTAAAGATTGCTCGATCTCATCCAGCGGTTCTTGCCGCGCCATAGCAACAAGGCTCTGACGCCGGAGCGTGTCAGCCTGCCCGGAAAGCGCTACAGAGCCCACAGGGCCGCGCCGGGCAAACAGTTCCAATCGTGCCGCTGCCCGCTCAACCCACTGCAACATTCCACCGGGTGTACACACACATCGGCTGTGTCGGGAAGCAGCGAACTGTATCCCGGATTGAGAGAGCAGTATATTCCAGCGACGCTCTATATTTGCTTGATGGGCGACCAGGATGGCTTTTCGCTGCATCTCGCTGGGTAGTGGCATGTCACAGATCTCCAGCGTTCGACCAAGCAACTGCTCCAGAGTACGGCAAGGTTTTTCGTTGCCTTGTGACGTATCCGGCCCCAATAACACTAAAGGCCCTTGCCATCGCTGAACAAGCTCGGACGCAAGGCCCGAAGGACGATCCATCAATGCCAATAGATCCACTGGTGATACGTTATCAAGGACCAGGACCGGCCAAGGCTTCTTGGCATTCGCGGGAATGACCGCAAGCTCACTGGCCATTACCTCCGTTTCGCTACGCAGATCCATCTCAACATAAGGTTGTGCCAGCGATGATAACAGGGAACGCAGCCAAACAGACTTGCCCGCGCCACGTTCTCCTCTGACCCACACCACAACGCCCGGCGTTGCTGCAAGAGTAATAGCTACATCTTCTGCAAGTTCGATCCAATTCGCATCGGTAACCACCACCGGCGCTGTCTGCTCATCCTCAATACCAGGCCTTGCAGAACCCTCGCCATCACTATATTCATCACTCGATTCGGGCCACTGCGATACCAACTCAAGCACGGCAACATAGGCTTTTTCCTGCAAGCGCTCAGCATGTCTTGCGAGCACTTCAAGAAGCTGAGGCCAATCAAGCCAGGCAGGTGTACCAAAGGATTCTCGAGCCGTTGCCAGCCAGTAGATGAGCTGGGAGGAAAGCAGGCCTTCACCGCCTACTTCAGTCACTATGGGTTGTTCACACTGGACAGTACGGATCAGCTCATCCATATCCACGCCTGATCCGCGCAGAAAATAGCTTGCGGAGGGGCTGGACTCCAGTAATGCAAGCAGAAAGTCTTCAACCGTTATCACTGCGCCGCCACGGCGATCAACATCTTCGCGGGCATTCAGCAATGCAGTCTGACATTGGGGGGCGAGGCATCCTTGCCAATCTTCCATCAAACGTTTCCCTGTTTTATCGCATCATCCTGATGCTTGAGGCGTTAGTTAAAACTAACCTTTAAAATCTTCACAATTCTATGGATGTTTCGGTTGATCTGCAATTCCGACGGGCATGCAGCACTCACCAACTGCCGGTATTCTCCATACTGACCCAAGGCTCTTTAGGCGCCAACGGCTCGCCTTTCTGCAGCAACTCTATGGAAATATTGTCTGGTGAGCGGATAAACGCCATGTAACCATCCCGGGGAGGACGGTTAATCGTAACGCCTCCAGCCTGCAGCTTCTCACAAAGCGCATATATATCATCTACCCGATAAGCCAGATGGCCAAAGTTACGGCCACCCGTGTACTCTTCCGGGTCCCAGTTATAGGTCAACTCCAGCGTGGGTGCCTTATGCTCACGCGCTTGAACTTCGTCCTTTGCCGCTGCGAGAAACACGAGCGTAAAACGCCCTTTCTCACTGTCTCTACGGTCGATCTCAACCATACCCAGCAAGTCACAAAAAAAATGCAGGGATTTCTCAAGATCCCCTACGCGGATCATCGTATGTAGGTACTGCATACTGCCTCCTTCCGTATCCTTTTGCTTCAAGCGGTGAACACTGCGCTTTGACTGGCACAGGGCTGCCGCATCTTTATTACCTCACAGTTTACGGTATTCTGGACGGATGGACGCAAACCTCAAGTCGGAACTGACTAGCCCTTACCAAACTCCAGCGATCAACCATCTCGCCTGGCTGTGCCAGGCACCGCAACTGATGCATTCGCCGATCATTTTTGAGCCTGCAGAGTATCTGCCTTCGAACTATCCTGACCTGCTTAAGCTCTGGGATGAATATCCTGAAGCTTCACCTCCGTTACTGAGAGAGCCGCCACAGCGCAGACTGGGATTCTATTTCGAACGACTGTATCAGGTTTTGCTGGAAAACCTGCTCGGCTGGCCCATTCTGATGAAGAACCAACAGATACAATCTGCCGGGCACACCATCGGAGAGCTGGATTTCGTGGTGCACAACCGTGCAGAAGACCGCATTGAACACCACGAAATTGCCATCAAGTTCTATCTTGGTGTGCCAGAGCCAAACGGAACAACCCTCTGGTACGGCCCCAATGCCAGAGACCGGCTGGACATAAAAACAACCAGCCTGCTCGAACAACAAAGCAGGCGCACATGGTTGCCTGAAACCATCGCAATGCTGTCGGAATATGGCATTACAGGACCGCTGACATCACGGATTTTCATGCCGGGGTATTTGTTCTATCCCGATGCCTCGCAGGCAGTCACTCCGGATTATGTTCCCAGTGAGCATCTGCGTGGGCGGTGGATGTATGTGTCCCACGCAAAAGCATTAGACACGTCACATTGGGTTGTGCTCAACAAACCGCATTGGATTGGCGGCTGGTTTCAGCGCGAGAAGCCAGATGCTGAGCTTGCTATGGATGCTCTTAGGCGCGTAGAAGACAGAGGCATTCCACAGCTGTTTGCGGTATTGCGGGAAGATCCGCGGGTCGGCAATTGGCACGAGGTGGATCGGGTGTTTGTGGTGCCGGAAGATTGGCCATGATTTTCGTACCAATTTCAGGAAACGCCTGCCACAATAAGCCAATAATATCAGCACCATGCAGATCAAGCTTGCAAGCAAAGCAGGCCTCTAAAACACTGATAAAGGATAGGCACCATGGATGACCACAGCCAATTTAGACTGCTTTCAAAGCGCCGGTTCCTGCCGTTTTTCCTGACGCAATTTTCTGGCGCCTTCAACGACAATCTGTTTCGCAATGTCCTGCTGCTTTTAATTACCTATACCGCAGGTGGTTTGATGGGCCTGCCGATTGATGTGGCGGTTAATATTGCAGCATTCGTGTTCATTGTGCCGTTCTTTCTGTTCTCCGGTATTGCTGGTCAATTGGCGGACAAATACGAAAAGTCCCAGGTTATCCGATGGGTAAAACTGGCAGAAATTGCAATCATGGTGCTGGCCGCTGTTGGCTTGTGGCACGGATGGTATGAGGCTTTGCTACTGCTGTTATTCCTGATGGGCGTGCAATCCACCTTCTTTGGCCCGGTCAAATATGCCCTCCTGCCCGAAGTGCTCACAGATGATGAACTCGTGGGCGGCAATGCTCTGGTAGAAATGGGCACATTCGTTGCGATTCTGGTGGGTACGCTTGCGGCCGGCTTGTTAATGGGCAGCGAGCAGCCGGAGAAACTGGCGGCAATCGGTGTAGTGGTTCTTGCCGTTGTTGGTTATCTGGCCGCACGACAGGTTCCGGTTACGGGCTCTACCAACCCCCAAATGACCATTGGTTTCCGCCCCCTGCGAGAAACCTGGAACCTGATGCGACTGGCAGCCGAGAATCACTCAGTGTTGTTGTGCATCATGGCCATTTCGTGGTTCTGGTTTCTGGGCGCCGCCTACCTCACCCAATTCCCCAGCTTCGCGCAAACAGATCTGATGGGCGACGAAACCGTTGTCACCTTGCTGCTCGCCGTATTCACCATCGGGATCGCATTGGGCTCAGTTGCCTGTGAACGGCTGTCCGGGCATCGGATAGAACTGGGCATAGTGCCCATCGGCTCGCTGGGCATCAGCCTGTTCGGGCTTGATCTGTACTTCAATATGCCCGCCAATCCGGTACCGACCGACTGGTGGATGATCATCACCGACAGCCAGCACCGGCAACTGGCCATTGATCTTCTGGGCATCGGCTTCTTTGGCGGCCTGTTTATCGTTCCGCTATATGCCTTTGTACAACAGCAAACCCCGGAACCCCAACGGGCACGTGTAATTGCGGCACTAAACGTATTCAACGCCCTATTCATGGTAGTCAGCGCTGGTATGGGTATTTTAATGCTGGGCGTGATCGGGCTGAGTATCCCGGAATTCTTTCTGGTGCTCTCCATCATGAACCTGATCGTGGCTGGCTTCGTTTATCAGCAGGTTCCTGAGTTCGCCTTGCGTTTTATCGTTTGGGTGCTGTCACACACTATCTACCGGGTACGCCATGAAGGCCTTCGCCAGATTCCGGATGACGGCCCGGTGTTGCTGGTTTGTAACCACGTGACTTACATGGACGCGTTGATCATCGCTGGCGCAGTGCGCAGACCCATTCGTTTCGTGATGGACCACCAAATTTTCAAAATGCCCATTCTCGGCGGTCTGTTCAGGCTCGCCAAAACCATTCCGATCGGCCCAAGGAATAAAGTACCAGAGATTTACGATGCTGCTTTTGAGCGCATCGACGAAGAACTGGATGCGGGTAACGTGGTGTGTATATTCCCGGAAGGAAAACTGACATCTGACGGCGAAGTGGGCACCTTCAAAAACGGCGTTGAAATTATCATCCAGCGCAGGCCCGTAACGGTTGTGCCCATGGCACTTCGGGGGCTATGGGGCAGCTTTTTCAGCCACTGCGGCGGGCCGGCGCTGAGCCACCTTCCGAAACGTTTCTGGTCGCGAATCGAATTGGTGGCTGGCGAGCCGGTTTCGGCAGAAAAAGCGGCTGCTGAGATGTTGGAGCAGCGGGTTAAAGGTTTGAGGGGGAGTGGTCAGTGAGCTACTTGCCCCCTGACCTCCGAGCACCGATTCCGAGCATCATTCGAAAATGTACGTTCCGTTTTCATCCTTCTTCACATCCATAAATCCCATGTGAGGAAACAGTCGAACCTTTATTGAATACGAAAGCGCACCTCCTGAAATCGCCAACAGAACACCCACGACTGAAACAACCGGGAAATAATTGAAGAAATAGACATAGCCAGCAGCAACGCTAATACAGAGAAGAATAAATGAGGCGTACCCGGTAAAAGACATTCTGAACAGGCCGACAAAATAGAAGATCGTCAAAATGAACGTTGCAACGATTCCTTGCCAACCGAACTCTTCATCCATCGGCACCACGTTGGAGTATATCACCCAGATCCCGAAACACGCCTGAAGCAGACAGAGAGTAAGGAGGACTCGATTAAGCAGGACAGTTCGTCTCGAGGATGAGCCAGGCTCGAACGTTGCAATCTTATTAGCCAAGCGCATTTGGTTGCCCGACTGTTTTCTGAGCTGCTCGAAGATTTCATTTCGGCTAAGCCCCTGCTTCATGAGTTCTTTGATTTGATAGTCCATTGTCTACTCTCCTTGTAACATCCAATTGGCCATGCGCCAGCCAGGCCAGGTACTCAGCACAACTTCCAGACAGCCTTTCGTCAGTTTCTTCGGCGATCAGGCGGTCACCAGCCAGAGGGGGATACCCATCAACCAGAAGCGTCAACACTCTGTAACTGAACAGCACCACCGCTCAGCGCTGAACTCATGATTGCTGAAATCAAAATGAATGGAATCGCCACAAAATAAGTAGGAAATCCGGCATCACCAAATATATTGATCAGCGCTACCACGCCAACCGTTGCCGCCCCAATGGTGAGTATTAAAACCGATACTTTTGCTTTTAGCTCTGATTCGGCATCCGCTTTAATCTTTACCAGTACCCCACACTGGGAACACTCAACAGGCTCGGATTTCCCAAGCACTTCCATCTGACCCGCAGTAAGTTGATTCCTGCCATCGCAGGCTGTGCATGTAGCTTCTACACAATCACTCATTTTCACCTTCCCTGAAGTTGAGTTAATTTTTAATCTCTGTTTCCCGTATTGCTCCGTGCGTCGCCGCTGAATTCCCTCTGTCTGGCAAGACCCTCAGGCTCCCCGCCGGCCATGGTTAGTTTCCTGGCCGCAAGGTCAAGCCATTAGCGGGCTCTTTGTCTCAAATTGGCCAGGAGCCTGCTGGGCGTTTCTGGCGATATTCTTCCATCGAGATCCTGCCCAGTTGTGGCGTAAGTTTGCAAGCCCGGCTGCCCCACGGATACTGTCTTTGCCGCTGATATAATTCCCGCCACCCCTCTCCGTCTTTCCAGGAGTCCAGATCAAGGTCACGCCAGTAACGGGGGTTACGACCGGTTTGCTTATCATGTTCCGCAGTGACCGGATCCAGGTGACGAAAGGGTTCCAGACGCGGTGTATCCGGCAAGGGCTGGGTCACATCCATGTAGCGCTGAAGCATATCCCACAGGGCCAAAACTTCGTGCTTTTCCGCTTCAATGGTGCTGAAAGCGGTCTTGTTGAAGGTTTTCTGGGTGTAGCGGTGTACCAACATGAGTCGATAGAAGATACCGCCTTGCTGAACAACCCGCTCAACATAGGCATCAAACTCCACAAAAGGCGCGTCGAAAAAGCGCTTTCGGCCGAGGGCAATGCGAACCTGGCCTGTGAGGCGGTTGAATTCACTGCAACCATCTTCGAGGGTGTCGTCCAGTTTTTTATGGATGTTTTTTTCGAAAGGTTTGAGAAAAAATCCGAGTCCGGTGCTCATTAGCCAGTTGGTGGTGACTGGCGTGATCCAAATTGCGAAAGCAAACCAGGATAAAGTCAGAATAAAGCCAACAACCATCACAACTATGGCACTAAAGTCTGAAATTCCGGGTTGATCAAGTATTTTTATTGTCCCCCAACAGATCACCCCAATCCCGCTGAACCATAAAAAAAGCACCCAAGTGAGAGGAATAATTAATAACAGGAATTTGAGACCTAGCTTTCCATTCAAAAACCGAATTTTATGGTGATCCCACCACCAGTCTTTGTCTGTGAACTCCGGGTCAGTCTTTTCATGATCCTGAAGTGCCTCAACATCCTGAATGGTTCCGTGGTACGGGATGGCACCCACGTAGGTACCAACAGGCTGTAGCTCTTCGCCAATACGGGTGCGCTTTGTTGAACTTGCCGGTAATGGGTGTATAGCCGAGGCCCTGAAAGCCATGTGCGTATACGCAGGCACAGCTTGTTCGTTACTCATGCGGTTACCTCTGTGAAAAACCAATAAGGGGATTTAGGCTGAGAATGAGGATCCAATGCTGTCCGATCCTTAGGTGGTGGGCTACTGTGGCTGGTCATATTATATGGTTCGTAATCGCCATAAACGGGCGCAGGAAATACCAGCGGCCCAAGCTCGGTATCCAAAGTAACCTGAAGCCCAACTCGTACTCGCGTCTCCACCGACTGTTGATAGAGTATGCTGCGATATTCACTGTCACTGAGCTCGCGTTTTACCAGAAACCGAACAGCGGACTGATTCGGTAGGGATTGCCTAGCCACGACATTCGTCAGCGGTGTAGCTTTGAGGAGTAAAGTACTGCTAACCGGCGCAACCGATCCCGGAGCAACAACACTTGCATTAATTGATTGATAAGCAACTTCCTGAACGACCATATTTAACGGCCTAGCAGGTAGATCAGCTCTGCACTCGGTTCCATGGAAAAGATTCAACCGACTAACGAGAGGGAGTTGCAGGGTTATCACATAATCATCCGGCCGGGGGGAATAATTCCGAGGAGATAGTGCTGGGTCTGGCTCAACATCTGCATACTTTTTAGCCGTCACCTCTATCGGTGAAAGCAGGGTTAGCAACTGATTATAATAAGCACGGTCGTCTTGCTGAGTTAGCAGACTGTCTGGGTAGACGCCCCAAGGACCACGCTTTAAGATCTGCTCAAATGAATCGTCTGCTACTGAATCTGCAAAGAGCCCACCTCCAACTACCATCGACATTCCCAATACCGCCCAGCCCCAGCCCGGTATAGCCAACAGAGTCGCCATGAGAGGGGATGCTAGAAACACCAATCCTCCAGTGGCGGCAATCAAATGGCCAGTTGCAGCATCGAAATCCTTGTTTAACAAGCTAATTCGCATTTCCCAATAGCTTATTCCAACGCCAATGGCACCCGCGACAAAGCTTGCAAGCCCGACCGTGCGCACCAATGTGGTAGCCTGCAATGCTTTTAATCGGCTACCGACGAGTACCAAGTTCTTCATATCAAATAACGGGCGTGTTGCTACTCTATAAACGCCTGATTTATGAGCTGTATTCTCGCCAAGTACCACGCTGAATTTTAATGATGCCGCAAGCAGGTCAGCACCTGCACTTGCGAATGTCCTTGTGATCGCTAGCGCCAGACTACCCTGATCATTTTGTTTCCATGTCTTCCATAAAGATTGCGACTCCAAAAAGATATTAAACGCTGCCAAAATCACCAGCCCACGGGACACAGCTGGCCCATCCACAACTTTCCCGACACGCTTAGCAAAATCCACCTTCAACAGGCTAAGCTTCTGGGCTTCGGGCGCAAAGAACACCATGGTTCCACCAGCTACCTTATTAACAGCTTCCTCCAAAGCATCAGCGGCTCGTGTGGGGCTGCTTGATGCAATTACCTCATCAGAACTGTCCAATAGGTCCGCATACAAATAGTCTTTTTTTCGGGTGAGCACGCCTTCTGTGTGGTCAAAATCATTTAATCCCCGGTCGAGCCCATTTCCTTTCACACCTAGAATTGAACCGCTGATAAGAGCTCCAGCCCGATCCATCACCTTAATGCTTTTCAGCTCGGGATCAGTTAACGCGAGGTTCGATGAAACGGCCTGCATAACTCTCTGCAATTCAACTTGCTGAATTTTCCCATCCTCCATCAGACGCTTACATACCGCCAATATCGCGGAACTCCACTCTGACAAAGCACCGGATACTAACCCTCCAACTCTTCCCGCATTGGAAATATCCTTAATAACGCTATCACCGCCTTCTGTTTTCTCTTGCAGCTGCTTCTCCAGATATACGAGAGACTGCGTATTCAGGCGGTTTAGCAGTGCCTCATCAATCTCGACGCCCCCATCAGCAAGCGCTCGCAAGCGTTCATAAGGAGACGGCATCTCGCCCTTCTCATCAGTTGAACTCTCAGAATCAGGTTGCGGTGACCAATCAGCTAGAAAACTTCCCCTGAGTATCCATTGTTTTAATCCGGTTAAGACCTCGACATCACTGCTTGCACCTTGAGCTTTAAGCACGCCGGGGATCTGCTGCAAGACATTGAGTTTATCCGCCACCAACAAATAGGCTTCACAGATCGCATGATCACTGCATGTCCGGTAATCTTCAAAAATTGGATCAAGCTCCCCTATCTTGATCGTGGCTATCAGGTCTTCGGCGTGCTGCTCAATGATGCGAATGGCATGATTCTTTTCAGACGTGTGCAACACTTCATCTAACTTCTGCCGGTCTATGGCTTCTGCATACTTTGCCAATGATGGTTTTTTACCACCTGCTTGCGGATCAAAAACCGCCTGTCGGATCAGCATTGCAGAATGAACCATCGGGTTTTTCTGAATAGACACATCAATCGCATCAAGATAATGCAAAGCCAAATGCAACTGAGCAAGCGAATGCCGCAGCTTGAAAAGCGGGTCTGGCAAGGCAATACAAGCTAGCCCTTTCTGCCCTCTCAGGTCGGCCAGCCGGTCTTTGTCGGGATCACAGCTGATATCAAGCTCTACGGGCTGCCCACCTTCTTCCTGAGCTTCACGCAAGCGGGCGGCCAGTTTTACACAGAGCTCGGAATCCGATGGAGTTTCGAAGGCTGGCGTAAAATCTCGCGGATTTTCCAGCATTAGCTCAATGCCGAGATCCCTTGCCCGCAGCTCCGGCAAATCCTCAACCCTGGAAGCCGGAAACCCGGTCTTGAAGCTGATGCCCTCTGCGGCAGTTACAGCCCAGGCATGGCCAATGCCTGTTGTGCGGGCATTCCTGGCCTTATCGTCAGCCTCCAGTTTCTGGATATAGCTCCAGTCCCATTGCACCTCACTGTACGCCATGCGGAAGTCGTGCATAACCGCTTGCCCTTGCAGGAATACGGGTACGAGTACATCGTCGAACCATTCACCTTCCGCTGGGCGTTCAACCCGTAATTTACTCTTCGGGTTATCAATTTCATTCTGGACAGCCGTGAGATCAACATCACTCACTTTTGAGTCTGGCCCAATCTCCAGCTCACGCCACAGCCTGCCTCGGCGAAACACATACAAGTAGCCTGGCCGGAGCATCGCAACAGCCTTGCCTTGATAGACTGGAGCTCCATAACCTGTAGAAACAGGCAGTGCGCTTTCGATTTCTGCAAGGGGTTTAATTCTTAACAGGGTGTTCTCCTGAAACTCTTCCCGTTCAATATTCGAACGGGCATTTTTCAGAAGCGGAATAGTAATCTGCCCCCCTTCCCTTTTATTGATTGTAAGCACCAGGTCATGGGGATTACTGTCGTCGTATTCCGCTTTGCGACGAACTGAACGTTCCCTGGATTCATCGGTAAAAGTCACAGAACCTGTCACGCTTTGCCCCCTTCTGAAGAATCCTTGATAACCTCAATTGCTGCCCCGCTGTTATGCCCACCAATCACATCGACGATCAGCTTTCGATCTGTGCCCGGTAACTGATCAACCTCCATTTGGTCAGGAGAGGCATTTTTGCGTTGGCCCACCATCGCCAGTTCCGGCGGCTGTGGCATTGCCGCACCATCTATACCAAGTACTGCTGGGAGTTCCGGAGTAACGACCGCCTGCCCTGAGCCACTCCCCGGCGCCCCACCAGAATTTAACTTTATCCCCGGCCCGCTCAGCGTTACTCCACTGGGGTCGAGTTTGATAAAGCTGCCGCCGCCGGAGATGGTGATTTCGGCGCCGGCATCCAAAACCACTTTGGCACCGGCTTTATGGTGAACTTCACTCCCGGCTTCGCAGAGGGTGGCGCTGCCGGATTTCTGGTGCAGGGTGCCGCCGATGGTCTGGCTGCAGTCGGCTCCGATGGTTTGGCGTTTTTCACCGTCTACCGTGAGGTGGTCGTTGCTTTTTACGTGGCTGAAGCGGTCATTCTCAACGGTCAGATGGCTGTCGTTTTTTATGACTTCATTGCGGTTGTTTTCGGTGAGCAGGTCCAGGTCTTTCTGGGCGTGGATGTAGACCTGTTCTTTGTCTGCCTCGTCTTCAAATCGCAGTTCGTTGCTGCCCTCGCCCTTGTGGGTTTGGGTTTTCAGGGTGGTGCGGGTTTTGTGTTCTGGCAGCGGGTAAGGCGGCGTGTTAGTCGCATGATAAGTGCGGCCAGTGATGATGGGCTGATCCGGGTCGCCATCGAGGAAGGAGACGATCACTTCGTTGCCGATTCTGGGCAGGGCCATGAAGCCATACTGGCCGCCAGCCCAGCCCTGGCTTACGCGCAACCAGGCGCTGCTGTGTTCGTCGTTCTTGCTGTATCTGTCCCAGGGGAAGCGTACTTTTACCCGGCCAAATTCGTCGCAGTGGATTTCTTCCCCTTCCGGGCCTGTCACCAGAGCGATTTGCGGGCCGTCCATGAGTGGGCGATGGCTAACCGTTGGCCGCCAGGTTTTGTCGGCGGGTACGGCACTGAAGGTGTTGTGGTAGGTAGTGGGGCCAGAACCGCCCTCTTCTTCCATGGCCTGGGGCTGTTTGCCGGTGTGTGTGACGGCAGTCAGTAGCCAGTCCCGATTCAGTTTGGAGTTGTCGTGTTCGGTGAGTTCGGTTTTGGCACCGCAGGTGAAGTCAGGGCGGTTGCTTTCGCCTTGAGCTGTGCTTGCGTCGTTTCTGAGGGCATCCAGCCTGGCTTCGGTAAACGGCTGGCCGCTGGCATCGGCTTTGAAACGGCCGGGGTAATCAAAGTGCTGGTAATCCTGCCGTTGATTGGCACTGGTGGCACTGTGTTCGTGCATCAGGGCGTAGGCGGGGTTTTTGAAGGTGTAGTCTTTGGTGGCTACAGAAGCGGCGCGAACCCGTTCTTCGTAGCGGAAGCGGAATACCGCAGGTTGTTGGGTGCTGCCACCGGCTTTGCCGTTGTATTCGGCGGCGTCGAGTTTTGGTGCATCGCCGTGGTGGTCGGCAATAATCAGGCCGGGTTGTTCGCTGCCATCCACGCTGCCGTGCTGGTAGCGGTAGTGCCAACCTTCTTCGGCAGCCAGTCGCCCGATAAAGGCCAGGTCGCTTTCCCGGTGCTGTACACAATACTCCCGTTCCTGGGGGGCGCGTTTCAGATCAAACACGGAATCCACGACACCCCGTTCTTCCAGCAGGGTACGCACGATGGTGTCTGTAGTTTGAGTCTGGAAGATGCGGCTGTTGTGCATCAGACCCAAGCGCCACAGAGGCGGCTCGATAGCGATCTCATAGCGGGTGTGGCGGTGGCCGGAATCGCCTCGGGCGAACTCATTAACTACCCCGGTGAAGCGGCGATGGGGCACGCCATCCTGCCACACAACCAGATCCACTTGCTGCTCCAGCACTTCGGATGCATCTATATCCGGGTCGATGCTGGCCAGTTCAAGGCGGCCGTGAAAAAGCTCGGATAGCCGCTCTGTCAGCGTAAAGCCGACAACGGAAAATAGATCAGTGGGGAGTTCGCCAACACGGGCGGTAAACTGCAGTCCGCTTGCCTGGGGCATGTCTTCTGTCCCTGAAGATTGATGTGTTATTCATGCTCGTCCTGAGCCGGTGCCCGATTATAACCCCCCGATTCCGGAATGTAACCCCGCTAACCGGTACGGCCAGAAACATGAGAGCTTGACCACAAGTTTGTTCTCCTTCAAGCTAATCTGGTCTCTTTACGCAACCTAAATGAAAAGCCGGCCCAAGACCGCCGCCCCTCAAGTTGCGCTCCACCATGCATAAACAGAGGAAACACCATGAGCCAATACCAAAATCGCGCCATTGTGCTGAAGCAGCGTCCCAACGGCGAAATTCAGGAGGGCGATCTGGCAATAGAAGAGCGCCCAGTGCGTATGCCCGAAGAGGGCGAAGTGGTTGCACAGGTGCTATGGCTTTCGCTGGACCCGTACATGCGCCCACGTATGAACGATGCGAAAGGCTATATGGATCCCATTGCGATAGACGACCCCATTGTGGGCGAAAGCGTGGCCCGGATTGTTGAGTCCCGGTCAAACAAGCTTAAAGTCGGCGATCTGGTTACCTGCTATTCCGGCTGGCAGGAGTATGTCACCTTCCCCGCAGATGCGTCGATGGTGTACAAAATCGATCAAAAAGAGGGCGTTCCGCTGCAAACCTATCTGGGTGTCGCAGGCATGCCAGGTCGCACCGGCTACTGCGGTTTAACCTACTTGGGAAAACCGAAATCCGGCGAGACGGTGGTAGTCTCCGCAGCTTCTGGCCCCGTGGGCACAGTAGTTGGTCAAACCGCCAAACTTGCGGGTTGCCGCGTGGTGGGTGTTGCAGGTGGGTCAGAGAAGTGCGGCTATGTGGTAGACGAGCTGGGCTTCGATGCCTGCGTAGACTACAAAGCGGGCAATCTGGAAGCCGACCTGAAAGCCGCCTGCCCCGACGGTATCGATATTTATTATGAAAACGTAGGTGGTGACGTAACCAGAGCCGTTGCGCCACTACTGAACCCCGGAGCGCGGGTGCCCATTTGCGGTTTCGTCTCGGCTTACAACGCCAAGAGCACAGATAAGGTAGAGACACCGTTTGATATTCTCAAGCGCCTCGACCCGGTTCCGGAGCACCGTTTCTTTCTGATAACCGAGTGGCAGGACAAACACCAGGAAATTACCGACATTCTCACCAACCGCATTGCCTCAGGCCAACTCAAGTACCGCGAAACGGTTGCTGAAGGCCTCGAAAACGCTGTTGAGGCATTCAAAGGCATGCTGAAGGGCAAGAATTTCGGCAAGCAGCTGGTGCACATCGCCGATTAAAGTAACCGGCGCATAACGCCGGGAAGGCTATTCCCCTATCTGGAGGAGTACCTTCCCGGTATTTTTGTTGGCTTCCACATGAGCCATGGCGTCTTCAACCTGCTCAATGGGCCAGGCACTGTCAATCACCGGCTCAATCTGCCCGGCAACCAGCAACGGCCAAACATGGCGATACAAATCTTGCATCACACGCTCCTTGTCCGCGACTGAACGGGAACGCAGAGTCGAGCCGATCAGCTTGTGGCGCTTCATAAGCATGAGGCCCAGATCGACTTCCGAAAAACGTCCTCCCAGAAGACCGATCAGAACAATGCGGCCATCAGCACTCAGGACCTTCTGATCATCCTTAATGTATCCTCCGCCGACTGGATCCAGCACCATATCCACGCCGCCCCAGCTTTTCACCGCATCCACAAACGACCCGTTCTTGCGGTTCCAGGTGCCCGTTGCTCCCAGCTTACGGCACACTTCCAGCTTGTCGTCGTCACCTGCAGTGGCAAACACCGGATTACCAAACGCTGTTGCTATCTGAATAACTGTGGTTCCCAGGCCGCTTCCTGCCGCGTGCAGCAATACACGCTCACCGGGCCTGAGGTCGGCTTCCTGATATAGGTTCAACCAAGCCGTCGCAAACACCTCCGGAAGCGCTGCGGCTTTTTGCAACGAATACCCCTTGGGTATGGGCAACACCTGAGCTGCGGGAACCAACACCTTGGTTGCGTAGCCTCCCCCCGTCAGAAGCGCACAAACTTCATCGCCCACTTCAAAGCCCGTTACGGCTTCGCCTATGGCTGCAATACGGCCGCTGACTTCCAGCCCTAGAATTTCCGATGCTCCGGGAGGTGGAGGATAAACGCCCGCCCGCTGAGACAAATCAGCCCGGTTAACGGCAGTCCAGACAACATCAATTTCTACGTGGTTTGCAGGCAAATCATCGAAGCTCGCATAGTCTTCCCACACCAGGGAATCACCGACTATCTTGATTGCTTTCATCATGTATCGAATCTCGGCACTCTTGGGTGTCCAGCTATTGAATATCCAGCTATAAATCGCGGGGCCTATCAGGATACCCCATGTGGATGGGTGGTTCGACTTTGAAGCTAAGGAAATGAGATTCCGATACGCCTATCACTACTTCCGCACGAGCGGGCATTTCCGCGAGAGATGCCCTGGTTATCCGCTCATAGTGCATAATAAACCGTGCGATTTCATCATCACTCATAACCTGCAACTGCTTCGATTTATCAGTAGCTGCAACTGCTGTCCTAATTCGCACTGCCAGTTTGTGTTCCTGCAAGGTGCGCCATTCCAGAACGCTCTCCATGGAAGGCGCTTTAAGCATAATCAGGCTATCCAGCTGGCTGAAGAAATCCTTGTAAGTGGTGTTCAGGCATTGGTTCACGAAGTCGCGCCATACCCTTTCCGTGTCTTCCTGCTCCTCCAATAGATTCACGGGCGTTATAAGTGCCTCCTTGCTTTGCGCTACGGCTCCCACACACCAGCCTTCCAGCAAAATGACAGCCGGCCTGCCTTTGAATACTGGCCAATCATCTGCGGGCGCCCTGTCATCCATCGCTTTATCAAACACAGGGACGGCCGTTTCATCCTTCGGTTGCGCTGAGCGGAGCTGATCTATTACCCGCTGACCAAGCTCAAGATCGTGTGTGCCTGGCACCCCTCGGGTTATGAGCAATGGGTGCACTTGCTCCGCAAGCTCCCAACGCTCTGCTCTGGTAAGGTAGATGTCATCGAGAGAGAAACAAGCTGTAGGGCAGTTCCAGTGTTTTGAGAGCAGTTCTCTCATAAACAGGGAGAGGGTAGATTTGCCCGTTCCCTGTGCTCCGTGAATACCTAAAACAAGCGTTCGTTGCGCCGACCTATAGAGCTGCGAGGCATAATGCACCAAAGGCACAATGATCTGCTGCACCGTGTTGGCGTAACTTTCAGGAAGACCTTCCTGGTCTATTAAAGTGGCGATAGTATTTTCGAGCGCATTCACAAGCAGAGCTGATTCCCGGTGTTAGTTAATAGTTTGCAAGTATTCTTATCGATTTGGAGTATAGGCCTTATATGAGCAGCAATGGTTTTCGTGTAGAGCACCGTTACCTGGAACTCCCAGACAGCTTCTACACCCGCGTTCAGCCCACTCCGTTAAAAGACGCCAAAATGGCGTGTTTCAACCACAAGCTGGCGCAGGAAATGGGCTTCCACGCTACCAACGAAGCCGACTGGGCAAAAATCGGGGGCGGTGCAGAGCTGCTTGAAGGCATGGACCCGGTTGCCATGAAATATACCGGCCACCAGTTTGGTATGTACAACCCGGATTTAGGTGATGGCCGCGGGCTGCTGTTGTGGGAGACCATAGGCCCCGATGACCGCCGATGGGATTGGCACCTTAAAGGCGCGGGGACGACCCCCTACTCCCGCTTTGGCGATGGCCGCGCAGTTCTGCGTTCTACCATTCGCGAATACTTGTGTAGCGAAGCCATGCATGGGCTTGGTATTCCAACGACCCGTGCCCTGTTTATGGTCAGCGCCCGGGATCCGATACGCAGAGAATCCATCGAAACTGCTGCTGCACTGGTGCGAGTCGCCCAGAGCCACATCCGGTTTGGCCACTTCGAGTTTGCAGCGCACCATGAAGGCCCGGAAGCGATAAAAACCCTGCTGGAACACGTTATATCACTGCACTTCCCACACCTGATTCAACTACCCGAGGAAGAACGCCATGCACGCTGGTTTGAAGAAGTGGTGGGGCGTACTGCAAGACTGATCGCAGACTGGCAAGCCGTAGGCTTCTGCCATGGCGTGATGAACAGCGACAACATGTCCATCATCGGCGACACCTTCGATTACGGGCCTTTCGCGTTTCTGGACGATTTTGATGCCGGTTACATCAGCAATCACACTGACCAGGGCGGTCGATATGCCTATAACCGCCAGCCACAAGTCGGCTTTGCCAACTGCCAGTATCTTGCCAATGCGCTGCTACCGGTGATGGACGAAGATACCATCCGAAAAGGGCTACAGCGGTATGAAGCCGCGTACAACGGGCGCTTCTTACAGAACATGCGGGAAAAGCTCGGCCTGGCCCAGGAAGACGAAGGCGATCTCAGCCTGGTAATGGACACCTTCAGCATGCTCAACGAACACCATGCCGACTACACAACCTTCTTTCGCGCTCTCTCAAACCTGTATGACCACGGTCATGCGCCCTTGCGGGATTTGTTTGTGGATCGCCAAGTAGCTGATGAATGGCTCGCACGTTATGCGGAACGGCTTGAGAAAGAAACCCGCGCCCGGGATGAGCGGGAATATGAGATGCGCAGGGTGAACCCAAAATACATTTTGCGGAACTACCTCGCGCAGAAAGTGATTTTGGAAGCTCAAAATGGCGATTTTGAACCCATGAAGGAATTACTCAAGGTTCTGGAAAAGCCCTTCGACGAGCAACCGGGTTATGAAAAATACGCTGCGCTGCCACCGGACTGGGGCAAACACATGAACATCAGCTGTTCGAGTTAACGGCGGAGAAATCAGGAAGGGAGAACCGAGGGCCAGATAGTGAAACCTGACCCTCGGCTTTATAACTCAGCTAACGTCAGACGGTTTTCGCAGCAATAATCTTCCCTTGCCATTCCACCGGGCCAGTCTGATGAACCGACGTACCCTTGGAATCCACCGCCACAGTTACCGGCATGTCTTCCACGTCAAACTCGTAAATAGCCTCCATACCCAGTTCCGGGAAGGCGACCACTTCGGCATGCTTGATGGCCTTGGAGACCAGGTAAGCAGAGCCACCCACAGCCATCAGGTACACCGCGCCGAATTCCTTGATGGCATCGATAGCTACCTGACCACGCTCAGCCTTACCAATCATGCCGGTGAGGCCAGTCTTCTCCAGCATGGTATGAGTAAACTTATCCATACGGGTTGCAGTAGTGGGGCCTGCAGGACCAACCACTTCTTCACGTACAGGATCAACCGGGCCCACGTAATAGATGAAGCGGCCTTTCAGATCCACCGGCAATTCTTCGCCAGCGTTGATCATATCCACCATCTTCTTGTGGGCTGCGTCGCGACCGGTCAGCATCTTGCCAGACAACAAAACGGTTTCACCCGGCTGCCACTCTTTTACTTCTTCCGGTGTAATGGTGTTCAGGTTCACCCGGCGCACGCCCTCACCCACTTCCCAAGTGATTTCCGGCCAGTCTTCCAGGCTCGGAGGTGTTTGCAAAGAGGGGCCGGTGCCATCCAGAGTAAAGTGCGCGTGTCGAGTCGCCGCGCAGTTCGGAATAATCGCAACCGGTTTGTTTGCTGCGTGAGTCGGGTAATCTTTTACCTTCACATCCAGCACAGTCGTCAGGCCACCCAGGCCTTGAGCACCGATACCAAGGTCGTTCACCTTATCGAACAGCTCGAGGCGCAGTTCTTCAGCGCGATTGGAGGCACCACGTGCCTGCAGATCGTGGATATCGATTGGGTCCAGCAGGGATTCCTTTGCCAGCTGCATGGCCTTCTCAGCCGTACCACCAATACCAATACCCAGCATACCAGGTGGGCACCAGCCAGCACCCATTTGAGGCACCATTTTCAGAACCCAATCCACTACCGAGTCGGACGGATTCAGCATGGCGAACTTCGACTTGGCTTCAGAGCCACCGCCCTTGGCTGCCACATGAACTTCAACCGTGTCGCCGGGAACCATTTTGTAGTGAATGATTGCAGGCGTGTTGTCGCCAGTGTTCTGACGCTTGCCATCCGGGTCTGCAAGAATCGATGCCCGCAGTACGTTGTCCGGATTGGCATAGGCGCGGCGCACGCCTTCGTTGATTACATCGTCCAGTGGCATCTCGCAGTCCCACTGAACATTCATGCCGATATTGACGAACACGGTCACAATGCCTGTGTCCTGGCACAGCGGGCGATGCCCCTGAGCACACATGCGCGAGTTAATCAGAATTTGCGCCATGGCATCCTTGGCCGCCTGGGACTCTTCCTTCTGGTAAGCCTCATGCACCGCGTCAATAAAATCTTTCGGGTGATAGTAAGAAATGAACTGCAGCGCGTCCGCTACGCTTTCAATCAGGTCATCCTGGCGGATTACGGTGGTCATAGGCGCCTCATCAGGTTGGTATCGTTATGATCGGATCGTCAAAAAACAGGAGGCATAGTTTACCAGAAATTCGCGAGCGCGAGGGATTGGGCAAAAGGCAAAGCTTTTATCTTAACAATCACCTGAAAAAAGGTATCATCCTAACCAAATGACAAAAACCACTTCAGGAAGCACCCCAGGAGAGACAGTGACAGACTTTGTTCAATCCGAAATCAACAACAAGATTTTGACTGTTCGCATTAACCGCCCGGAGCGCAAAAACGCTCTTACTCACGCCATGTACACGACACTGGGCGATGCGCTTGAGCAAGCCGAATCCGATGACGGCATTCGCTGCGTACTATTTACTGGCAGTGAAGACTGTTTTACCGCCGGCAACGACCTCAGTGATTTCGCCAGCGGATTGAAAGGCAGCTTCAGAGAAACGCCTGTAGGCCGCTTCCTGATGTTGCTGGCCAAAGCGACAAAGCCAGTCGTGGCATCTGTAAATGGCCCAGCCGTAGGCATTGGCACAACTATGCTTTTGCATTGCGATTTCGTCTTCGCAGGCACTAACGCTCGCTTCCAGATGCCCTTTGCAAACCTGGGCCTGTGCCCTGAGGGTGGCTCAAGCCTTTTACTTCCTTCCTGGGTCGGCCGGGTACGGGCAGCCGAGCTATTGATGCTGGGCGGAGCCTTCACCGCGGAAGACGCCTATCGGCTGGGACTGATTAATAGAGTGTGCGATCCCTCCGACACCGAGAAAGCCGCGCTGGAAACTTGTGAAAAGCTCGTAAACCAGGCACCAGCTGCCATTCGGGCAACGAAAATGCTTCTCAACAAGCCCATCCAACAGGAACTTGAGGCAACCATGCTGGCCGAAGGTGAACTGTTTTCAGCTCGCCTGAAATCACCAGAAGCTGCAGAAGCCTTCGGAGCCTTCATGCAAAAGCGCAAACCGGATTTCTCACGTTTTAAATAATCCTCTCGCCCGCCAGTTGTCTTGCTCTGGCGGGCATTTGCCACATTTTGTAAAAACCCCCGGATATCGTCAGCTTGGGCTCGACAAACGTCGTACAGCCATCTATTTTTCATAAAGGCCAAGTTCCCCTTTGTGCGAGGAGGATCCAAACAGCAAGAATCACACTTTTGGCTGATCAACACGCGCTTTAGTGTCGCTATAGTCATAGATATAGAAATTGGCTTAAAGCGCTGGCTACAATTTCAGACAACCGTTTATGCAGAACAGGCCACTGACATCGGGTTTACCGCTTCAGACCGGCCCCGTTAGTTGCCGAACATAACGATACAACAACAGGAAAAGGTTCCACCCATGTTCAAGAAAACTCTAATAAGTCTTGCCGTGGCGTCTTCCCTTGGGCTAACAGGCTGCCTCAGCGGCGGTGACGAAGGGGCGAATGCTAATCCGGATTATAAAATTTCTAATCCGGCCATCGATGGTAAAACCTGGCCAAAGTTCAACCCAGTTACCAAAGTATTACCAATTCCAAGTGACTTGCTGTTTCAGCCAACGAGCAATGCAGAAGACAACCCAACCGTAGCGGATGGCACTTTCGGTGACAGCAAAGTCACTGACATTACTGCCCCCGACTTTAACCCTGGAACGTATGCGCTTGGCTTTTTGGACGGCATTTCAACAGTCGCACCAATCGACATTCCTTTTGAAGGCTCAATTAAAGAATCGTCTGTGAAGGACACTCAGTTTGTTGCTCCCGGGGTGCCTAATGCAGAGCAAAACGTATTTTTACTCGAACTGGCCTATCCAGGTGGTGATGCTGTTAGTTCGACAACCCTGTATGTCAAAGATGGTTTAGAACCTGCAGATTACGCTGATGGCATTAGCAGTGACGAGCTGACTCCAGTTAAAGGTGAAGCCAGAATCAATCCGTCTACTAAGCTACCGCAAACCAAAAGCGTAGAAATTCCAATTCCAGCGATTGCAGCGGGGGCTACGCCTGTTGATTTCCGGGCTGAGGTTATAGGCCTTGATGGCGGCACTGCAAACTTTCTACGTATTACACCGCTAAAACCTCTCAAGCCGCAAACACGCTATTTAGTAGTCGTGACGGACAGCATTACAGATCTAAATGATGAAAAAATCATCAAAGATCCCCTTTTCGCAACCGTTGCTGACAAAGAAGCCGTTCTTGGGAACCCTGGTGCTCTTGCCCCGGTTCGAGATGCAGCATTAGGTTGGCAATCATTGGCTGAAGCATACTTTAATGCCGCCACCAACCAAGCTCGCCAAGTTCAGGGTCTGCCTGTCATTGATCGTACCAACGTGGCTCTGGCCTACACTGCAACCACTGGCGGCACCAGCGCCGTTCTGGACAGCATTGCAAACCCGGCTTCGTTTTTTGAGAAAAGCCTAATAACCGCAGCCAAACAAGACGCCATATATAAATTGGTCACAGGCCAGCTAACGCTTTCTGCGATGGAAGTGGGTGGTGGTTACCCCAGCAATCAGGTTTCGCCTGAAAATCTCTGCTTGAACACTGCATTGATTGGGGCCGTCACGACCCCAAACACGCCTTCCTTTATCCCAGAACTGACTCCCGGCGCTCCTGGTTATGATTCAGACATAACTAGCTTCGGACAGCTTCCCGAAAACGCCCTGAAGGCTAAAGCGCAAACAGTAGTAGCTACAGTGAGCGAATTAATCGGTCAAGGTAGCATTACCAACGCTCAGGTTGGGGGCTACGACTGTGGTAATAGCGTAACGTTTGCCCAAACTGCCGGAGGCACCGAAGCAATCTTGGAGGCCGCGCTCCCGCAGCCCAAAAAACGAGACACAGCATTCTATACAGCTGGCGGTAACGCCAAGCCAGCAGCAGCTTTTGGCCTCCCCATAAATGCTGACATCCACTTGGGTCAAATTGAACTTCCCTACTACCTTCAGGTACCCTCTTCAGACATCGATGCACCCTCTGCTCTGACAACTGCTTGGCAGGCTAACGAGACAATTCCCGGAGGTGTTACACCACCGACTGACAAAGTAACTTACAGATTCCCCTTCCCTGGTGGCGAAACTGGCGGCACTGACGTACAGGCTCCCGTGCTGCTACAGACCCCAGCAGGCGCTGGCAGTGCCGGCTCAACTGGCGCTAGCGGATTACCAGTTGTCATCTACCAACACGGCATTTTTGGCGAACGTGGCCATTCGCTCACGCTTGGAAACCAGCTTGCCGGCGCCGGTTATGCGACGTTAGCAATAGATCTGCCATTGCATGGAGTAGCACCGCTATTAGCCAGTGATCAGTCTGCAAACCCATTCCTAGGATTGAGTGTTGATTACGATGCTGGCACGCCGAACAATGAGCCCGCTTTCAAAGCGCATCCGACGTTTGCCGACCTTAAGGAGCGCCACTTCGGATATGCGACAAATGCAACAGGCAAAATAATCCCCATTAATTATGGAGCCAGTGCCAACGGTACCTCAGGAGCAAACTTCCTGAACCTGGCGGTTCTACCTCTACCGCGTGATGCCGCTCGACAGGCTGTTGTTGACCTGATGAACCTTAACGCATCGATCGCAACAATCGACTTCGATGGCGATGGCACTCCAGATCTTGATCCTTCAAAGGTTTACTTTGTTGGGCACTCTCTGGGTGGAATAGTCGGCACTACGTTCGTTGCGACCAACAACAAAGCCGCAGCTAGCGACTCCAACACTGAACTGAATCCCGTCAAAGCTGCAGCTCTCGTAACATCAGGGGGCGGTATAGCACGGCTTCTGGAGAACTCGCCTAATATTGGACCAACGGTTTTAGGCGGCCTAGCGAAAAAGGGTGTGGCACAAGGCAAATCAAACCTTGAGCTTTATTTGACCATTGCGCAAACAACCCTGGACTCCGCAGACTCAATCAACTTTGCGCAAAATCTCGCATCGCAGGGAACACCGGTGTATGCCAACGAGATTTATGGTGATGGCTCTGACCCCGCAACTCAGGATCAAACGGTTCCAGTTGCAGCAGATGAGCTCTATGCGGGGAGTTACACTGGTCCACTGGGACAAGCTCTGCCGGCTCCTCTCGCAGGTACAGAGCCTTTACTTGATTTGCTAGAAGCAACCGCCTATAGCGCAGACGGCCCAGTGACGGGCAACGCTGCTGTCCGCTTCAGTGCAGGCTCCCACAACACAGTCATCAAACCCGAAGCCGGGATACAAGAGGCTGTATTCGCCGACATGGCTAGGAATATCATCTCGTTCTTTAACTCTGACGGTGGAGCTATTGAGTTCGCTCTCGCAGCACCTGTCGTTGTAAATGGAGACCCGACGAACTGATTATGGCCAGCCAACCCCAATAAGTAGCTTTACTGGGGTCAGGCTATAGCCTTGGATTTTCAAGGCTATAGCCCAGACAAAAAATCCTCGCCTACATGGCGAGGTTTTTTTGTCTGGGCTTTTAGTTTTAACCTTAACCTACAGTATCGTTGCTAGCCCCCAACACTTGCCCAATAAAAGAAGCTTCACACCCCGTCTTCTCAAACTTAATCGGAAACCCAATCTGCTTCTGCAGTGTGCCATCGCCTCGATCAACCCCAATCACCATATCCCTGGCCTTCAACTGCGGGTGCTCAGCCGCCTCGGCAATCGTCAAAACCGGCTCCACACAAGCATCCACATCAGCAAAAATAGCCTGCCACTGCTCCAGAGTTTTCAGCTGTATCTTTTCACTGAGCGCAGCTTTGAAGGCTTTCTGGTGATCCGGGTTCTGGCTCAGGGCAAAGCTCTTCATTTCAGCCAGCTCCAGAATGTCGCACAGTCTTGCGGAGAACTGTGGCTCCAGGCTTCCCACGGAGAGCCAACGGCCATCCTGCGTTTTGTAGTAGTCATAGAAAGAGCCACCGTTGAGCATGGCGCCTTCAGGCTTCTGCTCTTGGCCGCCAGCCAGGTTAGCGGCACCGGCCATGCCGTTGAGTGCGAAGGCGGCGTCGGTCATGCTAATGTCAACAAACTGCCCTTCTCCAGTTTGCTGGCGGTGAATCACCGCTGCCAGTATGCCCATCACCGCGTGGTGAGAGCCGCCAGCTACGTCGGCAATCTGGATACCCATAGGTGGGGGGCCGTCTTCTTCACGGCCGCAATGGCTGCTCACGCCGGCTATGGAGAGGTAATTTATGTCGTGCCCTGCCCGGTCTTTATATGGGCCAGTCTGGCCGTAGCCGGTGATGGCGCAGTATATAAGCTTGGGGTTGATGGTTTTCAGGGTTTCATAACCAATGCCCAGCCGATCCATAACGCCGGGGCGGAACTGTTCGATCACTATGTCGTAATCCTTCACCAGTTCCAGAATCTTCTCTTTGCTGCCTTCTTTTTTCAGGTTAAGCGCTAGCGATTGCTTGCCACGATTAAGAAATGCATGAGCTGTACTTACCCCCGCATCGTGAGGCGGCATAACTCGGGTAAGGTCTACCCTGTCTGGCGCTTCTACTCTCAACACTTCTGCGCCCATGTCTGCCAAAAGCATGGTGGCGTATGGCCCGGGCAGCAGTGTGCTGAAGTCCAGAATTTTCATCGAGGTCAACGGACCTGCCATAGTGTTCTCCTTGTTTGTGATAGGTTGTTCGTGCTTTCCCCATGCTGCCCGGTTTTGCCATAAGGGCCAACCGCAGGTTACGCCATTACAATTAGCCAATTCTTACAATGGCTTCGGTTGCATTGTGGCTTGGGGGTTTTATGATGGGTCTGGTTTTTATGGAATGGCGAAATTAATGTCTGATCTGACAGTTTCACGGCACTTTGTGCAGGCTGCCCTGTCTGGCGCTGAGCGTTTGGGGCTTGATACCGGGAAAATGCTTCGGGATGCAGGCATATCACCTGATCTTTTGCGCATTGAGATGGCTCGGGTCAATAGCGATCAATTCAGTTCGCTGCTACAGATTGCCTGGTACCGCATGGATGATGAGTTTCTGGGCATGGGGCCACGGCGAGCCCGAGCCGGCACCTTTGCTACCATGTGTGCGCTGGTTATCGACTGCCCTACGCTTGAGGCAGTTTATCGCCGCGCGTATCAGTTTTCCCGGCTATTTGATCCCATGGCCACAATGGAGCTGGAAACCGGTGGTCAAAAAGTGCGACTGGTGTCCCGCATTGAAGGCGAGATTCACGACCCCGACTATTTTCTGCGCGAGAGCATTCTGGTTATCTGGCATCGATTGGGCAGCTGGCTGGTAGGCCAACCGGTAGAGCTGGAAAAAGCCGAGTTTAATTACCCACGGCCCGCTCATGGCGATGAATACCGTCATATTTTCCATTGTCCCCTCGAGTTTGATTCCGACTCCACCGCCCTTACGTTTGATAAACGTTTTCTGTCGGCACCGGTGATCAGGGATAAACCGGAAATCCTGCAGTTCCTGAAAACGTCACCAGCAGATCTGTTATCTCGCCCAGATGAGAGCAATACATTTACCGGAAAAATCAGGGCGCTCATTGGTCGGGACTTTTCAAAGCCCCTGCCCGATTTCGAATGGATTGCCAGCGAACTGCATACCAGCCCGCAAACATTGCGTCGCAGACTGAAGCAGGAAAACACATCGTTTCAGGAGATCAAGGATTTACTGCGTAGGGATATGGCAATTTACTATTTAAGCCGGCAGGAATTGTCTATTAACGATATTGCAGAAAAAGTCGGGTTCACAGAGCCCTCAACATTTCACCGGGCTTTCAAGAAATGGACAGGGGTTACCCCGGGTGCCTATCGTGAAGGCGAGCGGGGTAACCTCAAAACCGAAAGCTAGGAGCCGGAGGGGGCCTGCAGGTTGCGAATCAGTCGCCCCAGAGTCTGGGCAATCTCTTCTGCCTGGCTGCGATTCGGTGAAAGCTGGAACAAGCGGGAGCCATCTCGTGGATCGTACACCCAACAGGTCGCCAGAGCTGTGTCACACCGCCACTCGACCTGAGGGTTTACCCCATACACGGGAATCTGGCCAGCTATCCGTGTGGCGCCGCCAGAGCTATTGCGCCTGATTTCCTGATAGGCGATTGCATCACCGCTAACGCTCAGGCGATATTCAATATCCGCTGGCCGATCAAGTCGAACAATTGCCTGGTCCTGCCGCCATCCAGCAACCCCAAAAAGGCTATTGAGGTGCAATACCAGAGCTTCGCGGTCCGTATCGGCCAGATACAATTTGCGCAGAGACTCAAGGCGCTTATCTCCTGCCGGCTCAATCACCGCAACTTTAGCCTCACCTTCAATCTGAGGGGTAAGAGCTTTCTCTTTCCGCGCCCGCTCAATATCGGTAATCAGTTTCAAGGCGCTT
The DNA here is from genome assembly GCF_031631795.1 of Marinobacter xiaoshiensis. Taxonomy (NCBI): domain Bacteria; kingdom Pseudomonadati; phylum Pseudomonadota; class Gammaproteobacteria; order Pseudomonadales; family Marinobacteraceae; genus Marinobacter; species Marinobacter xiaoshiensis. The sequence goes on from NZ_JAVMBO010000018.1 coordinate 88,601, forward strand.
TGGTAATGACTACCGTCAGCTCCGGCTTTGGTGACATAGCCCTCGAGTGCGGCTTGCGCCTCATTGAGGTGCGAAGACTGAAGCATTACCCTGCCACGGTAGTAGAAGTAATCGGCGGGCTTTTCTGCATCCAGCAGCTGCAAGCGATTAAGATACTCACTCGCCTCAGCCCAGTTTTCTGCGGCCACTGCTTCTTCAGTCGCCAGCATCAAGCGACGGGTTTCATGCTCCGGTGCCAGTGCGGCAGCCTGCCCTGCCAGCAAGGCCGAAGCAATAATTGCCACTTTGGCCAGCTGCCGGCCTTTTAATGCCAAGGCGGGTAAACGGCTGTTCCCAAAACGTACTGCCATGGTACTTACTCCTGATCGTTATCTGCACCGATTGCCTGATTTTCCGAACCCGGCTCTTCGCGGGGCACGTTCTGCTCAAAATCCACCTCGGCCTGATCCATGACAGCCTTCGGCAGTTCTTTTTTCACCCGCACACCAAGTTCCACAAACCGGTTGGCTTGTGAAACAAGGTTACCTCGGCCTCTGGTGAGCGTATTCATGGCCGAGTCGTAGGTAACCTGAGCAGTATGCAGTTGCCCGCCCAGGCGCTCCATGGCTTCTACGAACACCCTGAGTTTGTCATAAACAGCGCCCGCGCGCTCTGCTATCAAACGGGCATTCTGGCTCTGGCGTTCGTACCGCCAGATATTTTCAACTGTACGCAAGGTCGCCAACAGCGTTGTAGGTGTTACTACAATAATCTTTCGCTCGAAGGCTTCTGAGAAAAGGTTCTCGTCCTGCTGAAAAGCTGCCACAAAAGCCGGTTCTATAGGCATAAAAAGGAAAACAAAGTCCGGCGAGTGCAAGCCACTTAACTGGCTATAGTCTTTTTCACTCAGAGTGCGAATATGGGTGCGCACGGCTGCCACATGTTCTTTAAGGGCCTCCTCCCGGGCGCTATCGTCCTCTTCCGTAGTCCATGTTTGATAAGCCACTAACGAAACTTTGGAATCAATCACCAGATTTCGGCTATCCGGAAGGTGTATCACCACATCCGGCCGGAGCAGCTGGTTTTCTGCATCCCGGTAACTGCCTTGGGTATCGTACTCAATACCTTTACGCAGCCCGGACTTTTCCAGAACCCGCTCCAGAATCAACTCTCCCCAGTTGCCCTGGATTTTTTTGTCGCCCTTAAGCGCCCGTGTAAGGTTGGCAGCTTCTTCAGTAATCTGGCGATTAAGGTCCTGAAGCGATTTAATTTCGCTGCGAAGCGCTTGTCGATCCCGGGTTTCGGTGGTGTAGACATCTTCTACCCGCTTCCGAAAGTCCTGCAACTGATCCCGAAACGGGTTGAGCAGGGAATCAATACTTGTGCGGGTTTGCTGAGTGAAACGCTCACTCTTCTGCTCAAAAATCCGGTTGGCAAGATTTTCAAACTCCTGTTTCAGCGCATCCCGATTGCGTTCCAGCAACGCAAGCTTCTCGGCAGCAGACCGCCGCTCCTCTTTCAGCACAACCTGCTGCTCTCGCAGTAAAGCTCGGGTCTCACCCAACTCACTCCGGAGGGAGTCAATTTTCAACTGCTGGTTTTGGCGTTCTTCTGAAAGCTCTTCAATTCTCCGGCTGTGGGCCGCCACATCAGATTGCAGGCCAGCCGCCTTGCTTTCCGCTCTTGCCTTTGCCATGAGCCCAACAATAACAACCAGAGTTGCAAACAACAGAGTAACCAATACAACCAACATCTCTGGCCGGGATACTGCAAACTCACTTACGGCCTCGGGCACAGGTAAAGCTCCTCTGGTTGGTTCAGTATTTGTTCGGATTAACGTGAGCTTACCCACGCACTACATTCTATAGGAACGCAATAACCTTTTCGCCGGCAGTCTTTGCCATGAGGCATATGCACGGCGTACATCACGACTGTTTGGCAATTTGGTAATGCGCTCGAATCCGACTATGGACGCGCACCGTAATATCCACTAAAAGAGTATATGTCGCCCAAAACTGGCGGATTACACTTTGTTAACTGCTTATTGGGCCGACACCGAACCAAACTGGATCCTTTATCATGCTGAAAGAACTCTGGCGAAAGCTGGGCGCTGATTTCCGACAGACCGACAGCCCTTATAATGAGTGCGGAGAAGGCGATCCTCATTTTTATGGTTCAGGCGATTTCAGATTACTGCCTCACATTACCCACACTGGCGAGTTCCACCTTGAACGACTCACGCTCCTGCTCAAGAACCGGTATGGCAAGAGCCCCGAAACGTCGGATGCCGCCTCTGACGATGCTATTCGCGATTTAATTGTGTTTGCCGCGCGGATTCAGGATCAGGACATTCAAAAGGAGCTGCTTCTTTTTTACCTCAACTGCTCACCGGTGATTCAGGAATATTTACGTTCCGATGAGGTTCTGGGCACCAGCCACTTTCTGTTCCGCTAAGCAGCAGCCAGAGCAGATAGCGAATCCGTCTTAACCAACTGTAAAACAAATACACACGTCGGTTGTTGTATACTCCTGCCCCGGATATTCTCCGTTAATCTTTTTTATGACTGTTACACCCATTCTATTCCAGGTGTGACCGGCAACCGGCTCAGGGGTTTTTAATGCGTTCCAAACAATTGCGAGCTGGTCTATCGACGTTATCCGTTGTGGTTTTAGCAGGCACTGCTCTGCTGACGGGTTGCTCGGCAGACAGGTATTTCATGGTGCCAAAATCCGATCTTGGCGATCTCAACACATCAGTTCAGACCCAGCGCGCGACACTGGTCACTATGGAAAACAACGCAACGATTCGCCACGACAAGATTCTGGAACAGAACGAAGTCGCAACACAAAAGGTGCTGGATGCCATTGCAACGCAAGTTGCGAAGCCCTCTTGCCCCCCCATCCCTGCGCAGAAAGCCTGCCCCGCTACCGATAGATCGAAAGGCCGGGCTGACAGACTTAAAGGGAAAGTAATCGTTGGCGAAGTAGAGAACTTTTATCTGGCCGGCCCCGGGCTGATCTACAAAGCCCGCATTGATAGCGGTGCTGAAACGTCCTCCATTGATGCTCGCAATATTACCCGTTTCGAACGCGACGGCAGCAACTGGGTGCGTTTTGATGTTCCAGTTCCCGGCACAAAAGATTTCGTTACCCTTGAGAAAGAGATTTCCCGGCGCGTAAAAGTAATTCAGGCCAGTGCAGATGGCGCAGAAAGGCGCGTAGTAGTAGAACTACAATTCTCCATTGGTGACCATCAACAGGTAGCAGAGTTTACGCTTTCAGACCGGAGCAACCTCACGTACCAGGCACTCATTGGCCGCAACGTTCTCCGGGATGTCATGCTGATTGATGTTGGCAAGGAGTACGTAACGGAACTGCCTGACTCCATTCGCACAGATAACGACAACGGGAAATAATCGTGACTAGCCCCTCCCGCCTGCCATTCTATATTGCTGTCTTCCTGCTGATTACTGCGGGTATCTCACTTGCCATTTGGCGCAACGTTGAACTGGGAATTCCTTGGCTCACCGGGGAACAGCACCCAGTCTGGATGGTTGAGGCCCGGGTAGACTTTAATGGATCAAATCAACCAATCGTAGCAAGCTTGAATGTGCCTGAGCATCCGCCCGGATTCCGGATTCTGACCGAGCAAGCTGCCTCGCCAGGTTACGGGTTTTCGATTATTGATAAAGCGGGTAGCCGGCGTGCAGAGTGGACGAAGCGCGAAGTTGCTGGCCCGCAAACCTTGTACTTCAAGGCGCAGTTCATACCCGACCCGGGCGCAGAGCAAACTCCCCCCGCCCAACCACCAAAAACCCGCCGACTGTTCTGGGAAGAACCCCAGGCGACAGCTGTGCGTGAAATTCTGGCCCAGGCAGAAGCTCGCTCAAGCACACCTGAAAGTATGACCCGCGAACTGATCCGGTTGATGCAGCCAGATACCCGCGTTCAGAACACAACGCTTCTTGTGTCTGAAGATAACTATCTGCAGCTACTGGTAGACATGCTTAACCACTCGGGGATTCCTGCTCGCACGGCCGATGGCCTGAAACTTGAGGATGCTCGGCGCCGGCAACAGCTAACACCTTTTCTGCAGATATATAACGGCGAAAAATGGCTTACTCTGAACCCGAAAACTGCTGCCCAAGGCATTCCCGAAGATCTGTTACTCTGGCGCCAGGGCTCAGAATCCTTGCTCGACGTTGTGGGTGGTGACAACTCCGAAGTCAGCTTCTCCATACTTCGGCAAACTATCCCGGCACTCCAGCTTTCCGCCATGCAATCTGACGGCAATGGCTTGGGCTTCCTGAGTTTCTATGAACTCCCTATTGAAGAACAAAGCATGTTCCGCATGCTTCTGTTACTGCCGCTCGGCGCGCTTGTTGTTGCATTTATGCGTATTGTTATCGGCATTCGCACATCAGGCACCTTCATGCCGGTGTTGATAGCAGTTGCCTTCGTTCAAACCACTCTGGTCCCTGGCCTCGTCGCTTTCCTTTCAGTGGTTGCCATTGGACTGGCAATGCGCGGCTATCTCTCCAGTTTGAACTTGCTTCTGGTATCACGCATATCAGCCCTGATCATCCTTGTTATCTTCATAACTGCCGGCCTCAGTATCTTCGGTTATCAGATGGGCTTTAACACAGGCATGACAGTGACCTTCTTCCCGATGGTCATCATCGCCTGGACTATCGAACGTATGTCCATTCTCTGGGAAGAAGAAGGCGGCCAGGAGGTTCTGGTTCAAGGTTCTGGCAGCCTGTTTGTTGCTATTTGCGCCTACTTACTGATGAGCGCGCCCCTGGCCGGCCATCTGACATTCAACTTCCCGGAGCTGCATTTTTCGATTTTGGGACTGATTCTATTGATGGGCCAATATACCGGCTACAAGCTCAGCGAACTCAGACGCTTTACTCCAATGAAGGTCTACGACTGATATGGACTGGATCTCTCCGCGCGCACTGAATCGCTTGGGCATGCTTAACATGAACCGGCGCAACGTTGACTACATTGCCCGTTATAACGAGCGCTCATCATATCCGCTGGTGGACAACAAGCTCAAAACGAAGCTGGCCGTTGCCGAGTATGATGTGAAAACCCCAAAGCTGCTGCAGGTTGTAAAACAACAACACGAGATCTCTCGCTTTCGGGAAATGGCAGAAGGGCTTGCGGGTTTCGCCATCAAACCTGCCAAAGGATCTGGCGGCAAAGGCATTACAGTGATCACTGGCCGGGACGGAGATAGCTTTGTAAAGGCATCCGGTGCGCGAGTGGGGGCTTCTGTACTTGAGCGGCACCTGACCAACATTCTGGCCGGCCTTTACTCACTGGCTGGCACTCCGGATGTGGCTATTGTTGAAGACCTGGTGGAATCTGCCCCATCGCTGGCTCGCTATTCACACCAGGGCGTACCTGACATACGTATAATCGTATTCCAGGGCTACCCGGTGATGGCTATGCTGCGCCTTGCAACAACCGACTCTGATGGCAAAGCAAACCTGCACCAGGGTGCGGTAGGTGTTGGCCTGGATCTGAGCACGGGTAAAAGCCTGAATGCAGTACAATTCAACCGCCCTATTAAACTTCACCCCGATACCGGCTTACCCCTGGAAAACATCCAAATTGAAGCCTGGGATGAGATGCTGGAGATGGCTTCACGCTGCTTCGAGGCAACAGGGCTGGGCTACATGGGCGTTGACCTTGTAGTGGATGCTCAGCATGGCCCACAACTTCTTGAACTGAATGCACGGCCAGGCTTGGCTATCCAGATGGCCAATGGCCGCGGTTTGCTGCCCAGGCTGCGCGCTGTTGAGCGTCTCAAGCGCCCTCATTTCACACCCAGAGAGCGCGCGAACTACGCTATGAAAAACTTCGCGAGCCTTTGAACGGAATACAACGAACATAAAAAAACGGAGCCAAGGCTCCGTTTTTTTATGTGTCACTTCCTATGACATTTCACCTCGTGCAATCAGCAACTTGCGCTCATGAGCCAGACCTTTCAGCAAGCCCCAGGTCATGATCAGAAGGATCACGGTGAACGGTAAGCCCGCACTCACTGCAGACGCCTGGATAGCGCTTAACGCATCCGCACCCCCACCAAAGATCAGTGCCGCTGCAATGGCCCCCTCCATGATCACCCAGAATATACGCTGTGCTGTAGGTGCATCGGTTTTGCCGCCGGCGGTGATGCTATCTATTACCAGTGAGCCTGAATCCGATGAAGTGATAAAGAACACCAGCACCAGCACAATGCCAACAAACGACAGGATCTCAGTCAGCGGAAGGTTTGCAAACATCTGGAACATCGCCAGGGATACTTCTGTGATGCCATCTTCTGCCAGCGCACCAATGCCCTGATCAATCTGCTCAAGCGCCGCACCACCAAAGGAACTCATCCACACTGCCGTAATAACGGTAGGGATGATCAGAACTGCCGTTACAAATTCACGAACTGTACGGCCCTTGGAAACCCGGGCGATAAACATGCCCACAAAAGGTGACCAGGAAATCCACCAAGCCCAATAAAACACAGTCCAGCCGCGCATCCATGCTTCGTCATCACGGCCGAACGGATTACTGAAGGCCACTACGTTCCCCACATAGCTGGATGTCGTCGCCCAGAGGTTTTGCAAAATACTCATGGTGGGGCCGGCAAAAATAACAAAGAACAAAAGAATGCCAGCAAGTGCCATGTTGATATTACTCAACACTTTAACGCCACCATCCAGGCCTCGCAGTACCGACAGAAGCGCAACTGCTGTTACGCCAACGATGATCGCCATTTGCACGTTGATGCCGGAACCCATACCGAACAGGTAGTTAAGGCCAGAAGCCGCTTGCTGAGCACCGAATCCCAGGGAGGTTGCCAAGCCGAAAATTGTGGCAACAACTGCCAGTGTATCGATGATATGGCCCGGCCAGCCCCAAACCTTGTCTTTCAATAACGGGAAAAACGCGGAGCGGATGGTCAGCGGCATGTTCTTGTTATACGCAAAGAACGCCAGAGACAGTGCAACAATGGAGTAAACCGCCCATGGGTGAAGCCCCCAGTGATACATAGTGCCGCCCATAGCAAGCTTACGCGCTTCAGGCGTGTTCGCCTCCACTCCAAACGGTGTGCCAAACCAGTCAGTGTAATAAGCCACTGGCTCTGCCACTGCCCAGAACATCAGGCCAATACCCATGCCTGCTGCGAACAACATTGAGAACCACGAAATGGTAGAGAAATCGGGCTTGGCATCCATGCCGCCCAAGCGAATCTTACCCACTGGCATAAAAATCAATGCAATGCATACAATCACAAACACGTTGGCGCTTAGCAAAAAGAACCAATCGAAGTTTTCAATGATGCTGTCCTTCGTACCAACCAACAGTTCGTTGGCAGCGGTAGGAAACATGAGTGTCCCCACCACAAAAAGCACAACCAATACCGCCGTGATCGGAAATACCGGTGCGTGAAGATCCAGCCCGAATGGTCTTACATTATCCTGGCCGGCTACGTAATCTGTTTGATACTCGTCTTTAACTACGTCGCCCACGTGATGGCGCCTCCTGATTTTTGAATTTGGTATCGAAAATTCGTAATAATCTGGATTCAAATGTTACAGGCGCGCCATATTAATGTTTTGAGCTCAAAACATCAAAAGCGCTATTAGTACTCTTTCAGCATAGACCAAACAACGAACTTGAAAGCAAAAAACTCATGCAATCGGCTATAAGTTACGGACCGCATGGATATACTGAAGACCAACCGATTGATGCACCCTCTTCACAGTATTTACTGAGCCAAGTGAGAAATTCATGGAGAAAACAACCACATTCCCGATGCGGTACTCAGCTTACGCTTTAAGTATTGCAGGCTTTCTTGTTTCGCTTTCCCTGAGCCTATACTTCGAAGCAGGTTATCTTTTCCCCGGCATATTCGGCGCTTTGGCGATACTTGGCACCTACGACTTGCTGCAAAAGAAACGCACTATCAGCCGAAACTACCCCATCATGGTGCACTTTCGTTACCTGTTTGAATCTATAGGGCCCGAGATTCGCCAGTACTTTATCCAGTCCGACAACGATGAGCAGCCGTTCTCAAGGGACCAGCGCACGCTCATCTACCAGCGGGCAAAAAATGTGCTGGACAAGCGGCCATTCGGCTCACAACTGAAAATGTACGAAGATGGGTTCGAGTGGATCAACCACTCCCTCCGCCCAACCAAAATACCAGACAGTAATTTCCGCGTGCTGATTGGCTCGCGCTGTGCAAAGCCATACAGCGCAAGTGTTTTCAACATTTCCGCCATGAGTTTCGGCGCCCTTTCTGCCAACGCTATTCTAAGCCTGAACACGGGCGCAAAAATGGGCGACTTTTACCACGACACCGGCGAAGGCTCTATTTCCCGCTACCACAAACAACCCGGTGGCGACCTGGTATGGGAAATCGGCTCCGGCTACTTCGGCTGCAGACACAAAGACGGAACCTTCAACCCTGAAATGTTCGCGAAGAATGCGACGCTCGACCAGGTAAAAATGATAGAGGTCAAACTATCTCAAGGTGCAAAACCTGGCCATGGGGGTATTCTTCCTGGCGCCAAGGTAACCCCGGAAATCGCAGAGGCCCGAGGAGTTTCTGTGGGAGAGGATTGTGTATCTCCATCACAGCACTCGGCATTTTCAACCCCCATTGAACTGCTGGAATTTCTGGATCAGTTGCGGGATCTGTCCGGCGGCAAACCTGTGGGTTTCAAACTGGCCATTGGCCACCCATGGGAGTGGTTCGCCATTGTAAAAGCCATGCTCGAAACCGGTCGTAAACCCGACTTTATTGTTATTGATGGCGGCGAAGGTGGCACTGGCGCAGCACCACTGGAGTTCATCAATCGCATTGGCACCCCCATGACAGAGGCTCTGCTCCTCGTACACAACACGCTGGTGGGCACCAATCTACGAGAAGACATATCCATAGGCGCAGCTGGCAAAATCACCTCGGCCTTTAATATCGCCCGTACTCTGGCCCTCGGCGCCGACTGGTGCAACTCTGCAAGGGGCTACATGTTTTCGCTTGGCTGCATTCAGGCCCTGAACTGCCATACCGGCCGTTGCCCCAGCGGGGTGGCAACCCAGGACCCCAGAAGGAGTAGCAAGCTTGATGTAGAAGACAAAAGCCAGCGGGTGTACAACTTTCACAAGAACACCCTGGATGCCCTGCAAAACATGCTGGAAGCCTCTGGCCTGCGCCATCCTGGTGAACTCGGGCCCGAACACATAGTTCGCCGGGTATCGAAAACAGTAGTGCACTCGTACATCGACCTATTCCCCTTCCTTGCCCCTGGCGCTCTGCTTGAAGGGAAAACCGGCATGGCTGTCTTCGATAAATACTGGGCCGATTCACAGGCAGAAAGCTTTGATCCACCAGAATTCATCCAAAAACTCAGAGAAACCAAGCTACGCTAAAAATTCGAACCAGAATTCGACAATGCCTGTTTATTTTCAATCCGGGCTAGTGTAGACTTCGCTCCCGCTAAGCCACTGAGATTCCTCTTTTAAGTCTCCGCGGCACACGCCATCAAAGCCAAGCTTTGTAACGGCATAAATTAGCGAATCGGGGCGTAGCGCAGCTTGGTAGCGCACTTGCATGGGGTGCAAGGGGTCGTAGGTTCAAATCCTACCGTCCCGACCAAATATCACGAAAAGGGTACATCTTTGGATGTGCCCTTTTTTTATATCTGACACACCCTCGCTTATTCCATATCGATCTGAATAAATCATTTTATATTCTTTCAAGACTTAAGATGACTTTGGTAAATTACCCACCATCAAATCATCTGGTTTAGGGGATTGTCATGCCAAGTAAACTCAAGGGCCTGGTTACCGGTCTTGCGCTAGGCGCTTCACTTTTTGCACAACCGGCTGTGTCCGCCGATCGTGAGCTGCTTAACACCTCCTATGACATTGCCCGGGAACTGTTTGCGGCTTACAACGTGCACTTCAACCAGTACTGGGAAGAGCAAACCGGTGAAACGCTTGAAGTTAGCCAGTCTCACGCTGGCTCCTCAAAGCAGGCACAGGCCATCATCCAGGGCTTGAAAGCAGACGTAGCGACTTTCAACCAGGTTACGGATATCGATATCCTGCACACTCGTGGCGGCCTGATTCCGGAGAACTGGGCCGAGCGTCTGCCTAATAACAGCTCGCCCTACTACTCCACCATGGCGTTTCTGGTTCGCAAGGGTAACCCGAAAAACATTCAAAACTGGGACGACCTGATTAAAGAAGATGTGGCCCTGGTTATGCCCAACCCGAAAACCTCAGGCAACGGCCGTTACACTTACCTGGCTGCCCTGGGTTACGCCCAGGACCGCTTTGGCGACGACCAGACAAAAATTGATAGTTTCCTTCAGGATTTCCTTTCGCACGTAAAGGTATTCGACAGCGGCGGGCGTGGTGCAACCACTACATTTATTGAGCGTGAAATTGGTGATGTTCTTCTGACATTTGAATCAGAAGTACTGAATTTGGCAGATCGCTACGACAATGGTGAATATGAAGTTGTAACGCCAAAAGTAAGCTTTTTGGCAGAGTTCCCGGTTACCTGGATCGATGAATACGTGAAGCAGAACAAAACCGAGGATCTTGCGAAAGCCTATCTTGAGCACCTGTACAGTGAAGACGCCCAGCGCCTGCTGGCTGGATTCAACTATCGGGTTCATAACGAGACCGTGAAGCAAGAAACTTCAGATCGCTTTCCTGAAGTAAAACTGCTGCCCATCGATGCCATTGCCGGCAGCTGGGAAAACGCCACCAAAGAGCACTTTGCCAGTGGCGGCAAACTCGACCAACTGCAACGCCGGCGGTAATTCATGTCCACGGCTAACCAGGCCGGCGCTGTAGTCTCTCAGCGCTGGCCACGGATCGGAAACCGCAGCAAGCGGGTACTACCGGGGTTCGGTTTGAGCCTCGGTATTTCGCTTTTGTTTATCAGCCTTATCCTGATGCTGCCACTCACTGGGCTGGTGATGGAAGTTTCTGCCATGAGCTTCGATCAGTTCTGGTTTGTAATCACTGACCCTCGGGTAGTCGCCTCTTACAAAGTTACCGCCCTTGCAGCACTGGCGGCCTCACTGTTTAACGGCATCTTCGGATTACTTCTGGCCTGGGTTCTGGTGCGCTACGAATTTCCGGGAAAACGACTGATTGATGCGGTCGTTGATTTACCGTTTGCCCTGCCCACTGCTGTAGCGGGCATCGTTCTCGCTACATTGTTTGCAGAGAATGGCTGGTACGGGCAATGGCTGAGCAAGCTGGGAATTGAGGTTGCCTTTACGCCTGTAGGAATAGTTGTGGCCATGGCGTTTACCAGTCTGCCGTTTGTAGTTCGCACAGTTCAGCCGGTTCTTGAAGAACTCGCGCCTGAAGACGAAGAGGCGGCCGTGAGCCTGGGCGCCAGCGATGGCCTGGTGTTCCGCCGGGTAATCTTCCCTGCCCTTTGGCCGGCTCTGCTGACTGGGGTGGCCTTGTCGTTTACCCGAAGCCTGGGAGAGTTCGGTGCCGTTATCTTTATTGCGGGCAACATGCCTTATGTGAGCGAAGTCACCAGCCTGATGATTTTTGTCCGCTTGCAGGAATACGACTATGCCGCCGCCAGTGCCATAGCTTCCGTGGTACTGATGGTGTCGCTAGTGATGCTTTTTGCAATCACCCTGTGGCAGGCCCGCTACCTTAAACGCATAGAGGGGCGCTAAATCCATGAATGCCTCCCAATCTTCCCGGCACCGGCGTGTTGGCGATAGCCCGGCAATGAAATGGCTGTTGATCGGCATTGCAGTCGCCATAGCGCTAGCTTTGTTGATCGTGCCATTACTTGTGATTTTTGTTGAGGCTCTGGGCGCTGGCTGGGGAACCCTGGCAGACAACCTGACGGACCAGTACACGCTGCATGCTATCGGCCTGACGCTGTTTGTGGCTGCGCTTACCGTGCCCCTTAACCTGGTTTTTGGCACTGCACTGGCCTGGCTTGTCACACGCTTTCGTTTTCCCGGCCGCAAACTACTGATCACTCTGATTGATATTCCGTTTGCGGTATCTCCGGTTGTTGCGGGCTTGTTATACCTTCTGCTCTACGGTCGTAACGGCTGGGTTGGCGGCTGGCTTGCTGGTTACGACATGCAGCTGATGTTCTCCTGGCCCGGCATTGTGATGGTTACTGTGTTCGTTACCTGCCCATTTGTTGCCCGCGAGTTGATACCGCTGATGCAGCAGCAAGGCAGCGAAGAAGAAGAGGCTGGTGTGGTGCTGGGCGCTTCTGGCTGGAGAATATTCCGCACAATCACACTGCCCAACATCAAATGGGCGCTGATTTACGGAGTAGTACTGACTAACGCTCGGGCAGTGGGCGAGTTTGGCGCTGTATCGGTAGTGTCCGGCAATATCCGCGGACAAACCAACACGCTCCCCCTGCACGTCGAGCTGTTGTACCAGGATTACAATATTGTTGGCGCTTTTGCGAGCGCCTCGCTACTGGCCGGCATCGCTGTATTTACGCTGGCTGTAAAAGGTTTCGTGGAATGGCGGCAGACACGCTCCCTGAATCGTCTGCAAACAGAGGAGACAGCGTAATGACTATCACTGTTGATGGCATCAACAAGCGTTTCGGGAAGTTCCAGGCGCTCAACAACGTCTCTCTGAATATTCCTGAAGGCAAACTGACCGCACTCCTTGGCCCTTCCGGCTCTGGCAAAACAACGCTCTTGCGCATTATTGCCGGCCTCGAGTCTGCCGATAGCGGACGAGTCAGTTTCTCGGGCAAAGATGTAACCAAGCTGCACGTACGTGACCGAAACATAGGTTTTGTGTTCCAGCACTACGCCCTTTTCCGCCACATGACCGTGGCACAGAACATAGCGTTTGGTCTGGATTCACTGCCGCGGAAACAGCGTCCATCCAAAGCAGAGATTCAAAAGCGAGTTGGCGAGCTGCTGGAAATGATTCAGTTGCCGCATTTGGCCAATCGCTTCCCCGCTCAGCTCTCTGGCGGTCAAAAACAGCGTGTAGCCCTTGCCCGCTCCATTGCAACACAACCCAAAATTCTGCTTTTGGACGAGCCTTTTGGTGCACTGGATGCCAAGGTGCGTAAAGACCTGCGGCGCTGGCTGCGCAATTTGCACGATGAATTCCATTTCACCAGCATTTTCGTGACTCACGATCAGGAAGAAGCTCTGGAGCTATCGGATCAGGTAGTGGTCATGAGCCAAGGCAATGTGGAACAGGTGAACGAGCCAACTGAGCTTTACGCCCGACCAGACAGCCGCTTCGTGTTCGACTTCCTCGGGCAGGTAAATGTGCTGTCTGGTGACATCAAGCATGGCACCTTGAGCCAGGGCAGCGCCTGGGTAACAGTTCCGGACATCCAGCACCAAGGCACTGCTCAGCTCTACCTGCGGCCCCATGAAGTACGCCTGGCCACAGCGCCTGCCGCACACGCCAATCTTCCACTGCGCATCGAAGCCGTTAGCCTGATTGGATCCGAAGTGCGCGTTGAGTTGCGCCCAGAGGGCTGGGCGAGTGAAGGCTCAGATAACATCTGGGAAGTTGGCATCAGCCATGCGGAGTTTAACCAGCAACGCCCAACTCGTGGCGATCTGCGTTATGCCATACCAGAGGTTGGGCACCTGTTTACCGGCAAAGACACTCAGCCGGCAACAGTTAACTGGGATGAGGCTAAGCTGTCACCCAGAATTCGCCTGATCAACTGAGCACTTTGGGCGCTCCGGACTAAACCTTCGGGGCGCTTGTAATCTTAACCTGAGACATCAATCCTCCCTCGCGCCAAGCTCACCCGCCCCTTGCGCTCAAGCTCCTTCAAAAGCCGGCTAACAACCTCTCGGGCGGTGCCGAGCTCAACAGCCAGCTCCTGATGGGTGATGTGTATTGGGCTTTTGCGAGCCTGAAGCCATTCTTCAAGGCGCTCATCCATTCGGCGAAATGCCACTTCCTCTACCAGGAGCATCAGGTCATCCAGCCGGCGTCCGTATGACTCCATTATTCCAAGACGGAAGGCGGCAGACTGGTCCATCAGCCGGTCAAATAGCCCCCGGGGAACCATTGCTGCCTCAGCCTCTTCGTCCACGATAGCTTCTGCCCGATAGCCATACCCTGTCATCAGGCAACCGATAGACAAGGTGCAAATGTCATCGGCTCCCATGCGATAAAGCACAATACTGTTACCAGACACGCCCGTCATCTGCACTTTGATTGCACCGCTGAGCATCAGGGGCAAGCCCTGGCAATGCTCTCCGGCCCGGAACAGGATCTTACCTGGCGGGAATCGCATAACCTGAATACTCTCAAGGGCTTCTTTTTGAAGCTCCCGGGGCAACGTCTCCAGAATACTGTGCTGTAGCATGAACTCTTCCATGGGCATTGAATAATGAAGGGGTCAGTGTGACTTTATCACTGAACGGACTCACGGTGAGGGCTAAAGTGACAACTGTAGCCTCATACCAACACAGGAGAATGGATTATGAGCATTAATATGGGTTCTGCGGACAGAATTATTCGCGCCATTGTCGGCATTGTGCTTCTGGCGTTGGTGTTTGTTGGGCCACAAACACCTTGGGGCTGGATTGGTATTGTGCCACTGGCGACCGCTCTGCTGGGCAACTGCCCTGCTTATTCACTGCTCGGCATCAAAACCTGCAAAAAGCAGTAAGCAACGAATCTGGCTAAGACCGGATACAAGATACAGAAAAGCCGAAGTGATGGTAAATCGCTTCGGCTTTTCTACTTAATTACACGGTCTATTTTACTGGGGCGTTGAGCACGTCCAGGACGTCTTCAAGCTCGGTAATCATTTGACGAATAAGCTGCTTGTACTGAGTTGTGTCGTCTTTCACTTCGTGGCTACTCAGCTTCTGCTTCGCACCACCGATGGTATAGCCCTGCTCGTAAAGCAAGCTGCGTATCTGCCTGATGGTTATCACATCAGCACGCTGATAATAACGGCGGTTACCACGACGCTTGACTGGTGACAGCTGCGGAAACTCTTGCTCCCAATAACGCAGTACGTGTGCCTTAACCGCACACAGCTCTGCGACTTCACCTATCGTAAAGTAACGCTTCCCGGGAATCGTAGGGAGTTCGTTGTTATGACTGGGTTCCAACATACGCTTCTACTTTCTGTTTCAGTTTCTGTCCCGGGCGGAAAGTAACAACACGCCGTGCGCTTATCGGAATCTCTTCACCGGTCTTGGGGTTTCGGCCGGGCCGCTGCTTTTTGTCTCGCAGATCAAAGTTACCGAAACCCGACAGTTTTACCTGTTCGTTATGGCTGAGTGCGCCTCTGATCTCATCGAAGAAAGCTTCCACCATTTCCTTGGCTTCGCGTTTGTTCAGACCCAATTCTTCGTACAAGCGCTCTGCCATTTCCGCTTTCGTCAAAGCCGCCATGTCTCAACTCCTCAGTGTTGCCCCCAGCTCTTCCTTCAGTGCGTTGATAACACCATTAAAGAGCGAATGCACTTCATCTTCATTCAACGTGCGTTCAGGATGCTGCCAGAACAAACTGAGAGCCAGACTACGATTACCCTCGCCCAGACTTTCACCTTCATAAACATCAAACGCACGCAACGCTGTTAATCGCTCGCCGGCATGTTTGCGGGCTACACGCTCTACGTCAGCAAACGAGACATCATTACCAATAATGATCGCCAAATCCCGTCGAACTTCCGGGAATTTCGAAATTTCTTTGAAATTAGGCACATATCCCGTAATGACCGAATTCAAGGATAGCTCAAACATTAGAATGGTGCCATTAAGTTCAAGATTTTTCTGAACTTGTGGATGCAGTGTGCCCAGCCAGCCTACATGCTCCCCATCCCGGATTAGCTCGGCAGTCTGACCTGGGTGTAAAGCCGGGTGCCGGCTGCCAACAAACCCGATTTGAATACCCAGCAAACTGAAAAGACCTTCCAACTCACCTTTTACATCAAAAAAATCTGCAGTTCTGCG
Organism: Marinobacter xiaoshiensis; assembly: GCF_031631795.1. Lineage (NCBI taxonomy): Bacteria > Pseudomonadati > Pseudomonadota > Gammaproteobacteria > Pseudomonadales > Marinobacteraceae > Marinobacter > Marinobacter xiaoshiensis. The sequence goes on from NZ_JAVMBO010000018.1 coordinate 104,576, forward strand.
ACCGTTTACCCAGTTTTCAGGATATTGGGGGCCAACTACAACACCTGCCAACATGGGCTGTTGATCAATTCTCTGGCCATCGTGCAAAAAGCGCAAACCTGTCTCGAACAAACGTATCCGTGGCTGCTGTCGATTCTGATTGTGAGCAACCGTTTTCAGCAAACCACTCCAGAGGGTGGTTCGCATAACGGACAAATCCGAAGAAATAGGATTCGCCAAAGCAATACCTTCATGCTCGGGATCCACCTGTGCTTGTACTTTCGGATCTACAAAACTGTAGGTAATCGCTTCCTGGTAGCCATGAGAAACAAAGTAATTCTGTATGGCAGACACTGGCCGGGTTGCTTCGTCATTTACACGCAACCCGAGAGAGCCCGTAGGTTCGGTGACCGGAAGATTGTTGTAACCATAGATGCGGCCAACTTCTTCAATCAGGTCTTCCTCAATGGATATATCCGGCCGGAAGCTGGGCACCATAATCCGCCAGCCATCCTTCAGGAGTTTATCAACACGAAATCCTAGCCGGATAAGAATTTCCTCAACCGTTGTGCGGTCAATTTCCAGACCGAGCACATCCGCCAAGCGTTTGGATCGCAAGTCAATTGAGCGCGCCTTTGGCAAATGCTTGGCGCTGGACACTTCAACGATTTCTCCAGGCTCACCGCCTACGATATCCATCAGCAGCTGGGTAGCTCGCTCCATAGCGTCACGGGCAAGCTCGTAATCTACCCCACGCTCAAACCTATGAGAGGCGTCTGTATGCAAGCCAAAGTGACGAGCCTTGCCAGCAAGTGTTATCGGGTCGAAATAGGCTGCCTCGAGTACCAAATCACGGGTCTTTGCACTTACACCCGAGTGCTCGCCACCCATAACGCCTGCGATGGCTATTGGCTTTTCATGGTCGGCAATCACCAACGTCTGCTCAGTAAGCTCGACTTCCTGCCCATCCAACAGAACCAGCTTTTCAGCGGGGCGCGCCATACGAACAATAATGCCCTTACTGATTTCATCGCGATCAAACGCATGCATTGGCTGGCCCTGCTCCAGCATCACGAAGTTGGTCACATCCACAGCTGCATCAATCGAACGCACGCCGGAACGGCGGAGCTTTTCCTGCATCCACAAGGGCGTTTCGGCTTGGAGGTTCACATTTCGGAGAATACGCCCCAGGTAGCGGGGGCAACCTTCCGGTGCATCCACGCGGATATCGGGAACTTCTGAGTGCACAGCTTCTACTGGCTCAATCTGCGGAGCCTCTGGAACAAGGCTGTTCAGAACGCCAACCTCACGGGCAATACCTTTAATTGAAAGGCAATCGCTACGGTTGGGAGTCAAATCCACATCGATGGCCACATCATTCAGCTTGAGATAATCACTCAAGGATGCTCCGACGGGTGCATCAAAGGGTAACTCCATCAAGCCCTCATGGCTTTCAGACAAACCCAGCTCAGACTCAGAGCACAGCATGCCTTCAGACGGCTGGCCGCGAAGCTTGGCCTTGCGGATTTTAAAATCACCGGGCAACACTGCACCAACCACTGCAAAAGGTACCTTCAGACCCTGACGTACATTAGGGGCCCCACACACAACCTGAACAACCTGGGCGCCATCGCTTACCTGGCATACACGCAGTTTGTCTGCGTCCGGATGAGGCTCAACAGATTGAACCTCTCCAACGACGACGCCCTCAAATTTGCCAGCCACAGGTTCGAAGCCATCGACTTCCAACCCTGCCATGGTTATCTGATCCATCAACTCCTGGGAGTTGATTTCCGGGTTGACCCATTCGCGCAGCCACTGCTCACTGAATTTCATGGTAAATGCCTTGTTCTGATGCGGTTTCGACGTTTGATTCGGATGCCGTAAAACGTGTTATTAACGGAATTGGCGTAAAAAGCGCAAATCGTTCTCGAAGAACATACGCAGGTCGTTCACGCCATAGCGGAGCATCGCCAGGCGCTCAACGCCCATGCCGAATGCAAAGCCGCGATATTCCTCGGCATCAATACCGCAGTGCCCAAACACGTTCGGGTGAACCATGCCGCACCCCATAACCTCAAGCCATTTGATACTGCCATCGGCTTCGCGCCCCCACTCAATATCCACCTCAGCAGAAGGTTCGGTAAACGGGAAATAAGATGGCCGGAAACGAACCTGAAGATCACGCTCAAAAAACACCCGTAGAAATTCCTCTACTGTGCTCTTCAGATCAGCAAAACTGACATTTTTCTCAACCAGCAGCCCCTCAACCTGATGAAACATAGGGGTGTGGGTCATATCCGAATCGCAACGATACACACGCCCCGGGCAAATCATACGGAACGGCGGCTTACCAGCCTCCATGGTGCGAATCTGCACTGGAGAGGTATGGGTGCGCAACAAGGTACCGGGATTGAAATAGAAAGTATCGTGCATAGCACGGGCCGGGTGGTGGCCAGGAATATTGAGCGCTTCGAAGTTGTGGTAATCGTCCTCAATCTCCGGGCCTTGCTCTACGGTGTAGCCGGCACGGGAGAAGAATTCTTCGATACGCTGCAGTGTGCGAGTCACCGGATGCAATCCACCCAGGTCCTGACCTCGTCCGGGCAAACTTACATCAATGGATTCGCCAGCAAGTTTTTGCTCAATGGCAACTCGCTCCAGGTCGCTGCGTTTGACGTTAATCGCCTGTTCAACCTGTCCTTTCGCCTCATTTATCTTCTGGCCGGCGGCGGGTCGCTCTTCGGCGGAAAGCTTACCCAAGGTTTTGGCCTGCTGGGTAATAGCGCCTTTTTTGCCAAGATATTCAACACGAATTTGATCAAGCGCCTGCAAGCTGTCGGCTTTTTCGACCGCCGTTAAACCGTCCTGAACCAGTTGCTCCAGGTTTTCCATTGACCCTGCTCCAAACCAGAAATGAGGATTTCAAAAAAGAAATCTTTAAACAAAAATAGGGGAAGAGCGTGCCCTTCCCCTATTAAACGGCGCCTGATACGCGAATAAATCTGCGCTTGGCACCGGCTCGATTCGTAATCGATGAAAGAGCTAAGCGATCAGAGAGATGCTTTTGCCGTCTCAACAACAGCGGCAAACGCCTGCTGCTCGTTCATGGCCAGATCGGCCAGAACCTTACGATCGATCTCAACATTTGCCTTTTTCAGGCCAGCGATCAAACGGCTGTAAGACAGGCCGTTAGCCCGGGCGCCAGCGTTGATACGAGCAATCCACAGTGCGCGGAAAGCACGCTTACGGTTACGACGGTCGCGATACGCATACTGACCGGCTTTGATAACCGCTTGCTTGGCAACGCGGAATACACGGCTACGAGCGCCGTAGTAACCCTTGGCCTGCTTTAAAATCTTCTTGTGACGACGACGTGCAACCACGCCACGTTTAACACGAGCCATACCTTAATCCTTCTACCTTAAAACCGTTGAGAGTGTTTGCTGCGTTACTTACGGAGCATACGCTTTACGGATGCCACATCAGATTTGGCAACCAATGAAGTACCACGCAGCTGACGCTTACGCTTAGGGCTCTTCTTGGTCAGGATGTGACTGGTGAAGGCTGACTTGTGCTTGAAGCCGGTAGCAGTTTTCTTGAACCGCTTGGCCGCTCCACTCTTCGTTTTCATCTTAGGCATTTTTTAAAACTCCGCATTCTGTTTTTTTAATACATCAATATGAACCTGAACGACAAAACCCCTACCGACAGGCAGGGGATTCATCACTGAATCAGATTCACTTCTTTTTGCGGGGAGCCACAATCATGGTCATCTGACGGCCTTCCATTTTCGGGCGCATTTCTACCTGCGCCAACGCTTCGATATCTGCCTCGATGCGCTCCATGAGTTTCATACCAATTTCCTGGTGTGCCATCTCACGGCCACGGAACCGGATAGTGATCTTGCCGCGGTCCCCGCCTTCAAGGAAACGTACCAGGTTGCGTAGTTTTACCTGATAATCCCCTTCTTCAGTTCCTGGTCGGAACTTAAGCTCTTTGACTTGCGTCTGTTTCTGCTTCTTCTTGGCAGCAGCCTTCGCCTTTTTCTCGTCGAAGACCTTTTTGCCATAGTCCATTATTTTACAGACGATCGGATCGGAATCTGTAACCTGTACCAGATCCAGGGTCGCCTCCTCTGCCATCTTGAGGGCCTCTGCGATCGGAACTACACCTACCTGCGTGCCCTCGGCATCTATCAGGCGGACTTCAGTTGCATCAATATTCTCATTGATCGGCGCCTTTGGAGTACGCCCACCCCGATTCGTTCGCTGTTTAATAGTTAAATCTCCGTCTTGATTCTGCCCTTGCGCTCAACATCTTCTTTCAGAAGTTGTTCGAACGCTTCAAGCGATAGGGTTCCCAAATCTTCACCTTTGCGGGTTCTCACCGCAACGGCGTTGTTTTCGACTTCTTTATCGCCGACAACGGCAAGAAAGGGAACTTTGTTAATTGTATGCTCGCGGATTTTAAAGCCGATCTTCTCGTTTCTCAAGTCAGCATTAACCCTAAAGCCCAAAGAATCCAACTTTTTCGCCAGATCCTGACAATAATCACGCTGATTATCGGTAATATTGAGAATTGCGACCTGAGTTGGAGCAAGCCATGTAGGGAACGCGCCCTCATACTCTTCAATCAGGATACCAATAAACCGCTCAAAAGAGCCAAGTACTGCTCTATGCAACATAACTGGCGTTTTGCGCTCGGAGTTATCTGCAACATACTGGGCACCAAGGCGGCCAGGCATAGAGAAATCTACCTGAATAGTGCCACACTGCCACACCCGTCCGATACAGTCCTTGAGAGAAAACTCGATTTTCGGGCCATAGAACGCACCTTCGCCCGGCAGCAGCTCCCAATCCACTCCTTCGCGATTCAGGGCTTCTTCCAGTGCGGCCTCAGCTTTATCCCAAACTTCATCTGACCCCACACGCTTTTCCGGGCGGGTAGAAAGTTTGTACAGAATCTCCTCAAAGCCGAAGTCTTCATACACCTCATGGAGAAGCTCGATAAACTTTGACACTTCCGGTTGAATCGCATCTTCTTCACAGAAAATGTGGGCATCGTCCTGAGTAAACCCACGCACCCGCATCAAGCCGTGCAGCGCACCAGAAGCTTCATTACGATGGCAAGAGCCGAACTCAGCGAGCCGCAGAGGAAGGTCTTTGTAGCTCTTCAAACCCTGATTGAACACCTGAATATGGCAGGGGCAGTTCATCGGCTTGATGGCGAAATCGTGTTTTTCAGATTCCGTGGTAAACATATCATCACGGAACTTGTCCCAATGCCCGGACTTCTCCCACAAGCTGCGGGAGACAACCTGGGGCGTTCTGATCTCTTTATAGCCATGGCGATGAAGGATTGAGCGCATGTACTGCTCAATTTCCTGATAAACGGTCCAGCCGTCCGGGTGCCAGAACACCATACCTGGAGACTCTTCCTGCATATGGAAAAGGTCGAGTTTTTTACCAAGTTTCCGATGGTCGCGCTTTTCTGCTTCCTCCAGGCGATGCAGGTAGGCTTTGAGGTCTTTTTTGTTACCCCAGGCAGTGCCATAAACCCGCTGCAGCTGCTCGTTGTTGGTATCGCCACGCCAGAATGCGCCAGAAACTTTGGTCAGCTTGAATGCTTTAAGCTTGCCGGTGCTGGGCACGTGAGGGCCCCGGCAAAGATCGATGAAGTCGCCCTGGCGATAGAAGGACAGATCTTCATCACCCGGAATATCTTCAATAATCCGAACTTTATATTCCTCGCCCATCTCATCAAACAGCTTTACCGCTTCACTGCGGGAAAGCACAGAGCGGGATACGGGTATATCCTGTTTGGCGAGCTCTTCCATGCGCTTTTCAATTCGGGCCAGATCCTCATTGGTAAAAGGCCGGTCGAATTTGAAGTCGTAGTAGAAGCCGTTGTCTATAACCGGACCGATAGTCACCTGAGCTGAAGGAAACAGCTCTTTAACCGCCATCGCAAGCAAGTGAGCGGTAGAGTGGCGGATAACATCAACACCGTCTTCATCGCGCTCAGTGATAATGGCAAGCTCGGCATCCTGCTCGATCCGATAGCTGGTATCCACAAGCTGGCCATCTACTTTGCCGGCAAGTGCGGCTTTTGCGAGGCCAGCTCCAATGTCAGCGGCGACATCGTGTACGGTAACGGGTTCTGCGAAACTACGGTGACTGCCATCCGGCAGGGTTATGACGGGCATGAAAAGCTCCTGTTAATTACTCAGCGGTGATCTATACCAGAGATCACATGGTTACGGCGTTCCGCGATACAAACCGCGAGCCGTTTCGGGGCGTAGTTTAACAGAAAAAACCCCGACGGGTTAATGCCGGGGTTTACTTAGGGCCTTACTGCGCCTTTACGATACTTGCTGGCCTGCCTATGGGGAGGGAACGAATGCTGGCCGCTCGCCCTCACCCGCCCTTCGTCGTAACTGCACAAAGGCCAAAAGCGCGAGCAAAAGCAACGCTGGAATGAACATCAACTCTTTAGGTGGACGTGGGTTTTTCACCTGTACTATATCTATCGTCCAGCCAAAGTTGAGTCCCGCCTTTTCAGCATCGCTGCCAAAATTGACGAACTCGACGTTCATCACGTCACCGGCTTCAGATACCTCCAGCCCGGCCGCCGCCAGCCGTTTCTCTGGCGTTTCGGCTGCAGGCAGTGGCAACTTCAGGTATTTGGAGACATCGTCACCTGACAGCGACATACCGGTGGCCTGCAGAATAATGGGCTGACCTGGAGCCACTTCATCAATGTGCTGCATTAACTCCGAACCGGGACGGTCGTTAGTGGGCGGGTATATCTCATCCCACCAGAAACCAGGACGGAACAGAGTGAAGGTAATCAGCAGAAGGCCAATGGTTTCCCACCAACGGGTTTTGGTAAACCAGAAGCCCTGGGTAGCTGCAGAGAACACCAGCATTGCAGTCACGGCACTAAATACAGTCACCAACAAGTCGAACCAGCCAGTTAGCCCGATCAGCAACAACTGAGTGTTGAAGATGAACATGAACGGCAGAATCGCTGTCCGTATATCGTAGGTGAAGCCTTGTATACCCGTTCTTATCGGATCCGCCCCGGAAATCGCTGCAGCAGCGTAAGCCGCCAATCCCACCGGAGGCGTGTCATCAGCCAGTATGCCGAAATAGAACACGAACAGGTGCACGGCAATCAGTGGTACCAACAAGCCGTTTTCAGCGCCCAGAGTAACGATGACCGGCGCCATCAAGGTAGACACCACAATATAGTTAGCCGTAGTAGGCAGCCCCATACCGAGAATCAAACTGATGACAGCGGTGAAGCTCAGCATCAGAAGCAGGTTACCGCCGGAGATAAACTCTACGAACTGCGTCATAACCAGGCCGATACCGGTCAATGTCACAGTGCCCACCACGATACCCGCAGTGGCAGTGGCCACACCAATGCCCACCATGTTGCGGGCGCCAGTGACCAGTGACTGAGTCAGGTCTACTCCGCCCTGCTTCAGGCCACCAAAATAATCACCGCTGTTTTTGAAGAAAGCTTTCAAAGGCCGCTGGGTGATAATGATAAACACCATGAACACCGTGGCCCAGAATGCTGACAGCTGCGGCGAGAACCGCTCAACCGTGAGGCACCAAACCAGCACCACAACAGGCAAAAGAAAATACAGACCGGTTTTCACCGTTGGCCCCACCGGGGGCAATTGATCCATAAGTGCGTTCGGATCATCATCCTCCAGGTCCGGGAACCTCGACCCATAGCCCACAAGTGCGATGTAAATCGCTATCAGCAGGGGCGTAAGCACCCACATAGCTGCGCTGCCGAACACGTCTTTCATCCAACCAACGCCGTAATACACAGCCAGTGTAAGCACGCTCAGCCCTAGCAGAATCATCACCCACACAAGCATGCGCTGAGCGAGTGTCGGCTTGTTCAAGCGCTCCACACCGATCATGTTCATTTTGCAGGCTTCAAGGTGCACGATATAAATCAGCGCCACGTAGGAAATCATTGCTGGAAGAATGGCGTGCTTGATCACCTCAAGGTAAGAAATACCCACATATTCAACCATCAAAAATGCTGCAGCGCCCATGATAGGGGGCGTTAGCTGGCCGTTGGTCGAGGCTGCAACTTCTACCGCACCCGCTTTGGTGGCTGGAAAACCGACCTTCTTCATAAGCGGGATGGTGAAGGTACCCGTGGTGACCACGTTGGCAATCGAGGAACCGGAAATAATGCCACTGAGACCACTGGCAACAACCGCCGCTTTGGCGGGCCCTCCACGCATGTGGCCGAGCATGGCGTAAGCAACTTTGATGAAATAATTCCCGGCGCCGGCACGCTCAAGCAGTGCACCGAACAGCACAAACAGGAATACAAAGCTGGTTGAAACGCCCAAAGCAACACCGAAAACACCTTCGGTGCCCAACCACTGATGCGAAGCCAACTTATTTAGGCTCGCCCCTTTGTGGGAGATCACATCTGGCATGTGGGGGCCAGCGAGGGAGTATATGATGAAGACCCCGGCAACAATCGTCAGCGGCAAGCCCAGTGCGCGGCGTGTGGCCTCCAGCAACAGAACCAGGCCCGCCAGAGCAACCACAAGATCCTGTGTATTAGGGGATCCTGGGCGACTTGCCAGTTGATCATAGAAAACGTAAAGATATGAGGCTGTCCCTGCAGCTGCGAGGGCCAGCAACCAATCGTAAATCGGCACTTTATTCGTCTGCTTCCCCCGGATCATTGGGAAAGCCGCAAACGCCAGGAATGATGCGAATGCCAAGTGAATCGAACGCGACTCCGTAGAGTTGAGTACGCCAAATTCGAAAATATAGGGTAGTGGTGATGCTATCCAAAGCTGGAAAAGAGACCAGAGCAAAGGAACACCAAAAAGGATGATCGCAGCAGATCCGGTTGCAGCCCTTCCACCGGATTCGGTTTGAAGAAACTCCTCTACCTTCTGCTTATCGATACCATCCCCGGCTCTCGGGTCGCTATTGGTCATAGCAGAATCCTGTCAGAGGGAAACGATAGAAAGATTAAAGCTGCGGGCAGAGATTGCCCGCAGCCAATTCAAGCGTCCGGGATCGAATTAATCGATCAGGCCAGCTTCTTTGTAGTACTTGGCCGCACCCGGGTGCAAAGGCGCACTCAAGGCATCAGCCACCATTTCACTCTTGTTCAGATTCGCGAATGCAGGGTGCAAACGCTTGAAGCTGTCAAAGTTCTCGAATACTGCTTTAACCACTTCATACACCACGTCGTCGGGCACATCCGTTGAGGATACGAAGGTAGCGGCGACACCAAATGTGGTTACGTCATTATCAGAACCGCGGTACATCCCGCCTGGAATAACAGCTTTCCGGTAATACGGGTTGTCATCGATCAGCTTTTTGGCTGAGTTGTTGTAAACATTTACCAGAACGCTGTCGCAAGACGTGGTTGCTTCCTTGATAGCACCAGATGGGTGACCAACGGTGTAGAAGAATGCATCAATGTTGCCATCACACAAGGCCTGGGACTGCTCAGCCGCCTTCAACTCGGCCGCCAGAGAGAACTTGTCCATGGTCCAGCCCATTTCATTCATCAGCACTTCGGCTGTGGCACGCTGGCCTGAGCCCGGGTTACCCACAGAAACCCGCTTACCGGCAAGGTCTTCAAAGTTCTTGATGCCTGAGCCTTTGCTGGCCACCACGGTGAACGGTTCAGGGTGCAGTGAGAACACAGCACGAAGCTTCTTGTTAGGGCCGTCGTCTTTGAACTGGCTGGTGCCGTTAAATGCGTGGTACTGCCAATCAGACTGGGCAACTGCAAGATCCAGCTCACCTTGGCGGATTGCGTTCAGGTTGTATACAGAACCGCCGGTGCTCTCAACGGAACAGCGGATGCCGTGTTCTTTGCGATCCATATTGACCAAGCGGCAAATAGCACCACCCGCCGGATAATAAACACCGGTAACACCACCGGTTCCGATAGTAACAAAGCGTTGCTCCTGCGCAGAAACAGCGGTAGAAGCAGCACCCAAGGTAACAGCCGCAGCAATAGCAAATGCAGAGGCTTTAAGTTTCAGTGTCATATGAATCATTCCTTATTATCATCGTTGTAATCAACTGCCCGCCTGAGCACGGGGGCAAGTGTCACGCTCACCATAGAACATAGACCACTTTACGTCATAAATAAAGCTTGAGGTAGCACGCTAACCAGTTGAGTGGACAACAAAAAAGCCCGCATAAGCGGGCTTTTTTGTTGTAGACATTCCTATTTGGCAGCACGAGCCTTGGCGACCATTTGATCTGGCCGTAGCAAGAATCGCGCAAGCGCAGGAAGCAGCCAGATTGCGCCAATCATATTCCAGAGGAACATGAAGAACAGCAAGAAGCCCATATCTGCCTGGAACTTGATTGGCGAGAAGATCCAGGTCACTACGCCAAGCCCAAGTGTAACACCGGTAAACATAACGGCCTTACCGGTTGAACGCAGAGTTTCGAAGTAAGCTTCCTGAAGTGGTTTGCCATCCAGCAGATACTTCTCAAGCTTGCTGTAAATATAGATACCGTAATCCACACCGATACCTACACCAAGTGCTATAACCGGAAGGGTTGCCACCTTGATACCAATACCCGACACGGCCATGATCGCTTCACAAAGAATCGATGTCAGCCCTAACGGGACAACAATACACAGCACAGCTCTCACAGAACGGAAGGTCGCAAAGCACAGCAAGCTCACCACACTGTAAACCAGGATTAGCATCATATCCTTTGCGTTGGCGATAACCTCGTTGGTAGCCGCTTCAACACCAGCGTTACCGGCGCCAAGCAGGAACGTGTGTTCATCGTTACTGTTATTGTTGGCAAATTCTTCCACCCGCTCAACCACTGTCTCCAGGGTCTCTGCCTTGTGGTCTTCAAGAAAAACCAGCACAGGCGTCAGGCTACACGTGGTGTTGATAAGGCCGGACGGCGCCTCACGGATGGATGCGTTGATGATGGTCTGGTTGCGGGAAATTTCATACCACTTCCAGTTACCCTCGTTCAAAGCCTTGGTAACGATTTTGGACACGTCAGCAAGCGAAGCAGAGGATTGAACGCCAGGAGTGTTTTGAAGCTCCCACTGCAGTGAATCCATAGCACGTAACACATTGTACTGGGTGCACTGCTCTTCTGGAGTTTTCACCATCACAACCAATACATCGGCACTCGTAGAGTAGTTGTCGATGATATAGGCATTATCCAGGTTGTAGCGCGAGTCGGCACGAAGCTCAGGAGCGCCCTGATCCAGATCCCCAACTTTAAGGTCCTGCTTGTAGTAGAGGCCAAGACCCAGACCAACCACAGCAATAAGCAGTGAAATTGGAGCGACACCGGGGTGCGCAAAGTAGGACATCAGGCGCCACTTGCGATCCTGCTTTTCGCCGTGATTCTGCACGTGGCGCACGCCACCCTTGGAAATACCAAGGTAAGACATGATCAGTACGTGGAGCACCAGGTTGGTGATGATAACAAAAGCCACACCCAAGCCGGCCGCAATGGCCAGATCCCGAATAACATCAATTTCGATGAAGAACAGTGTGAGGAAGCCAAACGCATCGGAAACCAGCGCCAACATGCCCGGAATATAAAGCGCCCGGAATGCCAGGCGAGCAGCAGTTACAGCATCAAAGCCTTTCGCCGCTTCAACCGCCATGGCATTTACGATTTGTACGCCGTGACTGATACCAATGGCAAATACAAGGAACGGCACGAGTACCGAATAAGGGTCGAGCCCGTATCCCAAAAGCCTCAAGGCTCCTAACTGCAGGAACACCGCAACAATCGAGGTGAACACAGGCACCAACGTGCCGGTGATGCAGCGGGAGTACCAGAACAACAGCAGGGTTGTCAGTAGAATGGTAATGCCAGCAAACCAGGCTATCGACCCAATACCCTCAATCAGGTCGCCAACTTTTTTAGCAAAACCGACAATATGAATTTTTATGTTCGGGTTTTGCGCTTCGTACTTGGTCCGTATTTTCTCTTCCAGATCCCGGGAAAACGTTGCGTAATCCAGAGGCTCCCCGGTTTCAGGATTCTTTTCATACAGAGGTGCGTACACGATCGTGGATCGGAAATTATCTGATACCAGCCGCCCCACTTCATTAGAACGAAGTATGTTCTGGCGAAGATTTTCCAGACTTGCCGGCGAGCCATCGTAGTCATCGGGAATAACGTTGCCGCCCTGGAAGCCCTGCTCCGTGACCTCTACCCATCGAACGTTTGACGTCCACAGGGTTTTCAGGCCCGAGCGGTCCACACCGTTAAGATAAAAAACCTCATCGGTGATCTGCTTCAGAGTTTCCATGTACTCCGCAGAAAAGATATCACCGGTTTTGGTTTCCACAGCAATACGTACAAAGTTGCCAAGGTTTTCCAGGTCGTTCCGGTGATCCAGCATATTGATGATATACGGGTGCTCAAGCGGGATCATTCGCTCAAAACTCGCATCCGGCTGTATTTTTACAGCGTTATAGCCCAAAAACACCGTCAACAGCAGGAAGCCAATAAGGATTACGGCCCGATTATTGAAAATCAGGCGCTCCAGAAACGGTTCTGCCTTAGGCGTTGTCAGGTAGTGTTCACCCCTGTCATGGTTCGGGTTGGACATTCAAAAGCCCCTCTATTATTTTTTCAGTTGTTGCCACATCAGGGCGTTATTGAAGGTTCTTTCCGCGCGCGTCAGTAATTTTCACGCCGCTTTCACCCACAACAAGAAGATTGGTTCCAGATACCGGAACAACACTCATAATGCCTGCGCGATCATTCCGGAAGTGCTCACGAAATGACTCTGCGCCATTGGTGCTCATAAGCACCGTGCCACCATTTCCAACCAGAGTTATCCGGCCGTCATCAGCCACTGAACCATCATTAAGCGTAGCACCTGCACTGTTAGGCACCATGCGCCAAGTTTTTCCCAGATCGGCTGAAAAGAGCATGTTGCCACGCAGGCCAAAGGCCAGAAGCTCGTTAACCTGACCGGTTCCTATCACTCCAAACAGCGAGCCCTCATACGGACTCTCGCGCCGCTCCCAGGTGTCTCCACCATCGACAGAAACGTGGATTTGCCCAGCCTCTCCAACAATAACAAGCGCTCCGCCGGTAATACGAGCCATGCCATTGAGGTGGAAGTTCTGGGCATTCTGGATCTGCGATGCCCAGTCGCTCCAGGTACGACCGCCATCTTCTGTGCGCAGGATCATGCCATAGGCGCCTATGACAAAGCCGTGCTGGTCATCCTCAAACCATACGCCGAGCAATGGGTTTACCGGGCCGATATCCAGGTCTGACTGCATGTTTTCTATAACAAACACCAGGTCATCCATTGCCCACTCAAGATCGGCCTTTTCGGATTCAGGCGCCTCTTCAATGCGCTCTTCCATGGCCGCGACCTGCTCTTCCTTACTTTCAATAGCCAGTTTGGAGGCATCGGTTCCGGTTAGCTGAAGGCTCCAGTTCTCTCCGGCATCTTCGGTATGAAGCACTACGCCGCTATGACCAACGGCCCAGCCGTGTGTCTCGGTACCGAAATCCACAGCGGTCAAGGTAACGGACACGGGCACACTGCCCTGCACCCAGGTTTGCCCGTCATCATCCGAGTATATGATGTGTCCCCGCTCCCCCACTGCAACTATGCGATCGCCTGCGCGCGCGGCGTCATTGAGGAGTTTCGTGGGTGCCAGATCAGTTTGGCGGGCCGGAGTTTCAATGAGATCCGCAATCGCAAATGCGGCTGGCGCGGTCCAAACCATGGAAAGCCCGAGGCAGGCTGCCCCCAGCGTCTTGCACATCAACCTTTTAGCCATTCAAATTGCCTATTGTGTTGTTTTTAACTGTAAGTCTCTGGCCGGTAGCTCCGGCAATTAACGGCAAACATGCCGGCACCTGGGGTTACCGGCATGTTGTCCCGCAGACTCAAACATGGAGACTACGGTTTTAGCCCGCTACTGATAAATTGAGCACGCGCCTTAGCGAACACTCCGACGGCGCAGGGAGGCCGGAGAATAGTAACGCTTGTTCGGAATATCATCGGTCAAGACCCGAGTATTGGGTTCTTCCGTATCCAGACCAAGCACATGATAACGACGGGCCTGTAAATCATGATAGACGTCCAGAACCGTCCACACACCTGGAAGTTCATAATAATTTTTTGCGATACCCATAGTTACGCGCCACAACTCGCCGCGACCGTCGTACTGGTCCAGTAGTATGGTGTTCCAGCTGTCCTCATCTACGTAAAAGCGACGCTTTCCGTAAATATGGCGCGCTCCTTTTTTCAGGGTCGCCTCAACCACGTGCACACGATGCAACTCCCAGCGCGTAAGGTCCGGGTTTATGTGCGACATACCCAGTATTTCCGAATAACGGGTACCCTTTTCACCAATACGGTAGTTGTTATAAGGAACATAGACTTCTTTCAAACCTTCATAGGTCCAGTCATAACGATCAAGAGCACCGTTAAAAATATCCGAGTCATCCGCCGTGCGAAGGTTGTCCGCCGATGCAATCGGAGAGTCATAACCCAGGTTCGGAGCTCGTCTTACACGGCGCTGCCCAGCGTTATAACCCCAACCATTCCGCGGGCTGATGATCTGGTTCAGGGTTTCATGAATAAGGATGGCGCTGCCCGCGAGGCGGGGCGGAGACTGAGTGAAAGAGATGTAGTAGAAAATGATATTATCCAGTTCACTTTCATCCGCCTCAGGGTTATAGAAGTTGAAAAATGCTTCCTGCTGAGAGGTCACGAGCGAATAATCACCATTGCTCTGGACCGCAACTTCACTGGAGCGACGCGTGCCTGAAATTCCGCGCCAGCGGGTCAGGTGATTCCAGATAACCTGCCAGGCTTTTTGCTCGTCATTGCCACTCAAAATGGGGAACGGATAGCCGCCATAGGCACCTTTCAGGCCTTCACCCTTACCAACAATCTCCGCCTGCACCGCATTCTCGCGGGTGTTCTCTGCCACCCACTCAGGTACTGCATGGGTACGACGGGATTTGTAGACCGGTATGCGGAAGCTTGTCGGGTAAGTTTCAAACATTGCCATAACACCGTCCGTCAGATGCTCTGCATACTGATCTTTATTGGACGCGTTGATGGTGAATAGCACTTCGTCGTTCGGGAAGGGGTCAATATGGTGCTGCCCCGACCCCTTATAGCCAGCCGGAGGCACTGTCAGTCCGCCGGTCCATTCCGGAATAGTGCCGGATTCATTGCCAGCCTTGATGGAGCCAAACGGTGTAAGGTCCTTGCCGAGACGGGAAGCTTCGCTGGAGGAAACTGCAGCCCAAGAGGGGGATGATGCTATCGTGAGGGCGAGCAAGCCCCCGAGTATCGCACTCTTTTTATGATTCATATATTGCCCTGAATTCAACTGGAAGCCCATGGGAAGGCTTTTTTATTATTGCCTGATGGAAAGGCAGGCTTTCCACCAGATTAGCCGATTCGTCAAGGTTGTCTATCGATCGAAAGTGCGATTTTGTATCTGGCTGTAATCAAGTGCGATCAATCACAGCCAGCCCCCTTCCCCAGCCAAACCTCAGGCTTCAAGGCTTTTGTGCACAACCTCATAAAGATCTGCCGAAAGCTCTGCCTTGTTGCGAATCCGTTCAAGTGCAGTACGCATAAGTGCGCTGTAGGCAGGTGCAAACTTCTTCCAGCGCGTCAACGGTGCAACCAGCCGTGCCGCAATCTGGGGATTGCTGTCGTCAAGTCGACACACCTGATCAGCAAGGAATGAATAGCCTGACCCGTCGGGATTATGGAAGGCCGCAAGATTCTGACCTGCAAACACCCCAATAACGGAACGTATCTTGTTGGGGTTTTTCCAGTCAAAGGCTGGATGTTTCAGAAGTGCCTGGATCTGCGGTAACTGACCAGCCCTGTCGCTGGATGCCTGCACGGAGAACCACTGCTCCACAACCTGGGGATCGCTCTGGAAGTGCTCGTAGAAATCTGCCAGGGCCTGGCTTCTTTCCTCTGCATAATCCGAGTTAACCAACGCTCTCAGTGCACCCATACGATCGGTCATGTTATCGGCCTCGCGGAGTTGCTGAAGAGCCAGATCGCGCCCGGTATTGTCGTTGATCATCAGCAACCAGGCGAGCGCCGTATTCTTCAGGCTTCGACGAGCGACGGATTCAGGTGTTACCTCGTACTCTCCGTCATCCATATTACGGTGATAGCAGGCGACCAACTCATCCCTGAGAGAGGTTGCAAGATGGCTCAGCACCTGTTCGCGCGTCCGGTGAATTGCCGCCACATCCGGGCTATCCGCCAGCTCAATCAGATAGGCCTCAGAAGGCAGATGGAGCATTTTTGCCACCAGCGCCTGATCCAGCGTCCTGTCTGCCAGCAAGGTTCGGTATGCCTCCACCAGACGAGAATCAATATCAACAGTCCCGGAGGAATCCACCAGTGACTGGATTACATCAACAGCAAGCCGCTGACCGGCATCCCAACGATTGAAGCCATCCGGATCATGGCTCATCAAAAATACAAGCTGCTCTCGGCTCCATGGGTAGACCAGCCGCACAGGCGCGGAAAAATGGCGAAGCAACGAAGGCACGGGCTTCTGCGTCAGACCATGAAACTCAAACGTGTGGCTTGCCTTTGTTAGCTCAAGAACCCGTTCGGTTGGCGCACTCGCCGCATCTTCTGTACTCACCAGCCTTAGAGGCAAAGCCTCCCCCTCCGCGCCCAGCAGGCCCAAAGCGAAAGGAATATGCTGTGGTTTCTTGTTCGTCTGCCCTGGCGTATCAGGAATTGCCTGCTGTATCTTGAGACTGTACACACCGCGCTCGGAATCATAGACGTCTGACACCGTTAGCACTGGTGTCCCCGCCTGGTCGTACCACAAGCGGAACTGGGTAAGATCCCGACCGGATGCGTCTTCCATCGCCTTCACAAAATCATCGGTGGTGACCGCCTGCCCATCATGGCGCTCGAAATACAGATCACTGCCCTTGCGGAAAAGCTCTGGCCCCAGCAGGGTATGAATCATGCGTACCACCTCCGCACCCTTTTCATAAATGGTCAGGGTATAGAAGTTACTTATTTCCATGTACGAAGCCGGCCGCACTGGATGTGCCATCGGGCCAGCATCTTCGGCAAACTGAGCCGTGCGCAGCAGGGTTACGTCTTCAATGCGCTTTACCGTTGGCGAGCCCATGTCGGCAGAGAAGGTAGAATCCCGGAATACTGTGAACCCCTCCTTCAGGCTCAACTGAAACCAGTCACGGCAGGTTACCCTGTTACCAGACCAGTTATGGAAGTACTCATGGGCAACAATGGATTCAATGCGCTGAAACGCAAGGTCGGTTGCGGTTTCCTGGCTTGCCAAGACGCAGGACGAGTTAAAAATATTCAGACCCTTGTTCTCCATGGCTCCCATATTGAAGTCATCGACGGCAACAATCATGAAGATATCCAGGTCGTACTCGCGACCATACACCTCTTCATCCCATCGCATGGATCGCTTGAGTGAGTCCATGGCATGCTGGCACTTGGCAGCATTACGTGGCTCGACAAATATGCGCAAATCGATTTCCCGGCCGGAACAGGTTGTAAAGGTATCCTGTTTTTCCACCAGATCGCCGGCCACCAGAGCAAACAGGTAGCTCGGCTTGGGAAATGGATCTTCCCAGGTTACGAAATGGCGACCACCTTCGAGATCACCTCTGTCCACGTCATTGCCGTTGGACAGCAACACCGGGCAACTCGCCTTGTCTGCCTCAATACGGGTGCGGTATCGCGCCATCACATCGGGACGATCCGGGAAATAGGTAATGCAGCGGAAACCCTCGGCTTCACATTGGGTGCAAAACATTCCTGAAGATTTGTACAACCCTTCAAGACGGGTGTTGTTCTGCGGCTCAATCCAGGTTACGACTGTTAATTCAAACTGGGCGGGCACCCTGGCTATAACAAGTTGTGCACCGGTTTCATCATAGTCATTACCTGCCATCAACTCCCGGCCATCCAAAATAACCTGTTCCAGTTTGAGGCTATCGCCATCCAACTCCAGGGGCGCAAACTCCTCAGCGGACTCCGGATTCCGGCGCACCGTTAAAGTGCTGTGCACCCTTGCACCATTGTCAAAGAGCTCAAAGCGAAGGTCGACGGCATCTACCAGGTGCGCAGGCACCTTGTATTCGCTCAGGCGGATGGTTGTTGGCTGATTGGTGCGCATTGATAGTCTCCAGATTTCCAGCCTGAGCGGCCCATACGGGGCCGATCAGGCAATATCAGATAGGGCGGGCAGCAGGTATCTTAAGAACCCATTACCCGGAAACGGACTTCATAACCGGTGAACTTGCGAATATTGATCACCCCGGTGTCGAGAATCAGGTATTGGCCTTTGATGCCTTCAAGAACCCCCTCCACTTCCGGTGTTTTATCCAGGTTATGAGTCTTGATTTTTTCGGGCCAGGTCTGCACGGGGTAACTGAGCTCGAGCCCCTGCTCGCCCACCTCGCGAATGGAGTCCTGTCCGTGCTCTTCACGCAGCGCGGCAAGATCGCCGGCAATCAATGCCAGTATCCGCTCTCGTTCTTGCACAAGGTCCAGCTCCGTAACATCCCCCCTGAGCATGGCACGCCAGTTCGTGCGATCGGCCACATGCTCCTTGCAAGCCACTTCAACAAGGCCCGAAAGATACCGGGTAGCCACCCTCAGCATGGGAATTGCATCCACCGCCCCCTGATCAATCCAGCGTGTTGGCACCTGGGAGCCACGGGTTATGCCGACTTTAAGGCCTGATGAGTTGGCCAGGTACACCACATGCTCAATCATGCAATGGGTTTCACCCCATTCTGGCTCACGACAGGTGCCCAGATGATAATGGCACTTCTCAGGACTCATAATGCAACTGTCGCACGCCGCCAACTTTCGGAAACAGGGGTAGCAAAACCCCTGATTAAAGCTCTTTTTGGTGGTTCGGTCGCAGTTAATGCAACGTATGAGACCGTCATAGTCGAAGCGCAAGGGTTTGCCTATAAGTTCATTCATTGCCACCCGGGCATCGCCGATCGCGAGAATATAGGACACAGGGTCGCCAGCTTCTGCGGGCATTTTTCTGAGTCGCCCGGTTACATCCGTAAGATCACTCAAGACTTGATCTCAACAAACTGATTGGGATCGACGTTGTTCCCGCCTGGCTGATTGCGACGCACTGAAGGGTCACATGCAGTGCCGGCTTTGGCTCCACGATCAAGATATCCCACACGCTCCTGCTCAGGGATGTTATGCAGATTTTCGTAGTAGATGACGGCTTCCAAGCTTATCTCTCGCTGTTTCGGGGTTAGCTTGCGACCATCCGGCCACTTTCCCAGCTCAATAGACTGCTTCAGGTTTTGATAAACGTTGGGATCGAGCCGCTCAATAAGTTCTTCGTAAGTCATCCGGTTCTCCTGAAAAAACCTTCATGAAAAAGTCGAGTAATCGTTTGACAGATGCAAACGATAATGATTATCATTGCCCCACCAAATGACGACGGTCGTATCATTTGGTCTCTCTCATCAGAGGCATATTCTGCTTCTTTTATACCCCACCTCTGGTGGGGTTTTTTTATGCTTTCCGATTGTTGCGAGCAGGCAGAATGGCAGCCAGGGCCAAGCCAGCGACGAACCCTCCCAAATGCGCTTCGTTTGCCATGCGCCCCAAGCCCAGCATTTCCGGTAAAGGGGTAAACCCGATCACCATCCACACCACGGCAAAGGTTACCAGTGCAGACGGGAACTGGAATCTGGGCAGCGCTCTCTGACTCAACCAGCAGTATCCCAGAATGCCATACACGACCCCGGAAAGGCCGCCAAAGAACGGCCCGGACACCACGTACTGCAACCCGTTGGACAACAAACTGGTGACAATAAAAATCAAAACCAGCCGGCCACGGCCATCAAACCACTCCACCTGGCTTCCCAGAAACCACAGCATTACGGAATTGAAAATAATGTGAGTCCAGCTGAAATGCAGGAAGTCAGGAGTGAATAGCCTCCAGACCTGACCACTGGCAAGGGTTGCCGACAAGGCATCGAGACGCTCAGCCATGGTGCCCCAGTCGTAGGCCCGCGGGTCTACAATTAACAAGCTGGCAGTGAGCTGATTACTGCCCAGGCTGGTAAGCCAGGCCATCAACACACCCAGCACAATGATACCAAGCACCAAAGGCGCATGGCGGGGGGACGGCTGCCACCGCCCTGCCACAAACACAGGCGAATGATTCTGGCGCTCAACAGCCTGACGGATATCCGGCTCGGCGAGGAATCGTTCCAGAGCTTCGAGAACCGGCTCGGCGTGCTCTGGATGCTCCAGCCACAACACCTGGAAACCACCTTCTTCACTGATTCTGTGGGGAACTCCCTGGCTCCTTAGCCACTGGCTGAACCCGCCAAGGTCTAAACTGGCATCTAACTGCTTTACTCGGTACACAATCTACCTTTCCTCGCGGGGTAATCAGGCCAACAGCTCGCACCGCCGCATTAGCGGGCAACGCTGTCTTCGCTGGTGGGGTAGTCCGGGGAATCCTTATGATCCCGAGCCACATTCACCCAGACAAACTTGTCGGGGGAGAGTTCTCGCTCGCCGTCCATCCGGTAAGCCACCAGCCTGCCGTATTTCACAGCACTGAAATCAATGCAGGCGACATTGGATTTGAGCGGCGCCGGCTCACTGTCCATCCAATAGTGACCGACGAACACCGGCGGTGCATCCAATGGGTAGCTGATCAGTTGCTTGCGCTCGTCTTCACTCAGAACCCGGCCCGCCACCTCCGGCGGCAAGGGGTCTGGCTGGAAAACCACATCGGCATATGTGTGGGGATTATCGGCCCAGAATTTGGTGCGGAAAAACTCTCGAACGTAACCATCCCGCCCGGTTATTTTCATGCCTTGCGGCAGGCGTAAATCTGTACCCCGCAACAAGGTATCCATAACCTGCCCTGCAAACGATTCAATTGCTGCAGAAGCGTGCAGAAAATCCTCATCGATGCAGGCGCCACCTTGAACCTGTTTGAACTTCTGAATGAGCTCATCATCCCAGCAGGCGTGAACCGCACGGAAATCCTCCTCCTCGATAAACAAGGGAATGGTGTAAAACCACTCGAGAAAGTCATTCCACTCATGAGGGTAGGCTTCAAACTGCTCCAGGGTTTCCCGAATCAGGCGGTCGTGCCGCGGGTTATGTTCCCGCAACCATGTTTTACCACTGCCAGCCCGCGCCCGTGTACAGTAGCCCAGAGCGTTGTACTCATGGTTTCCCATCACAATGCGCGCAGAGCCACGCTCAACCATGTTCCTTACCAGGTGCAGGGCTTCACGAATTCTCGGGCCACGATCAATAATGTCACCAATGAACACTGCTTGCCGGCGGCGATGCTGATATACACCATTCACCTTGCTGTATCCCATCTGCTCAAGCAACATCGCAAGCGTATTCGCGCAGCCGTGAATATCGCCAATAATGTCGTACCCGCGACTTGCAGTATGCTTAATTCCAGCCATGATCAACTCGCTGCTATTTCACTTGCCCAGCCAAGCTTATCGCGGCAGGTGGCATAGAAATTATGGTCTGTAGGGTGAATCAGTCGAATTTTGAAAGGCTTTTTGGCGATGCGGATGATATCCCCTGGCGCGCAGGCAATGTTCATCTGACCATCAAAACTGATCTGCGGATAGGTTTCGTTGGTTTCCCCAACAACCAGTTTGATCTCACTCTTACCATCTACCACAATCGGGCGACTGCTAAGGGTATGAGGGAACATGGGCACCAGTACAATGGCATCCAGCTTCGGATGCATTATCGGCCCACCGGCTGAGAGTGAATAAGCCGTAGACCCTGTGGGGGTAGACACAATCAGGCCGTCCGACCGCTGGCTGTAAACAAAATGCCCATCAATATACAAATCAAAGCCGATCATACGGGTGGATTTGCCCGGGTGTAGCACAACATCGTTTAGTGCCGTCCCAAAACCCAGCGGCTGACCATTGCGCTCTACATTGCCATCAAGAAGAAACCGGGTTTCCTCAATGTACTCGCCTTCAAGCACCTTACCCAGACGCTCTTCCAGGTCAACGGGCGAAATATCCGTCAAGAAGCCCAAGCGCCCGCGATTCACACCAAGCAGAGGAATCTTGGATTTAGCCAGTTCCCGGGCTGCGCCCAACAGGCTTCCATCGCCACCTACGACAATAACCAGATCACAAATCTCGCCAAGAAGCTTTTTGCTGGCGACCTGCAAGCCGTGGCCAGGCAACATGCTGGCAGTGTCTTCCTCAAGGATTACGTGGTAATGATTGGCAACCAGATACTGTTTAAGCTGGCGCAGTGACTCAACCACCTTAACGCTGCCCATCCGGCCGATAACGCCTATGTTTCTGAATTGATCCATGAAGCTTCCTGTGATGTCAAAATATGGCGAAAGCAGACAAGCCCGCTGATGCCCATATCAATCTGACCTACAGTCTAACGAAAGTCACCCCGATACTGAAAATAGTTCTGCGGCACCCTTCCGGTTGCCGTTTACTTTCAGGGCTGGTGCTGCTCGCAGCGGTCGTCAACCCCGGGCCGGAACTCCCCGGGCTGGCTGACCCGTAACAGCGGCTCACCACAGGGTGCTTCACTCTCACTTGCCTGCTGACAAACCGGGTTCTCGTAGTGCGCAAGCCATTGCAGGTATGCAGGCTCATTCATGCCACAACGTTCCGCAGCATAGGCAGTGGGATTACTAAAGTAGGTTTCAATTTGATCATAAGGCAGGGTCAGGTGGCCGACACCGGGGTGGTAAGCCACCAGAAAAACCAACTCGGTCTTGAGGTGCCTCAATACGGTGTTTTCCATGGGCTCCCGGTGCCGGAGCTCGTGCACTTCCTGCTCCAGGGCAACCAGCTTTTCATCCCGATGTTCCAGCTCCCGCTGTTTACGATCCAACTGCTCCCGGAGCAAAACCAGTTCTGCCGTCACATTGGCATCACCGCGTTCTTTGACGGCTCCACCAGAAGCCATTTGCTCCTGCATGGTGAGGTATTGCTGATTCCGTTCCGCCAGGCGTTGTTTCAGTTGTTCGTTGTTCAGGCTTTGGCGCTCGCACTTCTGCTCCAGATCACCAATCTCATTACTTAGCGCTCTGATTTCCAGCCGATGCTCTCGCTGCACCTCAGTCAGCATGTCGCGGTGTACGCTTTGCAGTGTTTTAATACGCAAGCGTTGTTCACGGATCAGTTGGGCAAGGCGCGCGCGATCAGCACCGGTGCGGGATTCATCGTCCAAAGCAGAATCCTGCTCCCCGGCACGCAGGACAGGGATATTTTCTTCTTCGGGCTCAACAAGGCGGAATTTAAGCGCGTTGGCTTTGACCGCTTTTCGAATTAGTTGGAAATGGTTGTTACCCGGCGTCATATCCGGGTCCCATAACTCAGAGGCATATTGGGGGTCCGGGCAAAGGCTGCGACAGACCAGGCGAATCGCGCCGCCTCCCATATTCGGACCTTTTGCACCTTTGCGCGCAAGCTCTTCAATAGGCACATTCCAGCTGCTGTCAGCTCTGCCTTCCTCATCAAACCAGATGCGGAAAAACACAAGCGAACGCACGAGAAGGTCGCCGCCAACCTCCACAAGAACGGCTTTCACATCCGTTTCAGCAAGGTCTGATAGCCCTACATAGCCGTCCAGAAAAGCGCCAAACTCGCTGGCCCGCATCTGCCGAGCCACCTCGTTGCCCTCTATAAAGAAAACCGCCGAATAATCATCCGTTGCCTGGCGGGCAGATACCATTACAGACTCCCCAAAATCGAAAAACTCTCTGACAGACTAAAAGTCTACTCAGAGAGTTTCCGATGCAAAGGTAAAAACTGCAATGTTTTGTGATCAGATCTGAGAGGCCAGTCGGCTACCTTGATCAATCGCTCGTTTGGCATCCAGTTCTGCCGCAACATCTGATCCGCCGATCAGGTGCACTGGCAGCCCTGCCGCTTCAAGTCCACCTTGCAGTTCACGCAACGGCTCCTGGCCGGCACACAAAATAATGGTATCTACCGGCAACACCCGGTCTTCACCCTGCTCTGCACCCTTCGCGGTGACTGTGATGTGCAGGCCTTCGTCATCAATCTTGCGGTAAGCCACACCCGGCACCATCTGAACCTTACGGTTTTTGAGGGACGTTCTGTGAATCCATCCGGTGGTTTTACCCAGGTTCTTACCCACTTTGGACGCCTTACGCTGCAGCAGGAAAACTTCGCGGGCAGGCTCGGGAACTTCAGCCTTCATACCCTGAACACCCCCACGATGTTCCACTGTCAGATCCACCCCCCACTCGCGCATGAAGTGGTCAGTATCCAGTGCGGCTGAGGTGCCCTTGTGCACGATAAATTCAGATACGTCAAAGCCGATACCGCCAGCACCAATAACTGCAACTTTCTGACCCACCGGCTTACGCTCAAGCAGAGCATCCAGATAGCCAATGACTTTCGGATGATCAACACCTTCAATATCCGGGGTACGCGGCTCAACGCCCGTTGCCAACACAACCTCATCAAAATTACCGGCTTTCAGGTCGTCAACACTCACGCGGGTTTCCAGCCGCACATCAACACCGTGCTTTTCCAACATCACACGGAAGTAGCGCAGGGTTTCATAGAACTCTTCTTTACCTGGAATCAGCTTCGCCACGTTGAACTGGCCACCAATCTCTTTGCCAGCGTCAAACAGGGTCACCTTATGTCCGCGCTCAGCTGCTACCGATGCAAATGCCATGCCGGCCGGCCCAGCGCCGACTACGCCAATCGACTTCGGCGAGGCTGTCTTTACGTATGTCAGTTCCGTTTCGTGACAGGCGCGAGGGTTCACCAGGCACGAAGTCAACTTGCCGCTGAAGGTATGATCCAGACATGCCTGGTTACAGCCAATACACGTGTTGATTTCTTCGGCACGGTCTTCAGCAGCTTTCAGTACAAGGTCGGCATCCGCCAGGAAGGGGCGTGCCATAGACACCATGTCTGCATCGCCTTCTGCCAGAATATTTTCGGCAACATCCGGCATGTTGATGCGGTTTGTGGTAACCAAAGGAATACTGACTTCGCCCTTAAGCCGCGCAGTAACCTTGGTAAACGCTCCCCGGGGGACAGAGGTGGCGATGGTAGGAACTCGGGCCTCATGCCAGCCAATACCGGTATTAATGATCGTAGCGCCGGCTTTTTCGATTGCCTTGGCCAACTGCACCACTTCTTCCCATGTGCTGCCATCTTCAATCAGATCGAGCATGGAAAGGCGGTAAACCAGAATGAAGTTTTCTCCAACACGCTCACGCACACGGCGCACAATTTCGATGGGCAGGCGAATGCGGTTCTCATAGCTGCCACCCCACTGGTCGGTGCGGTGGTTGGTGTGAGCAACAATAAACTGGTTGATGAAGTAGCCTTCAGAACCCATAACCTCAACACCGTCGTAGCCCGCTTTTTGCGCAAGCTCGGCACATACCGCGTAATCCTCAATCTGCTTCTCGATACCGGCTTCATCAAGCTCTTTGGGCTTGAACGGGTTGATCGGAGCCTGAATAGCAGAAGGGGCAACCAACGCAGGGGAATAAGCGTAACGACCGGCATGAAGAATCTGCATGCAGATTTTACCGTCCGCTTTGTGTACGGCACTGGTGATAACCTTGTGCTTTTCCACTTCATCGTCATTGGTCATTTTGGCGGCGCCCTGGAAGACAGCGCCTTCCGGGTTGGGAGCTATGCCGCCAGTTACAATAAGGCCAACGCCACCGCGAGCCCGCTCAGCATAGAACTCAGCCAAACGCTCGAAACCGTTTTTAGCCTCTTCCAGGCCAGTGTGCATGGATCCCATCAACGTGCGGTTGCGCAGCGTAGTAAAACCCAAATCCAGCGGTGCAAGCAGGTTCGGATACTTGGCAAGGCCGGGTGCTGTGTTGGTCGTCATAACTGGTCTCCTCAAATTGATCACGGCAGGGTCTTAATCGCCCTGCTCTTTCTTGATGAACTCTAAAGTACCCATGCGGCTTGCGTTCAACAATATCCCTGAATAACATTATACTATCCCCAGGTAACAGCTCGTGGCGAATCCACATGAATCCGACCACTCCTCAGCACTTCCCGGACCGCAACCCGCTCGGCGATATCAGCGTGCTCCACATTTCGGTATTGCTCCGGGCTGCTGAAGCCGAAGGCGTAAACTCGCAGGAACTTGCTCGCCACTTTCAACTGAACGCACAAACTCTCACGTCTCCTGAGGCTCGAATCAGCATTCCCCGCTTTATGAGGCTTGGGCATGCAGCAATTCAAGCCTGCGGCAACCCCGCACTGGGATTGCGCATGGGCGCATTGACCAGGCCTGTAGATATGGGATTGCCGGGCCTTACAGCTGAATGCACCAATACTGCCGGCAAAGCTATACACACACTTATCCGCTATTCCCTGCTGACCAGCCGGAATAGCCGTGGAACACCCACCGCAGATCCCGAAAAACGGCTCATTCAGTTTTATTCCATTCAGCCCTACAACGCATTTAATTATTTCGTTGTTGACTCAGTACTAAGCGCCTGGACTCAGTTTCTGCGAACTGTGAGCGGGCAATGGGATGTGCTGGAGAAAGTCTGCATAGAATACCCATCCACCGGCCTGGATGAACTCTATGAATCCTGGTTTCGTTGCCCGGTTCAGTTTGGGGCAGACTCAAACGGCATAACGGTGCGGCAAGATATATGGAGCCAGACAACCCTGCAGGCGCATCCGGCAATGCACGAGAAGCTGCTACTAATGTGTGAAGCGGAACTGCGGGACATTCAGCGAGGATGGACAACGGGAGACAGGGTAAAGAGTTTACTAACACCTCTGTTTCGAGGAGAAACACCAAGCCTTGAGACCATTGCCTCGAAGTTGGGAGTTACACCATGGACACTACAACGACAACTTGCCTCTGAAAACACAGGGTTCAGAGAACTTATGGACGAAACCAGAAAGCATTTGGCGCGAGACTATATTCGGGAAACTGAAACATCACTGTCAGAAATTGCCTGGTTACTGGGCTTTTCCAACCCAGCGGCATTGCACAAAGCCTACCGCCGCTGGTTTGAAATAAGCCCGGGGGAACACCGGAAACAGTTCCGCGGGGATTAGTATTACTTGTTCAGATGCTTAGCGTGGAAGTGCAAGTGCTCTCCAATAAAGCTGGCAATGAAGTAATAGCTGTGATCATAGCCTTCGTGGCGATTCAGAGTCAGCGGATAGCCACTTTCCTTTGCCGCAGCTTCCAGCGCTTCCGGCTTCAGCTGCTCGACCAGGAAGTTATCTGCCTCACCCTGATCTACCAGTGCAGGCACGA
Organism: Marinobacter xiaoshiensis; assembly: GCF_031631795.1. NCBI lineage: Bacteria > Pseudomonadati > Pseudomonadota > Gammaproteobacteria > Pseudomonadales > Marinobacteraceae > Marinobacter > Marinobacter xiaoshiensis. Next base: position 131,912 of record NZ_JAVMBO010000018.1, read on the forward strand.
ACTGCGAGGCCTTTTTCATCAGCAGGCTGGAATCATATTCGGCCCAGCTGGCAGTATCTTCGCCCAGGTAGGCTGTGAATGCCTTTTTCCCCCACGGGCAATCTATCGGATTACTGATCGGGCTAAAGGCCGATACGGACTGGTAACGCCCAGGATTGCGCATCGCCAGCACCAGTGCACCGTGACCACCCATAGAGTGACCAAAAATTGACCGCTTATCACTCACCGGGAAAACAGACTCGATGAGATTCGGCAATTCGTTCAGCACATAATCGTACATGCGGTAGTGCCGGTTCCAGGGTGCCTGAGTGGCGTTTACATAGAACCCTGCCCCTTTACCCAAATCGTAGGCTTCGTCATCTGCCACATCATCGCCGCGAGGACTGGTGTCAGGCGCGATAATAGCAACGCCCAATTCAGCGGCCATTTGGTGAGCCGCTGCTTTCTGCATGAAGTTTTCATCGGTGCAGGTTAAGCCAGACAACCAGTACAGAGCTGGAACCTTGTTGCCGTTGGCAGCCTGTGGCGGTAAATAAATAGCGAAACGCATATCGCAATTCAGCGTTTCTGAATGGTGACTGTACTGCTTGTGCCAGCCACCGAAACTTTTGTTTCGACTAAGATTTTCAATATTCATTGCAATCTCCCTGATAAATGGTCGCCCGTGCCATGCTCAGGCGACCCTCCTCGTTATTTGTCAAAGTGAATAACGGTACGAATACTCTTACCTTCATGCATCAAATCGAAGGCTTCATTGATCTTTTCCAGACCCATGGTGTGAGTGATGAAATCGCTAAGCTTGAACTCACCCTTCATATACCGTTCAACAATACCGGGCAACTCAGAACGCCCTTTTACGCCACCGAATGCAGACCCTCTCCAAACCCGACCGGTAACCAGCTGGAATGGACGAGTGGAGATTTCCTGACCGGCCCCGGCAACACCGATGACCACTGATTCGCCCCATCCTTTGTGACAGCACTCAAGAGCCGAGCGCATCACATCCACATTACCAATACACTCGAAGGAATAGTCGACCCCGCCATCGGTCAGCTCAACAATGACTTCCTGAATCGGCTTGTCGTAATCCTTAGGGTTAATACAGTCGGTCGCGCCGAGCTGACGGGCCAGTTCAAACTTGCTCTCGTTAATATCGATGGCAATGATGCGGCTGGCTTTCGCCATGGTGGCACCGATAACAGCCGACAGACCAATGCCACCCATACCGAAGATAGCCACGGTGGCACCCTCTTCTACTTTAGCGGTATTCATCACCGCACCCATGCCGGTGGTCACACCGCAACCGAGCAAGCAGACTTCTTCAAGCGGTGCTTCTTTGTTGACCTTCGCCAACGCAATCTCAGGCAGTACAGTGTATTCAGAAAAGGTTGAGCAACCCATGTAGTGGTAGATCGGCTCACCATTGAGGGAAAAACGGGTGGTGCCATCTGGCATCAAACCCTTGCCCTGAGTTTCACGTATTTTCTGGCACAGGTTGGTTTTACCAGAAGTGCAGAACTTGCACTCGCCACACTCAGGGGTATAAAGCGGGATTACGTGATCACCCACCTGAACGCTGGTTACGCCTTCGCCGATAGATTCGACAATACCGCCACCCTCATGACCCAGAATAGCCGGGAAGATGCCTTCGGGATCTTCGCCAGACAAGGTAAATGCATCGGTATGGCACACACCACTGGCGATAACGCGAATTCGCACTTCACCGGCCTGCGGCGGCATAACATCCACTTCTTCGATAGACAGTGGCTGTTTCGGGCCCCAGGCGATAGCGGCTTTGGATTTGATTGTTTTAGTCATGTGGCTCTCCGATCTATGTTCCAGCTCTGGCAGAGGTTTCTGCCACCATGAAGAACATACTATAGTCTATCGCCCTGGTTGATAATCCCATATTATATAAACTCACCTTTACCAGTGAGTAACAATTGGGAAGAGCAAATCCGAAAAACCAGCTCTTTCCAGAGGAGCTCAAACGACAGCACGGGAAGCAGACCATGCATATTTGGGAAGGGGTAAGTGAGTTTGTGGCAGTGGCGGAGGAAGAGAGCTTTACTGCAGCAGCGAAGGCGCTGGGCATCTCAACCGCTCAAGTTAGCCGGCAGGTCAGTGCCCTGGAAGCCCGTCTATCAACCAAGCTGTTTTACCGCACCACCCGCAGGGTTTCGGTGACCGAAGCCGGACAGATCTACTATCAGCAATGCCGGCAAGTGCTCGATGGCCTCGAAGAGGCGGAGCGCACCATGACCAATTTGCAGATGGTGCCTAAAGGTCAGTTAAGGCTGACAGCCCCTGTGACATTTGGCGAAAAAAACATCGCTCCACTGGTTAACAACTTCGTGCTGCGATACCCGGAGCTTCAAGTACAGCTGAATCTGACCAATCAGAAACTGGATTTGGTTGCGGGTGGTTACGACCTGGCAATACGACTGGGTAAACTCGAAGATTCCAGCATGATGGCAAAACGACTGTCATCGAGAACCCTGCATGTATGTGCCTCACCCGCCTATCTGTCTGCCCACGGAACCCCACATTCTCTTTCGGAACTGGACAAGCATAACTGCCTTCAGGGAAACCTGGATTACTGGCGATTTCAGGTGATGGGAAAACCACAAAATGTCCGAATCAAAGGCAACATCATGTGTGACAGCGGCTGGGCCCTGCTGGATGCTGCCTTGAAAGGCATCGGCATTGTGCAACTGCCGGATTACTACGTTCAACCTTCTCTGGCTTCCGGCAAGCTGACTAGCCTGCTAGAACCCTACCAGGAAGCTGACGATGGCATCTGGGCCATTTATCCACACAATCGTCATTTATCACCAAAGGTTCGAATGCTGTTGGACTATTTGAGCGAAGCACTGCAGGCGAAGTGACTGCCTTTCCAGCGGCAGATGCAATGCAATGAGGAAGACTTAAACGAAAAAAGCCGTTAACTGCTATGCAGCTAACGGCTTTTTAAAATAGTGGCGGAGCGGACGGGACTCGAACCCGCGACCCCCGGCGTGACAGGCCGGTATTCTAACCAACTGAACTACCGCTCCACGTGTTATAACCGATTACTTTCCAATTACTTTCAAAGCATTGCAACCTTCAAGAGATTGCTCGGTGACAACGAGAGCGCATTATAAAGAGGTGCCCGATTAAGTCAACGCCTTTTACGAAAATAATCTATAAATCCCCGCATATTACATCGCATCGACCATCGCATCCTTGCCCTGAGCTGTTTTCCGATACTCAATGGGAGTCATGCCTGACCAGCGTTTGAACGCACGATAGAAGGTACTCGGCTCGGAAAACCCGGTGAGATAGACAATCTCATCAATCGACTCGTCTGTTGTCGCCAATAGTTGCCGGGCCAAGCGGTATCGGAAATCAGCCAGCACCTGGTTAAAGCTGGTTTCTGCTTCAGTAAGCCGAGTGCGCAGCGTGCGAGGCTTGATGTCCAACCGGGTAGCTACTGAATCCAGTGTTACCTCACCGCTATCCAGTAATTCAGCAATGATGCGCTCCACCTGCCCGACAATATCCTTCTTCTCCAGCCGGGCAACCTGCTCACTGGCAAAGCGCTCATGCAAATCCAGGAGTTCCGGTTCTGCGTGGGGGGACGGATGAGAAAGCAAACTCACGGGGAAGTACAAGCGGTTTTCATCTGCACCAAACACCACATCGCAACCCAGCAATTCAGCAACGTACTCGCGCCCTTCTTCACGGTCATGCTCAAACTCGACCCGCGACGGACGGAATTCGTTATCCGTGATGGACCGGAAAAAAGTAAGCAGGCCCTGCACAAAGCACTCGTTAAAATGTCGCAGGCGGCGAACTTCATCAGAGGCAGTATCCAGCACCATGCAGGCCTCCTCACCTTCGATGAAAAAATCCGTATTGGCAGCATCGCTTAACAAGCGCTGATAGTTTTGCGCGCGGCGCAGCCCCTCACCAAACGTAGGGCTACTCAAAAACAGGTACTCGAGAACCTGTCCTTTATAAACCGGTAACAGCTGCCCAAGGTGGAGCCCGATATCAGGATCACCGGATACATCTTCTACCGCCTGCCAGAAAAACATCTGGGCACTGTGGGGCGTGCGTAGCTGTTCGGTGTACACATACTCCGCATTCACGCCAAGCCGGCTGAAAACAAGATCGGTATCAAGACCCTTCTTTTTCATTGCCTCGTAGATAAGGCGCAGCATCACGCCCGCGTCACGTAGTTCCTGCATAAAATCCCGCTATGTATCTATTGGATACTACTTTGGCCCGGCAGACACCCGCCGGAACACCCCAGGTCAATGCGTCGTCAGCACGGGTTTGCCAGACTGACGGCAGGCCTGAAAGCAAAACCTGCGTCGACCCTGAAACTGCCCGACTTGACCAGAAGTCTACCTGGACTATCGTCTTGCATTAGAGCATATCAGGCCACAGACGCACAGTTGTACCAGAATCCTTGCACATCAGGTACCTGCATTTAGCAACTTTCATCAATCTTTTGTGCCAAAGCTATCATTGCATTGCCTTTAGAGAAAAACACTTATGTCAGACACACTTATATATCGAGACACACCACCAACACTGCTTCCACTGTTCGGCAAAGCTGTTTTACCAAAAAAAGTCAGCTCTGAAGGCGACATCAGGCTCCCGGAACTCTCTGCCAAGCTCCTCTACGCAAAAACCTCCAGCGATGATCTGAATCAATATGAGCGAGTATGCGGATTCAGCTCCGGCAACCATATACCCATTACCTGGCCCCACATTCTTGCGTTTCCACTGCACTTGAAGCTGCTGACCGAAAAAGCGTTTCCATTGCCACTGCTTGGGCTGGTGCACCTGCGTAACAGCATTACCCAGCACAGGGCGATTGGAAAAGGAGAGGTTCTGGAGCTGGAGGTTAAACTGGGTGGGCAGGAACGTACCAGCCGGGGAATAGAATTTGATGTAAACACCACCGCTCGTTCTGCAGGCACGGTTGTCTGGGAAGGCGATAGCACTATGCTCTTCCGCCAACCCGACCCAAATTCCAGGTCTTCAGCAAAGGCCGCTCCCCCGGCGCTTGAGCTTTATCCGAAAATGGTCGACATCAAGGTGGCCGAATCCATCGGACGCCAGTACGCCAAAGTCTCCGGCGACAGCAACCCCATTCACATGCATGCCCTGAGCGCCAAGGCGTTCGGCTTTCCCCGCGCTATCGCCCACGGCATGTGGAGTAAAGCACAGGCTTTGGCGATTATGGGGCAACAGGATGGGTGGCATTCGGGGCCAGTAAAGGTAAGTTGCCAGTTCAAAAAACCGGTATTTTTACCAGGAACTGCCCAACTGAACTGGCGGGAAGGGAAAACCGCATGGGACTATCAACTGCTGAATGCTCGCGGTGATGCTCCCCATCTCAGTGGGCGCATTGAATGGCTCTAAATTGGGCCAGAGGAACTCTCATCGTCACCCGAAGAGGGTAATGCTGCGACAGGAAGCGTAAAGAAGAATCGTGCGCCGCCATCTTCGGGTCGCTCGAACCCTATTTCCCCTCCCTGAGCCTGTATCAGGGAGCGGCAAGTAGGCAAGCCGATACCCATGCCTTCTTCTTTGGTGGAATAGAACGGCAGAAACAGCTTTTCCTCAGCATCTTCTGCAAGCCCCTCACCATAGTCCCTTACCTCAATCCGAACACAGCCCTTGTCCGTGAGCCGCGCGCTTACTTCAACGGGCAACGCAACTTCTTGGCTGCGAGTCGCTTCGAGCGCGTTCCGGATCAAATTCAGCGCAACTTGTTGAACCTGAATCGGGTCAGCCAGCACCTCCGGCAGATCCTCGGATACAAGTAGCTCAATGGCCCCGTCGTTGTTGCGCGCGTCCACTTCCGCAAACTCGCGGGTGTCTTCCAGCAGAGCAGGAACAGAAAGCACTTCTTTGCCAGTCGCAGGTTTTTTAACAAATCGCCTGATCCTGCGAATTATCTCGCTGGCACGGTGCGATTGCGCCTCAATTTTATCAAGGGTTTCCTGCAGCAGACTCAAATTCGGGTTTTCAACGGACATCATCCGCTTGGAGACTCGAGCATAATTGGCAATTGCAGTCAGTGGCTGATTCACCTCGTGAGCAACACCTGCAGCCATCTCTCCCATGGTGGTCAACCGGGATATGTGCGCCAATTGGTCACGCTGCTCCTGTACCAGCTCTCGCGCCTCTTCCAGCGCCTGTTCGCCATCAAGCTCGACCGTTATATCGCGGAATACAACCACTGCACCGTGCAACTCTTCTCCTTCAAGCTTTGGCGTGGAACGGTATTCAGCCGGAAATCCGGTGCCATCGGCACGCAGCATTCTTATATCGCGCTGATTTTCCGCCACACCCTGGCTACAGGTCGCATGAACCGGGAGTCCGCTAGGGCATTGGGCTGCTGTACTGAAGTGGGTATCGAAAAAATTCCGGCCAATCAGATCTTCAACAGGGCATCGCATAATGATGCCTGCTGCAGGATTGGCAAACTCGATCGTGCCCTTCTCATCAAGCCCGTAGATACCTTCACTGATGGAATTGAGGATACGGGCCTGATCGCTCTGAAGCTCCCTGTTTCGCGCCTGAAGTTCACGCTCAAGCCGAATAACGCGGGCATGGGTTTTAACCCTGGCAATCACTTCCTGGGACTGGAAAGGCTTGGAGATATAATCAGCCCCGCCCAACGCGAAGCCTTTGACTTTCGCTTGCAGGTCATCCAGGGCTGAGAGGAATACAACGGCACAGTCAGCCGTCTCAGGATCGGCTTTGAGGCGTTCGCATACCTCATAACCGTCCATTTCGGGCATCATGATGTCGAGCAGGACAACTTCGGGCTGATGGCGGTGGGCAAGATCCAAGGCTTTTTCGCCTTCATTGGCGATCAGCAACCGATAGCCTTTATCTTTCAGTGTCTCATAGAGAACTTTCAGGTTCTGTGGATTGTCATCCACCAGCAGAACCGTCACTTCTGAATTTTCGCTGACAACTTCAGTCATATAAAAAAAGGCCGGTCAAAAAGATAACGGCATGATGCCGGCCAGATCACCTCTCGTCGATAAGGTTCTTTACGGACAGCACCATTCGAACCAGGTGTGCCAGCGAATGAGTCCCCATCTTGTGCATCACCCGCGAGCGATGAATCTCAACCGTACGCTGGCTGATTTCCAGTTCGATAGCGATCACCTTGTTCGCCTGTCCTTCTATCATGCGATCCATAATCTCATGTTCGCGAGGCGTCAGGCTTTTAACCCGGCGGATGATTTCCTGCTTCTCTCCGAGAGTTTTACGCTGTTCCAGATCCTGTTCCAGCGCCGCTTCGATCTTCTCTAGCAACGCTTCTTCGCGATAAGGCTTCTGGATAAAGTCCACGGCGCCTTCTTTCATGGCATCAACAGCCATAGGGACATCGCCGTGTCCGGTCACAAAAATGATTGGGAGAATAGAATGTTTTTCATTTAACTTTTTCTGCAACTCCATACCATCCATGCCCGGCATACGGATATCCAGTACGATGCAGCCAGCCATTTTTTCGGAATAATCCTTGAGAAACACTGCCGCGTTCTCATAGGTTTTAACCGACTTGCCATCGGTTTTCAGTAACAGTTCCAGCGAGTCACGAACGGCTTCGTCGTCCTCTACCACGTATACAGTTTGCTGAATATCAGTCATGGGTGTGTTCTCTCCTGTCTGTTTTATTATGGCGACCGGTCAATGAACTGACGGATCTTTCTGATCGTCCCGGGCGTGTTCCTGGCGTTCGTGCTCACGCATTTTCTCAAGCCGTTGCTGGATAATGCCAAAAACGCTCTGTTTCGGATAGTTGCCTTTACTGTCGGCCTTGCCCGCCGGCTTACCCAACAACAAGGTCACCGCTTCCTCGACATTTGAAACTGAGTAAACCGCAAACCGGTTTTCCCGGACAGCCTGAACCACTTCGCTGTCCAGCATTAAGTTCTGAACGTTGTTGGCCGGAACAATGGCGCCCTGGGTCCCTGTAAGCCCACCCTTGAGCTGACAGGTAGCAAAGAAGCCTTCAACTTTTTCATTGACGCCGCCAATCGGCTGCACCTCGCCAAACTGGTTAACGGAACCTGTAATGGCCAGGTCTTGTCGCACCGGAACGCCAGAAAGCGAAGATATCAGGGCACAGAGCTCTGCCAGCGAAGCGCTATCACCATCTACCTCGCCGTAGTTCTGCTCAAAAGTCAGGCTCGCAGACAGGTGCATGGGGTCCATCACCGCAAAGTGTGAGGCTAACCACGAACTCAAAATCATCACACCCTTGGAATGAATATTGCCACCCAACTTCACATCCCGTTCGATATCCATAATCCCGCCATCCCCATAATAGCAGGTGGCCGTTACGCGGTTGGACAAGCCAAACTCGAACCCACCCGTGGAGAGCACAGACAGCGCATTAACCTGGCCCACAACCGAGCCTTGGGTTGATACAAACGTGGAGCCGTCACGAATTGAATCGTAAAGCTGGTCACGGATACGGCTACTGCGGTATTTCGCACTCTCAAGCGCTCTTTCCACATGAACATCCTGAATCATCTTGGCATTCGCCTGGCGAGCCCAAAAGTCCGATTCCCGCAGCAGGTTGGCTATATTGGCAGCATGCAATGAAAGCCTGTCCTGGTGTTCTGCCATACGCGCGCTGTGCTCGATGACCCTTGCCACAGCTTTATTGGTGCAGTGCAGCAGGTTTTTTTCTTTGACAACGCTGGCAATAAACTTTGCATACATAACCTGGCTTTCTTCGGAGCGGTACATTTCGTTCTCGAAGTCCGCAGTCACCCGGAACAACTCTGCAAACTCGGGATCGTAATCCTGCAGCAGCATCCAGGTTTCACGATCTCCGAACAGCACAAGCTTCACATCCAGCGGCACGGCCTGCGGCTCAATGGAGATGGTGCCTGAGAGCGTCAACTCTCGCTCAAGAGAGTTGATCTGAATGCACTTCGAGCGCAAAGCCCGCTTGATGCCGTCCCATACGAAGGGCTGCTCAAGCACCTTTATGGCATCCATCAACAGATAACCACCATTAGCCCGGTGCAGGCTGCCGGCCCGAATCAGGGAGAAATCGGTAAATACCGTGCCTTTATAGGTAACGTTTTCAACGTATCCAAAAAGGTTGTGATAAGTGGGGTTGTCTTCCACCACCATTGGCACTTCGTTGGTCTTCTGGTGCACCACCACATTAACGAGATAGCGCCGAGGCATCTTTTTATCCAGCGACGCATAGGCAATGGCTGCTTGCTCTTCGTTGTCGTCGAGAAAAATCTCCAGATTCTCAACCAGGTCTTTGCGTACCGCCTCGAAGTAAGCCACTACATCCGGCAGGTTTTTGTAGCTCTCAATCAATGCATCAATCTGGTGGCCAGATATCCCTTCCAGCGTTTCCTTGTTCAGGGCCTGTTGTTCATCGGCATATTCCTGCTCCCAATCCGCCAATTTCCGAAGTGCTTGCCGGAGCTTTTTCTCAAGTTTGTTGATTGAATCTTCGAACTTGTCGCGCTGTGCATCCGTTAGCGCCTTGAACGTCTCTGCGGTATGCGGCTTATCACCATTCATTGCCACCAAACGGTAACCACCTGGCGTGGTGATGGTCAGGCTGACCTTCTTGCGGCGGGCCTGGGCAGCGACCTTCTCGAGCTCATCTTCCTGCTTTTTGCCATACTCTTCTTTGAGCTGTTCTGAACGTTCCAGAAAGCTGTCGCTATCGAAGGTCTGTGGAATGACCTTCACCAGCCGGCTCATGAGCTTTTCCATGTCCTGTTTCAACAGCACGCCCTTACCCGCAGGCAACTGCAGCAGCTTGGGAATCCGCGGCTCCTCAAAATCTGCGACATAACACCAGTCGTGACTTTGCTGCTCAGTATCCAGGTGGTGCTCAAGATAACGCAGCATCATCGTGCGCTTACCCAGGCCGTTACGCCCTACGGCATACACGTTATAGCCACCATGGGGCATGGCAAGCGCAAACCGCACGGCTTCCTGGGCCCGATTCTGGCCCACAATTTCCGCGAGCGGCTCCAGCTGTCTGGTCGACTTGAACGGTAGATCTTTCAGAACACAGGCTTTGTAAAGCTGATGCAGAGGCAGTGACTTCAAGGTTGGGTCCTGTAACGGTTGACTCATTGGCCGGTCATTGTAGGTTCTGTGAACCTGTCTGTCGCGCTCGAGGGCAAGAATTGTGACAAACGCTTAAAGGCGGAAGATTTTGTGATGCAAGTCACGCTTCACAATCTCCTCATTGCCCTCGTCTTTCATCGAACACTACACTTCACAAGCCGACTCTCAGCCTTTAGTCTTATAGTCGGCTATAACAACATAATAATAAGCAATGGGTGCCAGTTTACGATGAGTGATTCCGAAGATCGCCGGCTCAAGGATCGCTATTCTGCTTCGTGCCTTAAGGTACAAGTTCGTCAGCGCGGTTTTTTCAAGAATAGCAAACCTTCTTTCCAGGCCACCTGTCTCGACCTGAACCGTTACGGCATGGCCTTGCTCTGCCCACGCCCGCTGGATCCTGGTACTCGCCTGTTTATGGACTTTGAAGGGAAGTACATCAGCGAATCAAAGGTGTGCGCCCGCGTTGTAGAATGCCGCCCTTTCCAGGCCGGCTATCGGATAAGTGTTCAATTCAGCTATTACCTTAACAAAAAAGGCTATTCCAGAGCGGTAGACAACGCTTTGTCACGCATCGAAGGCTTCTACAACCGCCTCGCCAGCTAACACCTCTCAGGCCAACCCGGCATCCAGGCTGGCTGCAACGTACATCCCTAACTCCCGACATTGCTCTTCGAACTCATCCTGATACTCTCCGCGGCACATCAGTGGTTCCTGGATTAGTTTCCAGCGTAACCCGGTGGTGATGCTTTCAATCGCGCGCCGCGTTCCTGTGCCGTCATGGCCAGCCCGGATATAAAATGCAAATGGAAGACCTTGGGTTTTCTCCAGGCAGGGGTAGTAGCTGCGGTCGAAGAAATCCTTCAGCGCGCCGCTCATGTAGCCAAGATTTTCAGTGGTGCCGAGGATAATGGCATCACAGGCAAGAACATCATCCGGGCCAGCATCCAGGGGCGCCAGCACGGTTACTTCAACATTTTCGATATCTTCGTGCCCTGCACCCTGCGCGACCGCATCGCGCAGGGTGAGGGTATTCGGAGAAGGCGCATGAGAAACAATAAGCAATTTCTTTATAGGTTCCACAAAGCACCTCCCATACTGACTTAAAGCAACTCACCTGCTGCTTCAACAGGCGCTTCTGCAGCGGCATCTTTCTTGGATGCCGGCTTGGGCATCAGCCTTTCACGTACCTTGGCTTCAATTTCCTTTGCTATTTCCAGATTCTCTTCAAGGAACTTGCAGGCATTGGCTTTACCCTGGCCGATCTTGTCACCGTTATAGGCATACCAGGCGCCGGACTTGTCCACAAAGCCTTCCTTAACGCCCATATCGAGCACTTCGGCCATGTGATAAATACCCTTGCCATAAAGAATCTGGAACTCAGCCTGACGGAATGGAGGAGCAACCTTGTTCTTCACAACTTTAACGCGGGTTTCGTTGCCAACAACCTCGTCGCCATCTTTTACTGCACCGATGCGGCGAATATCCAAACGTACAGATGAGTAGAATTTAAGCGCGTTACCACCGGTGGTAGTTTCCGGCGAACCGAACATTACGCCGATCTTCATACGGATCTGGTTAATGAAAACCAGCAGACAGTTGGCGTGTTTCACGTTGCCTGTCAGCTTGCGCAGAGCCTGAGACATGAGGCGAGCCTGCAAGCCGACGTGGCTATCGCCCATCTCACCTTCAATTTCAGCCTTTGGAGTCAGCGCCGCTACAGAGTCAACAATGATGACGTCTACCGCATTGGAGCGTACCAGCATGTCGGCAATTTCAAGAGCCTGCTCACCGGTATCTGGCTGGGAAACCAGAAGGTCGTCTACGTTAACGCCCAACTTCTCAGCGTAGATGGGATCCAGCGCGTGCTCAGCATCGATGAAGGCACAGGTTTTACCGGCTTTCTGAGCTTCGGCAATAACCTGGAGGGTCAGAGTTGTTTTACCTGAGCTTTCAGGGCCGTAAATTTCAACAATTCGGCCGTAAGGCAGTCCGCCTATACCCAGGGCAACGTCCAGCCCAAGAGACCCGGTGGAGACCGCAGGAATGGCTTCGCGGGGCTGGTCGCCCATTTTCATCACTGCGCCTTTACCAAACTGGCGCTCAATCTGGCCCAGCGCTGCGCTTAATGCTTTTTTGCGGTTGTCTTCCATCAGTGCAAACCCTCTGTTGCCTTGGCCAACGGCAAGATAGTCAAGCCGGTGGAGGTATGATTAATCGGGAAGCCGTACAGTGGTAACAGCGAATTCCCTGTATATTTGAACAGTATTAAAACATACCCCGAGGGAGAGGCCAACCCCTGTTATTGTGAAAGCATTCAGGTTTGCTTCAAAAACCCGCTAACTCCCTGCAGGGCAAAGAGAACCGCCTGCCGTCGCACCTGATCGCGATCGCCTTTGAAGTGCTGCACAACCGCTTCGGTGCTCTCAATGCTGGCGCCCCAGGCAAACCAAACCGTGCCTACCGGCTTTTCTTCACTGCCCCCACCTGGCCCGGCTACCCCGCTAATGGCAACCGCTACATTCGCACCGGTCGCTGCAAGTGCGCCTGCAACCATCTCACGCACCACCGGTTCGCTAACAGCACCATGATTGCCCAAAGAGGCATCGGTAACGCCTAACAACGATTGCTTGGCTTCATTACTGTAGGTGACCAAGCCGCCCACCACATAGACGGAAGATCCCGGTTTATCTGTCAGCACCTTGGCAACCCAGCCACCGGTACAACTCTCGGCAGTCACTACCGTGGAACCCAGCTGTAGCAACTTTGCGGCTAATTGATCTCCAGCTTGTTCGAGTTCGTGGTCACTGGCAGGCATAATGTGCTCCCTCGTTTCATCACGGGCATAATTTTCTTACAATCCGTGGCTTCATCCAAAGTAAGATTATCCGGACTTGTTCATGTCAGCAGCTCAGAACACCAAACCCCAGCACACACCCATGATGCAGCAATACCTGAAAATCAAGGGTCAACACCCGGACGAGCTGGTGTTCTATCGCATGGGTGATTTTTACGAACTTTTTTATGACGATGCAAAAAAAGCTGCAGAGCTGATGGATATCACTCTCACATCGAGGGGGCAGTCCGGTGGCAATCCGATCCCCATGGCAGGCATCCCCTTTCATTCTTCTGAGGGTTACATTGCCCGCCTGGTGCGTGCTGGTCAATCCATTGCCATTGTTGAACAGATTGGCGACCCGGCAACCAGCAAGGGGCCGGTTGAGCGCCAGGTGGTCAGAATCGTCACCCCCGGCACACTCAGCGATGACGCCTATCTGGAAGACCGCCGCGACAACCTGCTTGCCGCCATCTATCACCATAGGGAGCAATTTGGCTTTGCTTCGCTGGATATCTCCAGCGGTCGCTTTGTGGTTTCAGAACTGAACACTCTGGAAGCCCTGCAGGGAGAGCTTCAGCGGTTACGCCCGGCGGAGATTCTTATCAGCGAGGATTTCCCCTACGAGGAAGTTGTAGCCGGGCTCACCGGTGTTCGGCGCCAGGGCCCCTGGCTCTTTGAATCTGACACAGCATTCCGGGTACTCACCCAGCAACTGCAAGTTCGCGACTTGACCGGGTTTGGCTGTGAGGACCTGAGTCTGGCGATTTGTGCCGCCGGTTGCCTGCTGCAATACGCAAAAGAAACCCAACGTACCGCCCTTCCCCATATTCGCAAGCTCACCCGGGAACGCCGGGACGAAGCAGTGATTCTCGACGCCACCAGTCGCCGCAACCTTGAGATTGATATCAACCTCATGGGCGGACACCAACACACCCTGGCCTGGGTGATGGATAAAACTGCCACCTCCATGGGTGGCCGCGAGTTACGGCGCTGGCTGAACCGCCCCCTGCGGGATATCGATGTAGTTCAGCAGCGCCAGCACGCAGTGTCGGCTCTGCTGGAAAACTTCCATTACGAGCCAGTACACAACCTGCTAAAAGCCGTGGGCGACATTGAACGGGTTCTGGCCCGCGTAGCGCTTCGCTCAGCGCGCCCGAGGGACCTTGCCCGCCTGAGAGATGCGTTTCAGACACTGCCCGAACTACAGGAAGCCCTGAAACCGGTTAACTCCCGTCACATCGTCAAGCTGGCTACCACAATTGGCGAATACCCGGGGCTTGCCGACATGCTGGAGCGGGCGGTTATCGACAACCCGCCTGTCGTCATTCGGGAAGGGGGCGTAATTCGTGAAGGCTTTGACGAAGAGCTGGACGAACTGCGTAACATCAGCGAAAACGCCGGCCAGTACCTGCTGGACGTTGAAACCCGAGAGCGGCAGCGCACTGGCATAAGCACCTTGAAAGTGGGTTACAACCGGGTGCACGGCTATTACATCGAAATCAGCCGAGCCCAATCCGCACAGGCACCAGTGGATTACATTCGCCGCCAAACCCTTAAAAATGCTGAGCGCTTCATTACGCCCGAACTGAAAGAATTCGAAGACAAAGCCTTGAGCGCAAAGAGCCGCGCACTGGCCAGGGAAAAAGCGCTTTATGACGAAGTGCTGGAAACCGTCGCCGAACAACTCGCGCCTCTGCAGGATGCTGCTCAGGCTTTGGCAGAGCTGGACGTGATCAGCAACTTTGCGGAGCGCGCCACCACCTTACGTTTTGTTGCACCTGAATTTCGCGATGCGCCGGGGTTCGATGTCGAAGATGGTCGCCACCCGGTCGTCGAACAGCTTCTGGACGAGCCTTTCGTGCCTAACAACCTGCTGATGGATGCCCAGCGCCGCATGCTGGTTATTACCGGCCCCAACATGGGGGGTAAATCGACCTACATGCGCCAGGCCGCTCTGATTGCGCTGCTGGCCTACACCGGGAGTTTCGTGCCTGCCACCCGTGCAGTGATGGGGCCAGTGGATCGGATTTTCACTCGCATGGGCTCTTCAGATGACATTGCCGGTGGGCGCTCCACCTTTATGGTGGAAATGACAGAAACCGCCAACATTCTGCACAACGCAACCGAGTTCAGCCTTGTGCTGATGGACGAAGTAGGCCGGGGTACCAGCACGTTTGATGGTTTATCTCTGGCCTGGGCTACGGCAGAGCATCTGGCAAAAGAGATCTGCTGCTATACCTTGTTTGCCACCCACTATTTTGAACTCACACAATTGGCAGACGACCTTGAACTCGCTGTAAACGTGCACCTGACAGCAACAGAGCACGACGACAGTATTGTGTTCCTGCACAACGTGCACGAAGGCCCCGCCAGCCAGAGTTACGGCCTGCAGGTGGCCAAACTGGCTGGCGTACCTCAGAACGTTATAATCAACGCGAAGGCCCAGTTAAAGCTGCTTGAAACTAGCGCAGTGCCCGCCACGGCTCTGCCATCCTCTGCTATTGACCAACGCAGCAGGCAGCCAGCTATGCCTACGCAGGTTGTTTATCAAAGTGATATGTTTGCCAGCGCTGAACCCAGTGCTGTCGAAGAGGCACTGCAAAGCATTGATCTGGATGATTTATCGCCCCGAGAAGCCATGAACAGCCTGTATGAACTGAAGAAATTACTGAAAAACTGAGGGCAAGTTGATCTGGGTAATAAGGTTATAGCGGTCAAACGCTTGCGGCAGTGCGGGCTGCTCCCTACAATATCGCCCATTAAAATATAATGATGGAACCTGACAACAGGCTCCGGATGAGATTGACCACTGGACCAGGGATCTGATTATGGCGTTTATCGTTACCGATAACTGCATCAAGTGCAAATACACAGATTGTGTAGAAGTGTGCCCGGTAGACTGCTTCTACGAAGGCCCGAACTTTCTGGTAATCGACCCAGACGAGTGTATCGACTGCGCACTGTGTGAGCCTGAGTGCCCAGCTGAAGCTATTTTCTCGGAAGATGAATTGCCAGCCGATCAGGCGGAATTCGTTGAAATTAACGCCGACCTGGCAGGAAAGTGGCCTAATATCACCGAAAAGAAAGACCCACTCCCAGATGCCGCTGAGTGGGATGGCAAGCCCAACAAACTGCAATATCTGGAAAAGTGATTACCGACAGGCCTGGTAATATCACCAGGACCTGAACCAAAAAAGGGAAGCCCGTTTCGGCTTCCCTTTTTTGTTTACCTATACCGCATTAACAACCCCGTGCCACCTACGATGCCGGCTCGAGTATTTTCCGGGCCGCGGCGGATTTATAGAAAGCTGAGAGCCGTCTACGCACGAGAGCTTCAATATAGCCCTCCTCCTGGAGTAAACCTATTACCGGAATAGCCCAGGCATCTACCTCTGCCATAATCACCTCACGAGTAACACCAAGGTCACCGAGCAGGTCGGTAAGTGGTCGTTCCCCATACTTCACAAAAAGATGCGCAACCACGGCCCGGGTGCAACCGGCAAAATAGTCGGTTTTCCGGAACTGCAGCCAAAACTCATAACCCAGCACCACGAATGCCTGCAACTCAACATCGCCAAGCCCTTCGCGAAGCTCGTCGACAGTCCTGTCTTCTACGGCAATCCAGGCAGCCATAACCGTATCCCTCACCTCATCATCAGAGAGCGCGCGCTGCAGGAACTGCTCACTGCGGCTGATCAGCCCCGGCAAGCTATCAGAGAGCCAGGCCTTCAACCTGCGCTCAAAGGTTTCATCAAGCCCCGGTACCGCTTTGTTGGCCATACGTTTGCCAAACTTCATCATAGAGCCAACGCCAGGCACGGTTTTGGTGATCAGATTGTCTTCGTAGAGGTAATTAACAATTCCCTGATAGACCACATTCGAAACCAGCTCCTGATAGACAGGATGAGCCATGATTTCGCTGATTATCCGTTCACGTTGCTGGCGCAACTCAAGCATTTCTTCCACAAAACCCGTGGCTTGATCACGGGTGATAATGTCACTTAATACTGTGTTTGCCTGAACGGATGCATTTAGCACCTCGGTAGCCATCTCACCCGCCAGTTCAGGAATACCAGCATCCAGTTCCATATCCACAACCACTCGCTGAATGGTCTCCATTACCTGTTGCTCAGACGCAATGCGATTCAGTGTGATGGTGCCCGCATGATCAAGAAGCTCTCCGACTTCCTGATTGAGAAATTTTCGGAGTTTTGCACCTTTCAATGAGGCAACTTCATGTTTCACATGCAGTTCCAGCAGTTGACTGGCTGGATCGATTCTATCCTTGGTCATGATATTCGCGGCCCTATTGATATAAAGAATTACATAAGTGATTGCACTGGATAGCGAAAGGCTAACACGAAGGCAGGATACACCGATTCGCCCCAGGCACGGTTGATTCACAGCGGCTGGGCCAGTGCCAACCCGGCACTGCGCTAATGGGTAGAGAAACTGCCGGATCGGACGCCAGGAGGTTACTGATAATCGGTGAAACTGTGAGGTTCTGCCGCTAGCGCCAGGCACAAACTGCCCGGCCCAATATAAATGCTGCTGGTGATGCCCATCTGCGACAGCAACAGTTCAACACCATTGTTTTCACAGGCATTTCTGAGCCGGTTCAAGCCGGGCAACTCTTCGATTTCTGTCCAGGCAAGGCCGCAAGACAAGCTCACGTGAGGCGTGAGCAGGCCGGCCTCGACTCTCGCGGTGGCATAATTCATCACCTTTTCCACCGCGGCCTCAAAACTACGGGTTTTGGCAACAGGCTGACCTTCAACACCCTGGCCGAACAACACCGGAGTGATATTCAAAGCTTTACCAAGGAATGCAACAACACCCGATATGCTTTTGTCGCCGCGGCGTCTGGCTCGCTCGCGAATGTAGTGAAGGTCGCGGGGAATAACGCAGGTGTAGATCTTGTCAGAAAAGCGCTCCACTTCATTACGTAGCGCGTTCTTGGAAAGTTTCTGGTCAATCAGCCTGAGCGTATGAGCCGCCAGCAAACCTTGCCCCGCAAAGATCTGCTTGCTATCAATCACCCGCATGGAGAATTTGCCTTCTCGGCCCGACGCTGCACGGGCCTGCTCGTAATTCGCCATCACGCTGTTCATAGCTTCAGATGCATTCTGAAAAACCAGACTTCGGCTGCGTGTAACTGTTTCACAAATTGCCACATCGTACTCGGGCACGATCTTTTCCATGAACAACTCATGGATCTGTTCGGCGCTAAACGCCTGTGTTTCAGCATGTCGACCTTTTTGCAGGAGCCCACTCTGATAGAACTCCTGGGTTCTGACAGGATCATGCCGGTCAATATAGGTTTCGCCATCAATTACCGCGGTTACGGGCAGAATGAACAAGTCATGCTTGCGACTGAATTCGAATGGTAAATCACACGCCGAATCGACGATTAATCCAACTTTCACACCACGCCTCCTGCTTTCAGTTCACCGAGGTTTTTCGCCAAAAGCGCCCTGTTATCTTGCTGCCAGGGATGAAAATCCTTGCGAAAATAGGCCAGAAATTCCGGCAAACACTGGCGCAAAATTCCGGGTTTCCCCCACAGGAAGTTGAGCCCACCCATCCAGGTGCGGAGACTCCAGAGCTTGCCGTCGGTTTTCAACAGGCTGCAGGTATTCAAGAAGGTGTACTTGAAGAAGTTCCAGGTTACAAACAGGAAGATAAACCGCCTCAGGTTTTCGTTGCCAACACACTCCCGATACACATCAAAGGCGACTGATTTGTGCTCGGTTTCTTCTATGGCATGCCAGCGCCAAAGCTGCGCCATAATCGGCGTGGCACCATCCAGCCATTCCGGATGACTTAAAATAGCATTCGCCAATACGGCTGTATAATGTTCGGCGCCGCAGGTGCCTGCTAACTGCCGACTCGGTGACAGCTTCCCTACCCACTCCATGTGTTTACGAAAACGGCTATCCAGCCCGTCAATGTCATAGCCCCGCGCTTTCAACCCTTCGTTGTAAGCCTTGTGCTCGCGACTGTGTAAAGCTTCCTGGCCAATAAACCCACGGATTTCAGCCTTCAGTTTCGGATCTTCAATCTTGCCCTGATACAGCCGAACCGCATTGATGAACTGCTGTTCACCATCCGGAAACTGAAGCGATAGTGCATTGAAGAACGCCGTACGAAACGCATCATCGCCGTGCCAAAGTGTTTTTAAATCTTCGCTGACATCAAAGTGCAGGTGCCGTGGCTTAACGGACACACCCTCTGGAGTGGAGCTGATGGACATGACTGCCTCCTGCTTCTATTTATTATAATTTGCGTTTGCTGGACAAAAAAACACCAGCGGCATCAGTCTAATCCCCGGAATGAGGTAGAAGGAAGGGTGGTAGCAGCAAAAAGGACACATTGTCACAAAATGACACATCGTCAGCGTGCTGAAAGCAGGAATAGTTAAAAAGCCGACACAAAAAAGGGAGGCTATTAGCCTCCCAAAGTCTTGCAGATCACTTTTTTGATGGTCCCCGCTAAAAACCAGGGACCAAGCACTCAGGATTTATCGGTTTTTGTGGCTCCCGGAGCTTCCGGATCCGGGGTAAAGCCGATCAGTTTGGTTCGCTCAATCAAAAGATAAAGAACCACGCCGGTACCAAGGCCCCAACCTGCTCCATAGACCGCCAATACCACGCCCATGGTGCCCGCAATTCCGCGTTCGGTGTTGTTCTCCAGCTGTTCCAGACCAACCATCAAACAGATATAACCGGTCAGCAAAAGAGTCAGGGACAGTGCAATGGGCAGAACCGGCTGGAAAAAGCTCACCAGCGGCAGAATAAACAGGGCGATAAAGCCAGTGATCCAGAAGGTACCGCCACCACTGTAGATTGAATCCATAGCGTTGCGGCCATACTTGTAACGCTCGGCCATGGTTGCAGTCACGGCCGTCCATATTGGGCCTGCCAGGCCGGGGTATGGCGCGAAGAATGCGTGGCCACCATTACGAATGGCGGTTACCAGGTGCACACGGTCGATGCTGTTATCGATGTCTTCATCTTTGCGAAGATGATCCACACGGTTCATCAGGGACTGCCCCACCACGATATCGCCGAAGGCGATAATGTAGGCAATGATCGCCGTTGGAATGGCATAAAGGAATATTTTGGGGTCGGGGAAGCCAACCGTAAATGGCAGGTAGTTCCACAACTCGTCAAAGGCCGGTTTGGTAATACCCCACTCAACATTCGGCACATCGTATTCACCCGTGGCGAATCCCACGAGAATAGCCACGATCATGCCTGGAACCATGCCGTAGTTGGCAATTTTGCGAGCAAAAGAGTTGCTCTCAACAAAGCCCTTGAACGACACAGAGAACATCAGATACAAACAAACCAGACCGCCAACAATGAGCGATATAGGCGTATTGGCCACTCGGCCGCCCACTTCAATCTCTCCCATCAGTGCCGCAATACCCGCACCGATAATAATGCCGCCTTTCATGGAGCGGGGAATCAGATCCACCAGTTTGCTTCCCAGGCGGGTAACGCCGAGGAAAAGGAAAATGATAAACACAAGGAACTGCAGAGCAAACATAGCCTGAATGGCGTCGGGGCCAGGCTCATAATCACTCAGGAAAAGCAACACCACCGGGATGCCCGGCGTTATCCAGCCTGGTACCAGAGGAACGCCCAACAAGGCAGGCAGCATAAACCCGATGCCGCAGATCACGGCATAAGCCAAGGCAACATCGTAGGGAACACCCAGGTATTTTTGCAGCAGAGGAATCATGGCAAGACTGACCACAAACATGATCAAAGCTTGAACCATCTCCGCAAATTCCCAGCGGTAATGAACAAAAGGAAGGCGAACTTTAAAAGGGCCGGCAGGCCAATACGGCTGCTCTTCCCCGGTCTTACGGTGAAACATTTGCATAGCAGGGTCTCCCGCACACGTTATTTACGCATGCCTGTTTTGTGTTGTTTTTGTAGCTTTATCCGGCAGTGCCAGGGCTGACACTGCCGGTCAAGGAGGTCAGGTCAGTTCTTTGGCTTGATCCCTTAGCAGAAACTTCTGGATCTTGCCTGTAGAGGTCTTGGGCAACTCCGAGAAAATGACTGTTTTGGGCACTTTGAAGCGAGCCAGGTGCTCACGACAGAAATTGATAATATCTTCCTCGCTCAGATCACCTGCTTCTGGTTTGAGGGTCACAAATGCACAGGGTGTCTCGCCCCACTTTTCATCCGGGCGGGCCACTACCGCGGCTTCCAGAACAGCCGGGTGTCGGTACAGCGTATCCTCAACTTCAATGGTGGAGATATTCTCACCACCAGAGATGATGATGTCCTTCAGGCGATCCTTGATTTCCATGTAGCCGTCTTCGTGCCAAACAGCCAGATCCCCGGTATGGAACCAACCACCGCGGAATGCTTCCTCGGTAGCCTTGGGGTTCTTCAGGTAGCCTTTCATAACGGTGTTGCCGCGCAGGAAGATTTCACCCACGGTTTTGCCATCTTTGGGCACCGCTTTCATGGTATTCGGATCGCCCACCATGGTGCCGGCGAGGGTGTGATAGCGCACACCCTGACGAGCTTTGATTTTGGCCCGATCGTGCAACGGCAGTTCATCCCAGTCAGATTTCCACGCACACACGGTTACCGGACCATACACTTCTGTCAGGCCATACACGTGGGTCACCTTGATGCCCATTTCTTCAACGGCACCAATAACCTGGGCCGGTGGCGCAGCACCTGCAATCATGGAACGAACTTCGTGATCAATGCCCGCCTTGGACTCAGCTGGCACGTTCAACAGCGCATTAAGAACAATCGGCGCGCCGCACATATGCGTAACCTGATGCTCTTTGATCAGCTGCAGAATCTTTTCAGGATCTACCCGGCGCAAGCACACGTGAGTGCCCGCCATGGCGGTAATCGTCCAGGGGAAACACCAGCCATTACAATGGAACATAGGCAGTGTCCACAGATATACAGGGTGCATACCCATGGACCAAACCGCCTGGTTACCCAGAGCGTTGATGTAGGCGCCGCGATGGTGATAAACCACACCCTTGGGGTTGCCGGTGGTGCCGGAGGTGTAATTCAGTGAAATCGCGTCCCATTCGTTGTCCGGAAAGCTCCACTGAAACTGCGGGTCGCCCTCTTGCAGAAAGGCTTCATAGTCCAAATCGCTGACCTGAACCCCTTCGCCGTATTCCGGATCATCCACATCAACAATCAGCGGCTTGTTTTTCAGACGGCTCACCGCATCGCGAACTACCTCACCAAATTCGCGATCGGCAATTACCACCTTGGCTTCGCCATGCTCAAGCATGAAGGCAATAGCCTCTGCATCCAGGCGCACATTCAGTGTATTCAGAACCGCGCCCATCATAGGCACTCCAAAATGACACTCCACCATGGCGGGAATATTAGGCAGCATGGCCGCCACGGTATCTCCCCGCTTGATACCTCGCCCTGTTAGCGCAGATGCAAGGCGCCGTGAACGGTCGTATGTCTGCGCCCAGTTATAGCGAACAGCTCCGTGGATAATGGAGGGGTAGTCAGGGTAGACGCTTGCCGTGCGTTCGATAAAATCAATCGGGGATTGAACAGCGTAATTGGCATCAAGGGGCGCAAGGCCCTGATCGAAGATCGAGGTCATGGGGTGTTCCTCTTTATGAGCCTATTGTTCTTGTGTCGTATTTGGAAAAGCAGCTAGAGTAGCTATGACTTCTTATAGAGAGAATCTTATTTAATAGAGGTAATACTAGAAATTACACCAAGGTATTATAGTGTAATTACTATACCGCACCCCAACACGATAGAATCGATGGCTACTATGAGTTTTAGCTTGTCCGATGCAGACCCGCAACCCAGCTTTATACTGGATAGCTCTGCCAAAACTTTGCAAAGCAATCTCGCCGCTGACAGGTTGTGGCAGGAAAATGGCCTGACAGGCCCATCAGCCACCCTCCCAACCAATACTCAGGCACTGGTTACCGCGTCGCTGACACAAGCCAGAGCCATCGAAGACGTAGAAGCCCGCATCAACGACACGATCCTTCTGTGGACATTTGTCCCCTGCCTGGAAACCTCTGAGGTTATGGCCCGTGGCCGGGATGCCACAAACGATGTCCTTAACCGGGATCAGGCCATTCGATCGAACCGCCTATACCGGGTGATCACAGAAAATACCACCGACCTTATTTCGCGGCATGCTCCCGACGGGCGCTTCATAGATGCAACACAGGCTTCATGGCGCCTCCTCGGCTACTGGCCGGAAGAGCTTCGGGGCCGGCTACTGGAAGACATATTTCAGAGCGATAGCTCTATGCGACAGTTAACCGAGACCCGCAATCGCTTGCGAGATGACGGCTACGCCACCATGACTCTGGACCTGACCCACCGTGACGGCAGCAAACGTTGGTTCGAAATCGCAAGCCGGGCCATCAGAGAAACCTACACAGGGGCAGTTGTTGAGGTGGTCAGTGTATCCAGAGACATCACCGCCAGAGTTGCCTCAGAGGACAACAACCGAAGGCTGGCCGATGAACTTGCGCGTACCGCAAGACTCGCGGCCCTTGGCGAACTGGCTTCCAGCATTGCCCACGAAATGAATCAGCCTTTGGCGACCATCGTTAACTTTGCCAGCGCCAGCCAGCGTTACCTGAAAAACGCCCGCACACATCCTGAACATCTTGAGCGTGTCGACGATGGCCTGGAGAAGATCATCCACCATGCCAATCGCGCTTCGGAAGTGATCAAGCACCTCCGAGCCTTCCTTCGTAAAGGTCGGAAACGCACAGCAGAAGTTCAGCTAAACGAAACCCTCACAAAAGTTGCCCAACTCTGCCAATGGGAGGCAGATAAACACGATGTAGAGATAATCTGCACCCCGGCCGACAGCAAGCCCACAATCATTGCAGATCAGGTATTGCTGGAGCAGGTACTGATTAATCTGATCCGTAATGGCATGGAAGCAAATATGGAAGCGCGCGCCGCCCAAGGAGCCAGCGCGGGTTCCCGCCTGATGCTCTCAGCATCCATAAATAGCGAAGGTGAAACGCTGATTGACGTCACGGATGAAGGGCCAGGCCTTGATGACCAGGAAATCCGGAAGATGTTTCAGCCGTTTTACACCAACAAGCCCCAAGGGCTTGGACTGGGGCTTTCCATGAGCCGCTCCATTATTGAAGGCTTTGGTGGCTTTCTGGATGCACGTCCTGCATCAAACGGTGGCCTTACCCTGACCTGCCGCTTCCCGACCGCACCCGCTCACAAACGTATACCCAGCACGGAGACTGCACCCGATGAGTAACGATCCCTCCCAGGAGACATCCACCGTTTACGTTGTTGATGACGATGCTGGCATGCTGGAATCTACCCAGTGGTTACTGGAGTCTGTTGGCTTGAACGTGCAAGCATACAGCGACGGGCGCAAGTTTCTGGATGCCCTGGGCGATAGCCGGGGCGGCTGCGTGGTGCTGGATGTGCGGATGCCGGGACTCGGCGGGCTGAACGTTCAGGAAGAGCTGCAAAAGCGCGGCATTGAGTTGCCAATCATTTTCGTATCCGGCCATGCGGATGTGCCAATTGTGGTGCGCGCGTTCAAATCCGGTGCCTTTGATTTCATCGAGAAGCCATTCAACGAGCAGCTACTTCTCGACAGCGTGCAGCAGGCACTGGAAGCTCATCATCAATCCAGTCATCTGCAACTGGGCGACGAACGGGCTGATGCGCTCATTTCGACGCTTACACGCCGGGAGCGGGATGTATTCCTGCCTATGGCCCAAGGCTACACCAGCCGCGAGATTGCGGATCAACTGGGTGTAAGTGTAAAGACCATCGACCTCTACCGGGCCCGTGTAATGAAGCGACTGGGTGCGGAGCGGCTGCCCGATGTTACGGGCATAGCCATCACCGCTGGTCTGCTTGACCCATCAAACCTGCGCTAGCTCCTCATGGGCCAGCGCGCCCAGCCTGGCGATGGCCTGGTCGATACGCTCGTTCCAGGGATTGCCACCGTTTAGCCGCAGGCAAGACTCAAACTTGTCTGATATGGAAAACATCAGGCCCGGAGCCACGTTAATGTCTTCAGCCCGCGCTCGATGATAAACCCGAGTGCCAGAAACGCCTGCCGGTAGCTGCACCCAGAGTACAAAGCCGCCTTGTGGCCTGCTGACCGCAGTCCCCACAGGAAATGACCGCGCAACTGCCGCTCTCATACGCTCTGTGGTTTCCCGATAATTCTGCCGCGCCGAGCGCAGATAACGATCGTACCCACCCTGTTCCAGAAAGTGCGCCACTGCCAGTTGCGGGATCGAAGAGGTCGCCAGATTTGAAAAATACTTCTGCTGCCTGGCCCCTGCCATGTATCGCCCGGGCAACATCCAGCCCAGTCTCAACCCCGGCGAAATGGTTTTGGAAAACGAGTTGCAGTAGATAACATTATCCGTGCGATCAAAGGCTTTCGCAGGCTTTGGGCGTTCGCCGGTATGATAAAGATCTCCGTAAATGTCATCTTCTATCAACGGCACTCCAGCGGCAGCAAGCATAGACACCAACTGTTTTTTGCGCTCATCCGGCATCCGTGCGCCCATGGGGTTGCTGTGATTGCACACCACTACGCAGGCTTTCAGAGGCCACTGCTCCAGGGCCAGCTGCAAGCCTTCAAGACTGAGCCCGTCGGATGGGTGGGTCGGTATTTCCATCGCCCTTAACCCAACCACTTCCAAAGCCTGAAGAATACCCGGGAACGAGGGCGACTCAACCGCCACTATATCCCCCGGTTGAGTGACGGAGCGCAAACCCAGAATGATGGCTTCCTGAGCGCCGTTGGTAACCAGCACATCATCCGGCGTAACCGGAACACCAATCGTCGCCATCCTTTGCGCAATCTGCCTGCGGAATGACGCTTTTCCGGGAAAAGCGTAATCCAGTGTTTCAAGGCCCCGCCGGGCCGCCCAAATCGTACTTTGTTGAATCTGTCGCAACGGCAAGAACTCCGGATGGGGAATGGCAGTAGCGAGCGGCACCATGCGGTTTTGCTCATCAGCGCACAATTCCAGAGTCATCTCGCGGGCCGTTACCGGCGCCGGGCGAATCCTGAGCCTGCCCATGACTGGCTCCGGGGCATCGACTGCAGGCAAGCGAACAAAGTAGCCACTGCGCTCCCGGGCCTGAAGATAGCCGCGAGCTTCAA
The DNA here is from genome assembly GCF_031631795.1 of Marinobacter xiaoshiensis. Classification (NCBI taxonomy): domain Bacteria; kingdom Pseudomonadati; phylum Pseudomonadota; class Gammaproteobacteria; order Pseudomonadales; family Marinobacteraceae; genus Marinobacter; species Marinobacter xiaoshiensis. The sequence goes on from NZ_JAVMBO010000018.1 coordinate 158,043, forward strand.
GTGTTTGGTGCGCCTGCAACACAGTTGAAATACTCACTTCGTACTGTTTACTCAACACCCGCACGCCCGGCAGGCGGTCGCCATCCCGGTAGACACCGTCCTGAATCAGCGACTGAAGCCTGTCTGCCACCTGGTTGTATAGAGCCCCCATACTGCCCACCTCACCCAATCAAGAAATCATTTGCCCATTCGGACAGCCAGCACGCCCATTGCAACAGATCCGCACCAAACCGAAACGGTACAGATACCCGGAAAACACATCAGTACAGAGCGGCAATATTTAGCTCTGTACCGGTTCAAAAATAGATTATCTGAATCTGTTATGGCTGTCAGTTCAGGAAGACAATAACAACATCGAAAATCAGAAGAAGGAGTTTCATCATGGGCATCGCAAACAGTCAGGCTCTGACCGCTACCCGAAGCAATCTTTTTGGCCTCAACCCCAGCGCGCCCGCACTGTACGGTGAAGACCTGAACACCAACCGCCAATGGCTGGAAGACCTCGGGTTTTCTATACGCCAGTCCGGCCATAAGCACTGGGTAGTAACACACACCAATCCATTGCCCGAGCTGCACTTTTACAGCGAGAATGAGCTGGCGCAGTTTGCCAGCTACAAAGGCCACCACTACGCTAAACACTTGCTTCCAGAGAACAGAACATGAATTACCCCATCTACCAGGTAGACGCTTTTGCCAGCGAGATCTTCAAAGGGAACCCTGCCGCGGTCATGCCTCTGGAGGCGTGGCTTCCGGACGACACCATGCAGGCACTGGCCGCCGAGAACAACTTGGCAGAAACCGCATTCTTCGTACGGGAATCCGGCACCAATGGCGCAGACTTTCATATACGCTGGTTCACTCCCAGTGTTGAAGTACCCCTTTGCGGCCACGCCACTCTCGCCAGCGCCTGGGTTATTTTCAATAAACTGGGGTGGCAGTCAGATGAGATACGCTTTGGCTCTCGCAGCGGTATTTTAGGCGTTCACCAAACCCCGGATAACTGGCTGGTTCTGGACTTCCCGAACCTGAAAACTGAAGAACAGAACACACCGCCAATCATCAGCCAAGCTCTGGATAGCACGCCGGCAACGGCTTTTTACGTGCCGAACGACACCAATTACATGGTTGTCCTGGAAAACGAGGCAGCTGTGAAAGCGGCGCAGCCGGATATGCGAAAGCTCAAACAACTGGGCAATCAAGGCGTGATCATCACTGCACCCGGTGACACCGCCGACTTTGTCAGCCGGTACTTTGCGCCTGGCTCCGGAATTGATGAGGATCCGGTTACCGGCTCTATCCACAGTGTTCTGGTGCCCTACTGGGCAGAAAAACTCGGCAAAACAAAGCTGGAGGCGCGGCAACTGTCTGCACGGGGCGGTCTATTACGCTGTGAACTGAAAGGCGATCGCGTTGCGATTGCCGGGCAGGTGGCCTTTTATATGGAAGGCACTGTTCATCTGGAATGAGCCATACGGCAGCTCCGAGGCTGGTATACTGCGCGCCACATAAACCAATCGGCAGGCAGTAATGACGGCAAGTTCCAGTAACCAGTACGATGTAGTGATTATCGGTGCCGGCGCCGCCGGCCTGATGTGCGCCGCCACTGCCGGCTATCGCGGGCGCAAAGTGCTGGTAATCGATCACGCCAATAAGCCGGGAAAAAAGATCCTCATGTCCGGCGGCGGGCGCTGCAACTTCACCAACCTCAACAGCACGGCCGCAAACTTCCTGTCGGACAATCCACGGTTCTGTATTTCTGCCCTGAAGCGCTACACCCCCCAGCACTTTCTGGATCTTGTTGAACGCCATGGCATTGAGCACGAAGAGAAAGCCGCCGGTCAGCTATTCTGCAAAGACAGCGCGAAAGACATAGTCGCCATGTTGCTCACGGAATGCGAATGGGCCGGTGCAGAAATTCGCATGAAAACCAACGTGAAGAGCATTGCACAAAGCTATGGCAGCTACCGGGTTAATACCAGTTCAGGCACCCTGGCCTGCACATCTCTGATCATCGCCTGCGGAGGCTTATCCATCCCCACCATGGGCGCCACAGGATTCGGCTACGAGGTTGCCCGGCAGTTCGGCCTGGATGTCCTCCCCACCCGGGCCGGGCTGGTGCCTTTCACCCTGCACCCGGAACTGAAACAGCAGTTGGCCCCTCTATCCGGCGTAAGCTGCCCTGTTGATGCGGCCTGCAATAACCATAACTTCCGCGAGCCCATGCTGGTCACGCATCGAGGTTTGAGCGGCCCATCCATGTTGCAAATTTCCAGCTTCTGGCAACCTGGCGACCCTCTGACCATCAACCTGCTACCAGATCGCAATATCCTTGAAGATCTTCTGGCCCTGCGCAAACAGAGGCCTCAATCCACCATTGCCCAATACCTGGCTCTGCACCTCCCCAAGCGCTTTGCACAAGCCTTCAACGAAATTCATGGCTGGAGCGGCCCTCTTCAGGGCTACAAAAACAGTGACCTTGAACAGGTGTCTGAGACGCTAGGGCAATGGACAGTGAAGCCGGCGGGAACAGAAGGCTATCGAACAGCGGAAGTGACCCTGGGCGGTGTGGACACCCGCCAACTCTCATCAAAAACAATGGCGGCGCTTGAGCATCCGAACCTGTATTTTATCGGTGAAGTTGTAGACGTAACGGGGCATTTGGGCGGGCATAATTTTCAATGGGCGTGGGCTTCAGGAGTGGCAGCCGGAAGCGCTGCCTGATTGGGGTTTACAGTTAGCTCACTCCATCCCATCAGCATTGAGTGCCCTCAGGCTGAGCGTTATTATTGATCCATAATTTCATATGAGACATCGTTTATGAGCGCACCTTCCCCGTACGATAACCTCCCCGACGCACAAGGCTTTTTTGGCGAATTTGGCGGGCAGTTTGTGCCGCCGGAATTGAAACAGGTAATGGACGAAATCAGTGCTGCCTATCAGGAAATCCGCCAGCGCAAAGATTTTAAGGATGAGCTGGCTTATCTGCTATCAGACTATGTAGGCCGCCCCAGCCCGATTTTCTACGCTCGTCGCTTATCCGAAAAGCTTGGCGGGGCGCGTATCTATCTGAAGCGGGAAGATCTTAATCACACGGGTGCGCACAAGATCAATCACTGTCTGGGTGAAGCCCTGCTAGCCAAATTCATGGGCAAAACCAAGGTGATAGCGGAGACGGGCGCCGGCCAGCACGGTGTAGCTCTTGCGACCGCCTGCGCTCTTGTGGGCATCCCTTGCGAGATCCACATGGGCACTGTGGATATTGCCAAAGAACACCCTAACGTCACCAAAATGAAAATCCTGGGCGCTACTCTGGTGCCAGTAACCCGCGGCACCGCCACTCTTAAAGATGCCGTCGACAGCGCTTTTGACGAGTACCTGAAAGACCCGCAAAACTATATTTACGCCATTGGCTCGGTTGTTGGCCCCCACCCTTTCCCGGGCATGGTCCGTGACTTTCAATCGGTTGTAGGCCGCGAGGCTCGCGAGCAGTTCATGGAGCGCTACAAGAAGCTTCCGGATTACATAGCTGCTTGCGTCGGGGGCGGCTCCAATGCCATGGGCATATTTACCGCATTTCTCAATGACGAAAGCGTAAAACTGGTCGGTGTGGAGCCGGCCGGTGAAGGCCTGAATACCGACCGCCATGCCGCAACCATGACGCTGGGCAAGCCTGGCCAGATACACGGAATGGCCTGCTATGTGCTGGAGGATGACGAAGGCAACGCAATGCCGGTTCACTCTATTGCTTCCGGCCTGGATTACCCGGGTAGCGGCCCGCAACACAGCTATCTGAAAGATTTGGGCCGTGTGGAGTATGCCTGTGCAGACGATGCTGAATGCCTAGACGCGTTTATGATGCTATCGCGGGTAGAGGGCATTATTCCTGCCCTTGAAAGCGCTCACGCTGTAGCTTGGGCAATTAAAACTGCACCTGACCTGTCAGAGGAACACTCGATTCTGGTTAACCTGTCTGGCCGTGGCGATAAAGATGTGGATTTCGTAGCAGAAAAACTGGGGCTCTGAGCTGCCGCCCAGATCTCGCAAAAAGCCTTAGCCACTACCCGTAGCTCTCTGAATGGGCACGGGTGGTGAAGCAGGACAGCTAATGACTGGCGATTAGCGCAGAATGACCAATGGCTTTTCTGCGGTTCTCAGCATGTTGGTTGTGGTACTGCCAACAAAAAACTGCCGTATGCGGGAGTGGCCGTAGGCACCCATAACCATGATGTCTATATTTTGCTCTTCCTGATACTTGTGCAGCGCCTGCTCCACGTCACCAGACAAAATGATCAGGGTGATTTCAGTATCAAGCACTTCCAGCATCTGCTTTGCTTTCTCCAGCTGGCCTCTGTGCTCAGCAGTGTCTGCCCCAACCATTACAAGGTGCAATGGCACGCCTTTCAGTACCGGGCTACCCGCCAGCAACTCAACGCCTTTAAACGCAGTGGCACTGCCATCAAATGCTAACATGGCTGTACTGGGCGTTGAGTAGGTTTCAGGTACAAGCAGGATCGGGCGATGCACACTGCGGATAATCGTTTCCAGCTGGCTTCCTATGCGGGAGCCCCGATCAGAGCTGCTTTCTCCCTGCAAGCCCATCACTATCAGACGGGTTTCATCTTCCAGCGCCAACAAGGATTCGGTCAAATCACCATGGCGCTGGCGCTTTTTGATTTCGCCGACACCCGCGTTCTCAAGCCTGCGGGCTGCCTCGTCCAGCATGTGATCACCGTGCTCAAGAGCCAGTTTGGCTCGCTTACGGTCAAGCTGAGCCAACTCATCCAGAAGTTGCTCCCGACTACCCAGCCCAATGTTTCCGGCCAGGTCCGGCTCTGAAGGATACCGCTCCTGATCCAGCACATGCAGGAGGGTCAGTGGCGAATCCATATGTTTGCTAGCCCAGGCTGCATAGTCGCATACCGCTGGCGCTGCGGGTGAGCCATCAATGCAGGCCACTACCTGCAAGCGGTCCTGAATGTTTTCTGTTGTATTTTGCATATTAATGGCCCATCAACTGATCAATGCCTTCCGGCTTGTCGTGCACACCAAAGCGGTCAACGATGGTGGCACTGGCCTCGTTCATGCCAATCACTTCCACCTCTGCGCCATCGCGGCGGAACTTGATAACCACTTTGTCGAGCGCACCCACGGCGGTAATGTCCCAGAAATGCGCACGGCTAACATCTATCACCACTTTATCGACCACTTCACGGAAATCAAACGATGCAACAAACTTTTCCGAAGAACTGAAAAACACCTGGCCCGTTACCTTGTAGGTACGCGTGCCCGTGGCTTCATCAAGAGTGGACTTAACTTCCATAAAGTGGCCAATCTTGTTGGCAAAAAACAGTGCCGCGAGCAACACACCGGCAAACACACCCAGCGCCAGGTTATGGGTTACAACCACAACACACACGGTTACCAGCATCACTATGTTGGTCGATACAGGGTGGGTTTTCAGGTTGCGAATGGACTCCCAGGAGAAAGTGCCGATAGATACCATAATCATTACGGCCACCAGAGCAGCCATCGGGATCTGAACCAGTATGTCATCCAGCACCACAATCATTACCATCAGGAATACGCCTGCGGTAAACGTGGAAAGCCGACCGCGACCACCGGATTTGACGTTGATTACGGATTGCCCAATCATCGCGCAGCCGGCCATACCACCAAACAGACCAGACCCGATGTTGGCAATGCCCTGCCCCCGGCACTCGCGGTTACGATCGCTTTCGGTATCCGTCAGATCGTCAACAATAGTGGCGGTCATCATGGATTCCAGCAAACCCACAACGGCCAGTGGAATCGAATAGGGCAGGATAATCATCAGAGTTTCGAGGTTCAGTGGCACGTCTGGCCAGAGAAAGATTGGCAGGGTGTCGGGCAATTCGCCCATATCGCCCACCGTGCGTATATCAATATTGAACAGGACTGCGACGATGGTCAGCGCCACGATGCATATCAGTGGCGAGGGCAAAAGCCTGCCTAGTACCGGCACATAGGGGAACAGATAGATAATGCCCAGGCCTGCTGCAGTCATGGCATAAACATGCCAGGTTACGTTCGTGAGTTCCGGAAGTTGGGCCATAAAAATCAGGATAGCCAGAGCATTCACGAAGCCGGTTACGACTGAGCGGGACACAAACCTCATCAAGCTACCCAGTTTCAGCCAGCCAGCCAGTATCTGGAGCACACCGGTTAGCAGCGTGGCGGCCATCAGGTACTCCAGGCCATGCTCTTTCACCAGAGTTATCATCAGTAGCGCCATGGCGCCGGTTGCTGCCGAGATCATGCCGGGGCGGCCACCCACAAACGCAATGATTACCGCAATACAAAATGAAGCGTATAGCCCTACTTTGGGATCTACTCCTGCGATGATCGAGAAAGCAATCGCTTCCGGAATTAACGCAAGGGCAACCACGATCCCGGCGAGTAAATCGCCCTTAATGTTGGAAAACCATTCGGCTTTCATTGTATTTACCATAGCTTTGGTTACCCGGAAGGTTGCGCAAAATAAAGGGCGCGAATTCTACCAAAATACCGCTTCCGGCGTAAGGGCGCCTATTCTCACGGCCTCACGGGCTGCTATTATCCCAATAACACCCACCACAAAAATGAGCTAACTGCGTTCATGGATGATGTTGCTTCTCAGTTTCTGGCCACAAATCAGACCACTTTGAACCTTGCGGTAGCACTTCTGTTGGGCGCCATCATAGGCCTGGAGCGGGGCTGGGGCTCCCGCGAGCAGAAGTCCGGCGAGCGCATAGCCGGCATTCGCACCTTTTCACTTGTCGGTCTTCTGGGCGGTATTTCTACAGTCCTGGCAGAGGAAATCACCGTCTGGGCGTTTCCTGTACTCCTGCTGAGTGTGGTCGCCATGGCGATTGTGGCCTATAGCGAACGGCTCGATCATATCCGGAACTTCAGCATTACCGGCATGGTCAGCATGGTGCTCACCTTCTGCTTCGGCGCCATAGCGGTGGCCGTCGACCCGGTGATAGCGACGACTGCTGCAGTGATTACCGCCATTATTCTGGACAACAAGGACGAAATTCACGGATGGGTACACAAACTTAAAGCCCACGAACTGGATGCGGCACTCAAGCTGCTCGTCATATCAGTGGTGATGCTACCTCTGCTACCAGATGAGGCCATGGGGCCTGGTGGCGTTCTCAACCCTCGGGAAATCTGGTGGATGGTCGTGATGATTGCGTCCATCTCCTTCGTGGGTTATTTCGCCATGCGAGTGGCGGGCACCAGCAAAGGCATTCTGTTTACCAGCCTGTTTGCAGGTTTGAGCTCATCCACCGCCCTGACCCTGCACTTCGCCCGCCAGGCGGACAAACACCCTGCCCTGAACGCACAGTTTGCCACCGGCATTCTGATTGCGTGTGGCACCATGTTCCCACGTATCCTTGTGTACTGCTTCGTCATTAACCGAGACTTGCTGCCCAGCCTGGTCTGGCCCGTGGCCGTTATGACAGTGCTGCTTTACGTGCCAGCGTTCATCATCTGGCACAGGAATTCCGAAACGGGCGAGGTCAGCCAGCCAACACTTAACCAAAACCCGCTGGATCTGAAATCGGCTGTAGTTTTCGGCATGCTGCTGACAGCCATCCTGCTGCTCGGGGACTTTCTGAAAGATTGGCTGGGCGATACCGGCATCTATATGCTGGCCGCCACTTCGGGCATTGCAGATGTGGATGCGATTACCCTGTCCCTCACTCGCATGTCCAACAATGGCCTGGCAATGGATGCTGCGGTACTCGGCATCGTTATTGCGGCGGCCACCAACAACCTGATCAAATCGGGCATGGCCTGGGTGATCGGCAACCGGCAAATAGGGCTTTATGTGGCAGGGCCTATGCTGCTGTCACTGGCAGCGGGGCTTTTGGTGGCCTGGCTACAGTAAGCAAACCACTACCAACTCGTTTTTCCGAGAAAATAGAGCGGCTGGATGAAAGCCTGTTCATGAAGATTCGCAAAAAAACACGTATATTCTGTGGTCTGATCCATTATCCCCTAAGGACGTTTTAATGCTGTTTGCGATGATCATTGGTGGTTTGATTGGTTACAGCTTTGGCAAGTTCCCCGGATTTTTAGTGGGGGCTGCTCTGGGCGCTTTTCTGCTTAACCGCGCTAAAAGCCGCCTGATTGGCAAACTTCAAGGCATTCAATCCGGTTTCATTGAATCTGTGTTTGCGGTCATGGGTGCACTGTGCAAGGCCGACGGAGTTGTTTCAAAAGACGAAATACAGATGGCCGAAGCCATGTTTGTGCGCTTCCGCCTTAATGAGGCCCAAAGAGAAGCTGCAAAAGCCGCATTCAGCCGGGGCAAAGCCGAAAATTTTGATCTGGATGCAGAGCTAAGACACTTCCTGGCTATCAGCGGTCGCCAACCCGCTATATTGCAGATGTTCCTCCAGGTACAAGTGTCTGCTGTCGCTGCGGATGGTGTAGTCCACCCGGCAGAACACGAAATGCTGGTCCGCATAGCACGCGGGCTTGGCCTGCCCGAAAGCCAGGTAGATCAACTGGAAGCCATGTTGCGCGGCGCGCACGCTGGCCAGACCGGCAGCCAGCGATCTACGGCTCAGCAAACCGACGATGCCTACAAGGTTTTGGGTGTTTCACCATCCATCAGCGACGCGGAACTTAAAAAGGTATACCGCAAACTCATGAGTGAAAACCATCCCGACAAGATTGCCGGACGCGGCCTGCCGGAGAGCATGCGCGAAATGGCAGAAGAGCGCACACAAGAAATCACCCATGCCTACGACGTTATCAAGGAATCCCGAAAAGCCAGTACCTGATTCCGTCAACCCCCTCGCAAAAGCCCGTTAAACGTAACGGGCTTTTGCACTCATACCTGAAATGACATGTCGTCATATTTTGCGTTCGAGTAGAGTATGCCTCCAGGAAAGCAGCTCCCCGGAGAACTGCTGCAAATTATGATGGAGATGCCTCGAATGTCCGCTTCTGACGCCCCGAAAACCGCCAACACCTTTACCAATGACGCTCTTGGGAACGACGACGCGACCGCTTTGGCAGAGCGTATCCGCCGTAGGGACGTATCAATTTCCGAAGTGACCCAGGCTGCTATTGCCCGGTTGCATAAAGCCGAACCACTGGTTCACGGTGTTGTTGCGGAACGCTATCAACAGATGCTGGAAACCGCTGCCAAACTGGATAGTAAATCTGACCTGGCAGAGGCGCCGTTTTTCACCGGCGTCCCTACCTTTATAAAAGACAATACGAACGTAGCGGGAATGCCAACACGCCAGGGATCAGCCGCGGTGCCTGCCGGACACCTCGTAAAGCACACGAGCCCTTTTGCGGAACAGATGCTGGCCCAAGGCTATCTTTGCATGGGAAAGACCACCATGCCGGAGTTCGGATTTAATGCTTCAACCGAGCCGGTGCATGATGCCCCCACCCGCAACCCCTGGAACCTGGCATACTCCAGCGGAGCCTCATCAGGTGGCGCGGCAGCACTCGTGGCAAGCGGCGCCGTTCCGATTGCCCATGCCAACGACGGTGGCGGCTCCATACGGATTCCGGCGGCTGTTTGCGGGCTCATAGGGCTCAAGCCGTCCCGTGGGCGTGTGATCGAGAACGACGCTTCAAAGTCACTCCCCATTGATATTCTCAGTGATGGTGTAGTTACTCGCACCGTTCGAGATACAGCCAATTTCATCTATGAAGCAGAGCGGTATTACCGCAACCCGAAATTACCATCCATTGGAAAAGTGGAAGGCCCATCTGGCAAGCCGATGCGGATTGGCTTGGTTATTGACTCTATTAACGGTCACAAAACTGATGACACGACACGGCGCGTTGTCGAAGCCACTGCCCGAAAACTGGAAGCCCAAGGCCACCATCTTGAGCCTGTAGACACACCTGCAAACTCGAGCTTCCCCGATGATTTTGCAATGTACTGGGGATTGCTGGCCTTTGGCATGAAACTCAACGGCCGCAAAATAACGCACCCGGGGTTCGACAAACGGCAGGTAGACGGTTTGACTCAGGGTTTGGACAGAATGTTCAAGCGAGGTTTCCTGAAGATGCCAGCAGTGCTGTGGCGCTTGCGCCGCGCCAGGTTCGAGTTTGCTGAGGCCATGTCGGCCTATGATGCGGTACTGACACCGGTTCTGGGCCACACCACTCCAAAGCTGGGCCACCTGAGCTCAAAAGTGCCCTTTGACACACTGTTTGAGCGCCTCACGCAGTATGCCAATTTCACCCCACTGGCAAACGTTACTGGCACGCCTGCCATATCAATACCCATGGCTATGACACCAGAGAACCTGCCTGTTTCAGTGCAGCTCATGAGCAAGTTCGGGGATGAGCGAACGCTGCTGGAGCTTGCATTCGCGCTGGAGTCCGAGTTTTCACCCTGGGCTACTGCTGAATACAGTCACGCCTGAGTAGTGGCCGGTGTCGCGTCCTCACTGGGCGTGGCCCAAGCCACAACACAATTACGGCCATTGGCCTTCGCCTGATACAAGGCTTCATCCGCCCTGCTGAAAAGTACCTCCGTGGCACCTGCATTATCTGGCAGTTCCGTGCACACTCCGATACTGACGGTCAGGTGAAGTGTTTGGCCGGATAGCTCAAACGCCATAGCTGCAACTGCCTTACGAATTCGCTCGGCAACATCGAGGGCGCCTTTGTGCGGTGTGTTTGGAAGCAGAACAACAAACTCCTCACCACCATAACGAGCAGCCATATCCTGTGGCCGGGTAACTAACTGGCGTACACACCGGGCCACCATCTTCAAGCAATCATCACCCACCAGGTGGCCATGGCTATCGTTAAACTGTTTGAAGTGGTCGATATCCAAAAGCAGAAGCGACAGTGGCTCCTGATATCGGTAGGCGTGCACCACCTCCGCCTGGAATGCCCGATCAAAGTGGCCGCGGTTTTTTAGCTCTGTGAGTGCATCCGTGGAACTTAATTCAAGCAACTGCTCGTTCAGGCGCTCAAGATCCCGGGTACGCTCCCGTACTCTTTCTTCAAGCAGCACATTAGCTTCGCGTTGTATTTCCAGGGTTTTAGCCTGTGCAATCCGGGCCTTACGCTCCTCTCGCAACGCTCCCTGCTGGGCCTCAAAAATTCGCTTCTTGTCTTTATTCAGCCGGTCTGCCAGTGCAATTGACAGTAACGTTACGCCAAGGGCGGAGCCAATCTGCGTTGCATTTTCTGTCAGTAGGTTACGGGGCAACATGGTGAACTTGCTCATGGCCAGAACAATGCCGCCAAACAACATGAACACCCATGCAAAAGTGTAATACCGTGCCGCTGGATCCTTTTTCACCCACCGGACAATGCTGAGTATTAACAGGGTTGAGCAACCGATAACCGCCAACAATATTGTCGGCAAAATCAGATACTGGTACGGCACCAACAAGCCAGCCACCGCCATCAACCCTGCGGCCCCGGCAATGCAGAGCGTCCACCGGTTCAGCAGGGGATGGTTTTTCCGGGTAACGTTGATAAATGCAAGAGTAAAGGATGAGCCAAATAGAACAGTCAGACTCAAAAAAACGATGATAGCCTGATCATTCCACCATATTGCTTCCGGCCATAAATACTGAAAAGCCACACCATGAAGGCTAGCCAGGAACAACGGCATCGCCGCCATGAATACCACATAGTGCAGAAAGCTCCTCTCGCCAACGGCGAGAAAAACAAATACGTGGTATAAAATCATGACCAACACAATGCCGTAGTATAGCCCCTCAAACATGCTTCGGGACTGCTCCACCGAATAGAACGCATCCTGATTCCAAAGCGTTAAAGGAATCTGCATGGAACTGGTGGTTTTTACACGCAGGTAAACCTCAGCTTTCTCAAAGGGCGCGAGTGTTAAAGGTACAACAAAATTGCGGTGCAGAATGGGACGGTCGTAAAACGGTTGTTTGTCGCCCAATACCAGTACATTTTGGCTCTGGTCATCCGGTTTGAAGTAAACCTCGATGTGATCAAGAACCGGATAGCCAATCTCAAGAAAGGTGTTGGCTTCACTCGCAGTGGCGTTTTCCAGGGCCACGCGAAACCAGAATACCTGTGGGCCATAACCCAGGTTAACGCTATCACTGCCGTTGCGCGTCCAGGCATCCGCGCTTAACCCTGCAACGTGCGAAATATCGGTGGCCTCATCTGGCTCTTGCCAATAATCCACGTAACGAGAAAGTTCTACTCGCTTGGAATATTCACTCCATACAGCTGTCTGTTCCGCAGAAAACGCCGAGATGGACGTCAGCAGCAAAAGTAGCAGGCAAGGTAACCGGAAGTCTCGTTTCAAAGCTGGCTCCAATCACACACGGGCTTGTGCGCCGCTGTCGGCTTCTTACCCAGTATGGCCTCAGGATCATGCATTTGCCTGCACTTCCTACCATAAGGCGCAAATCGACAAGAAACGCTACAAATCTGTACAGCTTTGTACAATATTGCTCATAAATCGCCCCGGCACTTTAATCCGCAGGCCACATACGCCCGGTTTTCCTCCGCACAGCTTCCCCCACCCGATCACCCAGCACCAGCATGGCCGGTGTAAGCAGCAAGGTGAGAATGGTGGCAAATGCCAGGCCGCCAGCGATGGCGCTAGACAGCTGCGCCCACCACTGTGTTGATGGCGCCCCCAGCCCAAGCGACGGTGTAAGCAGATCGACATTCACGCTCAAAACCATCGGCATCAAGCCCAGCACGGTAGTAATTGCGGTAAGCAGCACAGGGCGCAAACGCAGACAGCTGGTTTCCAATGCCGCCTCGTATGCCGCCATGCCATCTTTCTTCATTTGATTATAGGTGTCGATCAGAATGATGTTGTTATTCACCACAATGCCCGCCAGCGCGATAATACCCATGCCCACCATTACGATGCCAAACGACTGGCCGTTCAACAGCAACCCGAGAAGAACGCCGGCCGTTGAAAGTACAATCGCAGAAAGAATCAGGAAGCTCTGGTACAACGAGTTGAACTGAGTCACCAGAATGAGCAGCATCATGGCAATTGCAATCAAAAATGCGCTTATCAGGAAGTTGGATGCCTGCTGCTGATCTTCATTTTCCCCGGCAAACTTAACCGATACGCCGTCGGGCGTTTCAGGAAGCTTGGCCTGTAAAGCTTTTAGCAAGCTGTCTACTTGTTCCCCTGGGCCAATATCCGATTTGATGGTAACCGTTCGCTGGCCATCTACCCGGGAAATGCTGCCTGTCTTGTTTCCGGGTTGCAGATCAAGAAACTGCGATAGAGGAACCTGCCCCCGCGCCGTATTGATGGTCTGGCGTTGCAAATGGTCGAGTTCGCGCCAGTTGCCGGGAACCCGCACAACAATATCCACCTCATCACGAACATCTTCGGGCCGGTAGGTGGCCAGCACCAGGCCATTGGTAACCAGGCGAACAGCACTGCCAATGCTCAGCACGTCGGTTCCAAAACGGGCGGCGGCTTCGCGATCTACTTCAAGACGCCATTCAATACCAGGCAGGCTGCGGTCATCTTCAATGTCCACAAAGCCACCCAGGGCGCGCATTTGATCCTCGATCTGATCCACGTATCCGTTGAGCTTGCTGCTATCTCGACTACTGATCAGAAGCTCTATCGGTTTGCCCCCAGCCGGGCCATTTTCCTGCTTGCGAAATTCCAGCTCGATACCCGGAATATCCTGGGTGCGCGCAAGGAAATCATCCAGAATGGCACTAGCGGGGCGGCGGGTAAACCAGTCAGTAAATTGGAACTGAAGCACTCCAACCACATCCGGAGCCATCTGAGTGCTGGCGTTCAGCATTGAGCGCGCGTACACCGCTTTTACTTCCGGCATGCCCTGTAACCGGCCTTCAACCTGTCGGACTATGGCATCCCGTTCCAGAACAGACAGGTCGCCCCGGGCTCGCACCTGCACCTGAGCAGAATCCGGTTCCACGCTGGGGAAAAATTCAATGCCATAATTGAACTTGCCATAGGCGATATAGATCACCACAACCACGCCAAGCACGCCCACCAGAGTAAGGCCTGGGTGGGACAGGAGTGTGGACAGCAACCTGCGATAGCCATGCATCATTCGTCCGCTTTCACTGACCGTGCGAGCACGGCGACCACCACTCACGCCCCCCAGAACCGGCAAAAACACCAACGCCATGGCAAGAGAAGCAACCAGGCAAATAATCACGGTAATGGGCAGAAACTTCATGAATTCGCCCACAACACCTGGCCAGAACAAAAGCGGAACAAACACCGCCAGGGTAGTTGCCGTTGAGGCAATTATCGGCCAGGCCATGCGGCTTGCAGCCTCCGCCCAAGCACTTTTTACGGTATGCCCGTCAGACAGGTTTCGGTCTGCCAGTTCAGATACTACGATCGCTCCGTCTACCAGCATGCCGGCAACCAGAATGAGGCTGAACAGCACCACGATATTGAGGGTAAGCCCCATGGACCAGATAACGAGAATGCCTGTCAGGAAGGCGCCGGGAATGGTCAACCCTACCAGCAAGGCTGAACGCGGCCCCATAGCGGCAATGATCACAATAATAACCAGCACGATGGCAGTCAGTACGTTGTTGAGCAGATCGCTCAGCAGGTCGCGCACTTCATCAGACTGATCCATGATGTAACGCACTTCCAGGGCTTCCGGCAGCAGCGGCTGTGCCCGGGTAATCAGCTCACGTACCTGGGCCACGGTTTCAATAATGTTAGCGCCACTGCGCTTGGATACTTCCAGCACAAGTGCAGGCTCACCATTGATGCGCGCAAACCCGGTCGGGTCTTTGAAGGTGCGCTGCAACATGGCGACGTCTCCAAAGGTCACCACCGTATCGCCATCTACCTTCAGAGGCATGGACATAACATCTTCAATATTCTCGATAACACCGGGCACTTTCAGGGTCATACGACCATTGCCTGTATCCAGCGATCCTGCCGCCACCAGTTGGTTGTTGCGGGTGACCAGATTGCCAAGCTGGTCGAAATCGACGCCGTAGCCTTCCAGCACCTGAGGGTCTACTACAATTTCCAGCAAATCTTCCCGGTCGCCTCCAATATCAACTTCGAGCACCTCTGGAATCGCCTCGATGGCATCTTGTAGCCCGCGGGCAACTGTAATCAGCTCTCGTTCAGACAGCGGCCCGGAAAGACCGATGGAAAGCACAGGAAACAACGAGACGTTTATTTCATTGACGCTTGGCTCGTCAGCTTCCCGGGGGAGTTTGCTACGGGCCGTATCCACGGCCTCCCGAACGTCCTGAAGAGCTGTATCGGGGTCAAACCCGGCATCGAACTCCAGCATTACCGAGGCGTGCCCTTCAGAGGCGGTACCACGCATTTCCTTTACGCCCTCCAAAGAGCGCAACTCCTGTTCCATGGGGCGAATCAGCAGTCTTTCTGCATCTTCCGGGCTTATACCTTCCAGTGCCATGGAGATATAAATCATGGGAATGGTAACGTCGGGATTAGCCTCCCGGGGGATAATCTGGAACGCAGCAATGCCGCCAAGTGTCAGGAAAAATAGCGTAAGCAGAGTAGTGCGACTGCGATCTATGGCCGCATATATGAGTGCGTGCATACGGCTTAGCCCCGCTCTTCGGAAGCGTCTACAGGCTCGACTCGCTCGCCCTCTTTAACAAAGCCTCCACCACGAGTAATCAGGCGAGTCTCGTCCGGCAAACCGGTAACCCAAGCGCCCTCTGTGGACACACTGAGCAATGTCACCGTGCGAAAAACCACCTGGTTTTGATCATCAACATATTTCACACCCGGGCGCCCATCGTCTCCGAGGGAAAGGTAGGCCGGAGAGATAAACGTGGCCTGAACATCCGGTAGTGCAACACGGAGGTTGGCGCTACCGCCCGCTATGCGTTTTTGGTCCGGATTTTCAACGGAAATCTCTACTGCAAAACTCCGGGTCTCAGGGTTTGCAGCGCTCGCTACAAAGGTAACCACGCCATCGAGCGCGTCTCCATCCAGGGGGCGCACCCGCACCTTCTGGCCAGGTGCCACTTGGGCAGCAGACTGCTGGGGCACCTGCCCTTTGGCTTTGAGCCGGTCGGTACGCACCAACTCATACAAGGGCGAGCCAACCTGAACCAAGCTGCCAGTTTCAACCTCTTTGCGGTTTATCACCCCATCAAACGGGGCCCTGGGCCTGAGGTGGGAAACCTCAAGCTGAGCGCTCTCCAACTCTGCCCGGGCAGCCGCCAGATCGCTTTCCACACCAAGAGCCTCCGACTGCGAAGCGAGATTTCTTGAGCCCAGCCTCTGCACCGCAGCCAGATCCGCCTCAAGTTTCTTCACCCGCGCCTGCCAGCGTTGAACCCCCGCACCGCGGCCATCTTCGGATAAGGTCAAGAGTACATCTCCAGTCTTTACCGAATCGCCAAGCTCAGCCGCAATGCTTTCTACTGTGCCCGCTACCCGGGCACTCAACATTACCGAACTCCAGGGTTCCAGTTGCCCTTGAAGCAAAAGCCCTGGCTCATATACCTGCGCGTTAAGTGTTGTAACCTCAACCCTTGTAAGTGCATGTTGCGCAGTTTCAGGCTCTGCGGGGGCATCGGTGCTTGCCTCTTTGACTTCACCTGTCGCCATCCAGACAATCAGGGCAATTACAATGATCACAGACAGACCCAGCGAACTCCATTTTACTTTGCTCATTAAGTACCTACACAGCCTGTATTGGGTGAACCATGGCCCGAAAGCGACACTAGCCTGAAAATAAAAGGTCGAAACGGTTGCAACCTGATCAAATCGTGGGGTAGATTCTACACAGATTCCTTTTGCTAATTCAGGCCAGATTGTCGTTTTATGAACATCAACTCAGTAATTATTCTTGCAAAGCTCGTCCTGGTGGTGGTGATACCTTCCGGGGGATTTTGCGTGGATAAGCGGGTGAGATAGCGACAAACCTGACAAAAACACCAGAAACCCCCGGCACCGCAAGGTCCCGGGGGTTTCTTTTTTACGGAAGAAAAAACAGGAAATATAACGATGAACGGCGCACAGCATATTCTTCAAGCGTTCCACCACCACAACATCGAAACCGTTTTTGGTTACCCAGGTGGCTGCATCATGCCGCTATACGATGCACTAGTGGATGATGTGAGCGTTGAGCATGTGCTTTGCCGCCATGAACAAGGCTGCGCTTTGGCTGCCGACGGCTATGCCCGGGCCAGCGGCAAGCTGGGGGTGTGCATTGCCACATCCGGCCCCGGTGCTACCAACCTGATAACCGGCGTTGCCAACGCATACCAGGATTCAATCCCCATGTTGGTTATCACCGGCCAGGTGCCCTCAGCGCTGATCGGAACGGATGCCTTTCAGGAAACCGATGTTCTGGGAATGACCCTTGGTATCGTAAAGCACAGTTACCTGGCAGAGAGCGCAGACGAATTGCCCGGGATTCTTGAAGAAGCCATAGAGTTGGCGCAAAGCGGGCGACCCGGGCCTGTTTGGATTGATATCCCGAAAGATGTATTGCTGGCCGAGACATCTGCTGCGCCTGCCTACGCACCTGCTCAGCCAAAGGCAACCCGCCCGGAGCTCACCTGCGCCATCGCCATGCTTCGCGATGCTCGCAAACCTTTGCTTTACAGTGGTGGAGGCATCAGCCTGGCCCATGCAGAAGACAGCTTCAGGGAATTTGCCAAGTGCTCAGAGCTGCCAGCGGTAGTAACGCTAAAGGGAATAGGTAATGCCGGCAAACACAGTGCTCACAATTTGGGCATGCTGGGTATGCACGGTTCCCGAGCAGCCAATCGGGCTGTAGACGAGTGCGACCTTTTGTTGGTTATCGGAGCCCGCATGGATGATCGGGCCACTGGCAAACTTGACGGGTTCGCTCCTAACGCAAAAACGATACACATTGACGCCGACGCCTCGGAATTCAACAAGCTTCGCAATGCAGATATAGCCATTCGCGGAGACCTGAACACCATTCTCAAGGAGCTGACCCAGACAATCAGGGACACACCTCTGGCGATCAATGACTGGCGTAAACAGTGCCAGACATGGCGCACTACGGGCGGGTTTCAAGCGGCAGATAACGAGGAGCCGCTGGCACCCATAACCGGCCCTGCTTTCATCAGTCAACTTTCCCGTACTGCACCGGACGACACGGTCATTGCCTGCGACGTTGGCCAGCACCAAATGTGGGTTGCCCAGCATTATCAGTTTGATCACCCAAGGCACCATCTGACTAGCGGCGGTCTCGGCACAATGGGTTTTGGCTTGCCCGCGGCGATTGGCGCGCAGTTTGCGAACCGCAACAGCACCGTCATCAATGTAACCGGCGACGGCTCGTTCATGATGAATGCTCAGGAGCTGGCAACCATTCGCCGTTACAACCTGCCCGTTAAGCTGATCATTATGGATAACCAATGCCTGGGCATGGTGCGCCAGCAGCAGGAGCTGTTTTATAACAACCGGGAAAGCCACATCAACCTGGACGACAACCCGGATTTTGTGGCCATGGCTCGCGCCTTCGACATCCCTGCCCTGAAGATTGATCGCACAGACCAGGTTCGGCGCGGCATTGAAACCATACTGGCTTATAACGGGCCCATGCTGCTGCACGTAGCCATTGCCCGGGAAGAAAACGTTTGGCCGATCGTAAAGCCCGGTGGAAGCAACAAGGAAATGATTGATGAAACCCGCCGCACTGCCGCGGACAAAAAGGAGAAGATCGCATGACCACTGAGAGCAACTGTGAAACGCCCAGTTACGACATTACTTGCAGAATGAGCCACGAAGCAGCCGCGCTCGAGCGTCTGTGCCAGGTGGTTCGCGTTCGTGGTTTCAGGATTGCACAAATGGCGGTGGATTCGGCAGACGGAGCGCTGAACATCGCCCTGACGATTCAGGGTACGCGCCCTGTTGCCATGCTTCAGTCTCAGCTGGAAAAGCTGCATACGGTTGCGGAGGTAAAGCTTGCTGCGCCGGTGGTGGCCGCCGCCAGTCGTATCGCCTGACATAGAAAGCCGGTGCAGCGCCACACTTGCGCTTCACCGGCTTTCTATCAGAGTAGCTCTACAGCAACGGCCGTGGCCTCACCGCCGCCTATGCACAGAGACGCCACTCCACGCTTCAAGCCTTTCTGTTTCAGGGCGTTGATGAGGGTAATAATAATGCGTGAGCCTGATGAGCCTATTGGGTGCCCAAGTGCGCAAGCACCGCCGTACACATTCACTTTCTCTGCATCGAGACCCAACTCATTAATGGCCAGCAAAGATACCACTGCAAAGGCTTCGTTGATCTCGTAAAGATCCACATCGTCCTTGCTCCAGCCGGCTTTTTTCAAAACCTTCTCAACTGCACCAATGGGTGCCAGCGTGAACTCTGCCGGCAGCTGGGCGTGAGTGGCGTGCGCCACAATCCTGGCCTGGGCAGTCAAGCCGCGAGCGTTTGCTTCTTCCGCAGACGCCAGAACCAGTGCCGACGCACCATCACTGATGGAACTGGCGTTGGCAGCCGTGACTGTGCCGTCCTTTTTAAAGGCTGGTTTCAGGTTCGGGATTTTCTCGGGACGGGCATTGCCGGGTTGTTCGTCAACGCTCACCTGGGTATCGCCACCACGGCCAGATACGGTAACCGCGCAGATTTCCGGCTCGAACCAGCCATTGCTGATGGCCGCATTGGCTCGTTCCAGCGACCGAACGGCGAAGCCGTCCATCTGCTCGCGGGTGATCTTGTAATCGTCTGCGCTCTTTTGCGCGAACACACCCATCAGGCCGCCTTCGTAGGCATCTTCAAGGCCGTCGAGGAACATGCTGTCCATCACCTGCCCGTGGCCCATACGCATACCGCCGCGCGCTTTTGGCAACAGGTACGGTGCCTGGCTCATGTTCTCCATGCCGCCAGCAACCATTATATTGTTGGTGCCCGCTTTAATCTGATCATGGGCCATGATCACTGCTTGCATACCGGAGCCGCACATTTTGTTCACAGTGGTGCAACCGGAGCTGTCTGGAATCCCTGCACCACGGGAAGCCTGGCGCGCGGGAGCCTGTCCCAATCCGGCGGGCAACACGCAACCCATGATCACTTCCTGAACATCCACAGGCTGCAGCCCGCTGCGCTCGATGGCAGCTTTGATGGCAGTAGCCCCCAACTCCGGAGAGCGTACGGAACTCAGCGAACCCATCATGCCGCCCATAGGTGTGCGGGCAGACCCGGCAATCACAACGCTGTTATCGCTCATATTCAAACCTCACTGATTTCAGCCTCTACCCAGAACGGAGCGGGCAATGATTTCTTTCATGACTTCTGAAGTACCGCCGTAAATACGCTGTACCCGGGCATCCATGAATGCGCGGGAAATCGGATATTCCGTGGTATAGCCATAGCCGCCAAACAGCTGCAAGCAGCCGTCTGCCACACGGCACTGCATTTCCGTGGCGCTGTATTTCGCCATGGAGGCTGTCGCAGCATCCAATTCACCCGCCTCATACTGGCTGATGCACTGGCTCACGAATGCCTTGTTAACCTGATAATCGGTTTCCATACGGGCAATTTCAAAACGGGTATTCTGTAGCTGCGCCAGTTTCTGGCCGAACAACTCCCGCTCCTGAGCGTAGGAAATGGTCAGATCCAAAGCACCTCTGGCTGCAGCCACACCCAGCGCGCCGATAACCAGCCGCTCCCGTGGCAATTCCTGCATCAGGTAGGCAAAGCCTTTGCCCTCCTGTCCGACCAGTGCGGAGGCAGGAACGCGCATATCAGAAAAGAACAGCTCGGAGGTGTCGCCACTGTGCTGGCCGATCTTGTCGATGTTTCGGCCTTTGCTGAACCCCGGCAGGCTGGTGTCTACCAGGAACAGGCTGATGCCTTTTGCTCCGGCAGCAGGATCGGTCTTCGCCGCAACAATCACCATATCGGCATGCTGGCCATTGGTGATGAAGGTTTTTGAACCATTGAGGATATAGTCGTCGCCGTCTCGCACCGCGCTGGTGCGCATGGCCTGCAGATCACTGCCGGCACCCGGTTCGGTCATGGCAATAGCACCAACCACCTCACCCGATACCATTTTCGGCAGCCACTGCTGCTTTTGCGCTCCATTGCCCAGATGGCTGATGTAGGGGGCGACAATATCCGAATGCACCATTACATTAGTGGAGAGCGCACCATACCCCATGCGGGCAAGCTCTTCGCCCACCACCACCGAGTATTGGAAAGGGGCACCACAACCGCCGCAATCTTCAGGGATATCCACACACAACATGCCGGCATCGCCGAGGGTATTCCAGAGTTCACGGGGCACAAGGCCGGATTTCTCCCAAGCCTCGTAATGGGGCGCAACTTCTGTTTCCAGAGCCTTGATGACAGACGCTCTGAACAGAGCGAGTTCTTCCTGATCCACTGAGTTAGTCATTGCGCTCTCCTGTATTTAATCGGATTTATCTGGGTGCCATGCGCAGAGCACTGTCCAGCCGGATGGTTTCGCCGTTCAGAATTGGGTTACGCACCATCTGATCCACCATCATGCCAAACTCTTCAGGCTTGCCCAGACGCTGTGGGAACGGCAGAGTTGCCGCCAGGCTGTCCTGAACCTCTTGCGGCATGCCAGCCATCATGGGGGTCATGAACAAACCGGGTGCAATGGTGTTCACGCGAATACCTTCGCGAGCCAGTTCACGGGCAGATTGAATCGTCAGGCCAACAACACCACCTTTGGATGCGCTATAAGCTGCTTGCCCTATCTGGCCTTCGTAAGCTGCTACGGATGCGGTGTTGATGATTACACCACGCTCGCCATCTGCGTTAGGGGCGCGCTGAGCCATATCGGCAGCCGCCAGCCTCAAAATATTGAAGGTGCCGATCAGGTTGATCTGGATAACCTTGCTGAAGTTCTCCAAAGGCATAACGCCATTGCGACCCAGAATTCTTGCTGCAGGGCCAATACCTGCACAATTCACTGCAATACCGCACAAGCCATGAGCTTCACAGGCAGTTGCTATTGCCGCTTCTGCGCTTTCGGCAGAGCTCACATCGCAGTGCACAAAAATTCCGCCAATATCTGCAGCCACTTTCTCGCCCAGCTCTTTTTGCAGGTCAAAAATTGCTACTTTGCAGCCCGCAGCTGCCAGTGCACGGGCTGCGCCCTCGCCAAGCCCTGAAGCCCCACCTGTCACAATGGCCGGTACATTTTTGAATTCCATCAACTTCTCCCTTCGCGTCGGGGGTTGGAGAGTGAACTGGGTCAGCCCACGCTTTACGTTAACGTAAACTGTACCCAATTCAGTCTTAAAAAGAAATCCGATTATTTGATCAGTTAATGCGCTCAATAATCAGCGCAATACCCTGGCCACCACCAATGCACATGGTGATCAGGCCGTAGCGGCCACCCGTGCGCTCAAGCTCGGCCATGGTTTTGACGATGAGGATGGAGCCGGTAGCTCCAACAGGGTGACCCAGAGCAACCGCACCACCGTTCGGGTTCACTTTATCCGCTGGCAATCCAAGTTCCTTGCTAACCGCCAGTGCCTGGGCTGCAAAGGCTTCGTTGGATTCGATCACATCCAGATCTGCCACGCTGAGGCCGGTTTTCTCCAATACAGTTCGTACCGCCGGGATGGGGCCGAGGCCCATTACGCTGGGGTCTACCCCGGCAAAGGCATAACCGACAATACGTGCACGGGCTTTCAGGCCGCGCTTTTCGGCTTCTGCTGCACTGGTCAGCACCATGGCAGCAGCACCATCGTTGATACCTGAGGCGTTGCCCGGAGTGACTATTCCGTCTTTAGTGAAGGCCGGCTTCAGGCCCGCAAGGCTTTCGGCTGTGGTGCCTGGGCGCACGTGCTCATCCTGCTCAAACACAACTTCCTTTCGCCCTTGTTTTACAGTTACCGGCACAATCTGCTCTTTGAAGTAACCACTCTCAATGGCGTGGCTGGCACGGCGGTGGCTTTCTGCCGAGAAGGCATCCAGATCCTCGCGGGTTAAACCGTATTTTTCGGCGATTCGCTCCGCAGTCATGCCCATGTGGCCGCTGCCAAACGGGTCGGTAAGGGTTCCCAGGGTCATATCAACCGCTTTCCCGTCACCCATGCGCAGGCCTTTGCGAACATTAGGCAGCACATAGGCGCCCTGACTCATACTTTCCGCACCGCCAGCCAGTGCGATCTGGCTATCGCCCATCAGAATCATCTGCGCGGCACTGATCACTGACTGAACGCCAGAACCACAGAGGCGGTTTACGTTGAATGCCGCAGAACCTTTCTGCAGGCCTGAGTTCAGGCCAATGTGGCGAGCCACATAAGCATCAGCTGGCCCAGTAGGGATGATATGGCCGAACACTGAATGATCTATGTCTTCTGCAGGCACGCCTGAGCGACTAATTGCTTCTTTGGCTGCGCAGGTTCCAAGCTCAGCCGGGGTCAGTGAGCTCAGGCTACCGCCAAAACCGCCGATTGCGGTGCGTGCACCGTCGAGAATGACAACATCAGTAAGTTTCATTGATCGTTCCTCAAGATTTGGATGACTGGAATTCCACAGAGCGCATAATCTATTTGCCCAGCATGGAGCGGGCAATCACTTCTTTCATAATTTCCGAGGTGCCGGCGTAGATTGTCTGCACACGAGCATCCACAAAAAATCGCGATACAGGGTACTCCACGGTATAACCGTAGCCGCCAAATAGCTGCAAGCAGTCGTTAGCGATATCGCACTGCATTTCCGTGAGCATCAATTTGAGAATGGCGGCTTCCGTTGGCCCCATTTCGCCTTTCAGGTAATTCCCGATGCACTGATTCAGATAGGCTTTTCCCACCTCAAGTCGCGCCCTGGCTTCGGCCAGCTTGAACCGGGTATTCTGAAAATCGGCAACCCGCTGACCAAACGCCTGGCGCTGTTGCACATAATCCAGAGTCAGCGCCAGCACACCCTCAGTTGCGCCCACCGCTTGGGCAGCCACACCCAGGCGTTCGCGGGGCAGCTCCTGCATCAGATAGGCAAAGCCCTTGCCTTCTTCGCCAAGCAGGGCGTTATGGGGAACCACAAGATCGGAGAAGAACAGCTCTGCCGTGTCGCTGGCATGCTGGCCTATTTTACGTATGCCCTTACCACGGGTGAACCCGGACAGGCTGGTATCCACAAGGAAGAGCGAGACACCCTTGGCGCCGGCTTGGGGATCGGTTTTTGCACACACTATCACCAGCTCTGCCTGCAAACCGTTGGTGATAAACACCTTGGCACCATTGATTACATAGCCATTGTCAGTGCGCTGCGCTGTGGTGCGCATAGCCGCCAGATCACTGCCAGCGCCCGGCTCGGTCATGGCAATTGCACTTAGAATGTCACCCCGGATCATCGCCGGAAGATAACGCTGCTTTTGGGCGTCCGTACCAAGATGCAAAATATAGGGCATGACTATATTGGCGTGGATGTTATAGCCACCCGCCAGGCCACCAAAACCCTTGCGAGCTATTTCGGAGATCGCCAGCTGTGAGATTTCGAAGCTGGCACCAGCGCCTCCGTACTCTTCCGGCATATCGATACCGAGCATGCCAGCCTGCCCAAGCGTATTCCAAACCTGGCGCGGGATCGCGGATTGCTCCTCCCACTCGTCATAGTTTGGCGCAATTTCCCTATCAAGAACCCGGTTGATCATTTCATGAAACAGCGCGGTATCATCGTGGTGTCCGGACATATGTAACCTCTCAAGTAGCCCCATGAGTCATCTGATTATTCAGGCAGCCAACCATTTAAAGGGTTATCCTTCTCATCGGGAATGGCTGTACAAGCCGAAAAAATTGACACAATACGCACTCAATCAATTGTAAATATGCCCAAACCGCAATCCATACCGCACATCGCGAACCACTACCTGCAAGCTTCAATCCGCGGTGCCGAAAGGCAAGGGGTGAGCAAAGATACCCTGCTGCACAACGCAGGGATTGCAACCGAGTGGCTGAATAAGCCCGAGCAACTGATTACCGAACAACAGCTCACCCGTTTGATCAAGAGCGTGTGGCGAGCAACCCGTGATGAATTCCTTGGGTTATCCACCGGCCCCTGCAAAAATGGCACCTTCGCGTTGATGGCAGACTACTGCCTTGATTCCGCTTCCCTCGGGGCCGTGTTTCGCAAAAGCGCCCGGGTTTACAGCATTGCCTGTAACAACGTCGACATAGGTTTGGGAGAAAGCGACAGCAACAAACTGGTGTTTTTCCGCCTTAGCCTCGAAGACGCCAGCCAGGATACAGACCACATGCTGCAGGAGTTCCTGCTTCTTATGTGGCAAAGATTCACATGCTGGCTGGTGGACCAACAGATCCCATTCGCGACAACCTGTTTCAGTTATCCTGCACCGAAACATGTTAATGAGTATCGCGCTATGTTCCCCACGGAGTTGCAGTTTGATAAGCCTGTATGCGGCTTTACTCTGCATGAAAAATACCTGCAACTGCCCATTACCCGGAGCGAAGCAGAACTGGAAACCTTTCTGAAGGAAGCTCCGGCCTACATTCTGCACAGACCCGACAACGACGACAGCCTGCGGAACCGCATTCGCGCCCTGCTCGCAAACCAGAGCCTGAATAATATGCCCAGCCTGGGTGACATTGCAGAGCTACTGCACATGACTCCAAGAAGCATAGGCCGAAAGTTACAGGAAGAAGGCACCTCGCTACGGCTGATCAAAAACAGCCTGCGGAGGGAGTACGCAATAAAGCTCATGAGCACAGAAAACCTCAGCATCGCAGACATCAGCGAGCGAGTTGGCTTTTCGGAAACCGCCTCATTCTGCCGCGCTTTCAAACGCTGGACAGGCAAGTCGCCCTCGCAATGGACCGCCTGACAACCATGTAGCGAACACATCTACTTGGCTGATTGGGTCAATTTTTTCGACCTGACAGGTCATTCCCGAAGCCGGTGTTTCTCTGAGTTAATGCCAGCCATACCAATATAAAAACACCAATAGAGGTACTTGCATGAACAACCACAGCACAACTGCCTCCAGCTCTCTGCCGGCGGGCATTGCCCGGGCACTGCGCAACACCATAGGTGATGCGCTCGCCCGCTCTGCGCGCACTCAGAGCAAGCGCCCCGCCCTGGCATTCGACGATCGAACCTGGACCTATTCCGACATTCACACAGCATCAAACCGCCTGGCCCACCACCTTATTGAACTTGGGCTGGCCAAAGGTGATCGTGTTGGCGCCTACGGTAAAAACTCAGATGCCTACCTGTTACTTTGGCTTGCCTGCACAAAAGCCGGGCTGATTCATGTGCCGGTTAACTACGCGTTAATTGGCAAAGAGCTAACTTATGTAGTGAATCAATCTGGTTGCAAGGCCCTGTTTTTCGATCCAGATCTGCAGCCGCAAGTAGATGCAGTTAAAAGCACAGTTGAAGTTAGTGTTTACGGAACCCTTCACGGCGGGCAAAACGACAAGGCCCCGGATGCTCTGAAGCTCGCGCTTGCAGCCGGTGATGACACTGCACCGGACGTTGAGATTTCAGATACAGACGTTGTGCAGATTCTTTATACCTCAGGCACAACCTCCGACCCAAAAGGTGCCATGCACACGCACCGCTCCCTGATGAGCCATTACAGCGCCTGCCAGTACCATCTGAACATCCGCGCCAGCGATCGCTCTCTCGCGGCCTTGCCTCTGTACCACTCTGCGCAAATGCATGTATTTTCAATGCCCATGCTACTTAGTGGCGGCTATAGCCGATTGATCAACACGCCAACACCGGATGCCATTCTCGGGCTGCTGGCCCGTGAACAACTCAATGCGTTTTTCGCGCCACCGACTGTCTGGATTGCACTACTGCAGAACCCCGGATTCAATCCGGACAAGCTCCAGCACATGGACAAGCTCTACTACGGCGCCTCCATCATGCCCGGCCAGGTCGTAAAGGAACTGGGTGAAAAACTACCGGGCGCCGGCCTTTACAACTGCTACGGCCAAAGTGAAATTGCGCCATTGGCAACGGTACTGCTACCTGAGGAGCATGCGGAACGGCCTTCCTCTGCCGGCCGCCCTATGCAAACTGTAATGACCCGCATTGTGGACCCGGTAACCGGTAAAGATTGCCAGCCTGGAGAACAAGGCGAACTGGTGCACCAGTCACCTCAGCTGATGGTGGGCTACTGGGCCAAACCCGAAGCAACCGAAGAAGCCTTCAAGGATGGATGGTTCCATTCTGGCGACCTGGGCTACCAGGATGAAGAAGGTTACATCTACATCGTTGACCGCATTAAAGACGTAGTGAATACCGGCGGTGTTCTGGTTGCCAGCCGTGATGTGGAAGAAGCTCTCTATCAACATGAATCCGTGGCAGAAGTTGCTGTGATTGGCGTACCCGATGAAAAGTGGATAGAAGCCATCTGCGCGGTTGTAGTACTCAGAGACGGATACACCGAAGATTCAGACGCCTTGATGAGCCATGCCCGCACCAAACTCGCCAGCTTCAAAGTGCCGAAGCACATCCACTTTGTAGATCAGCTGCCCAAAAACACGGCAGGCAAACTGCTGAAAAGAAAACTCAGAGAAGACCTCTCCTAACGCCCTCTCACACCAGCCGGGCTCACTCCAGGTCTTCGAGTTGAACCCGGCTGCCTTCTGAACAACCCGTCCCGGTTTTGACTGCAAACAAAGGTGAAGCGTCTTCGTCACCCAAAGCGCTTTACGTTAACGTAAACTTCCTCTAATCTAGTTTGAAAGAGGATACCGCCATGACCGAAAAGAAAACGTTCAGCATCAGCGAACTCGCCAGCGAGTTCGACGTGACCACCCGCAGCATCCGGTTTTACGAAGATCAGGGACTGCTAAAGCCTACGCGGCGCGGGCAAACACGGATATTCAGCACAAAAGACAAAGTGCGCCTGAAACTGATCCTCCGCGGTAAACGCATGGGCTTTTCACTTGCTGAAACCAAAGAAACATTCGATCTCTGGGATGAAACCCTCACCGGCAACGAAAAGCAGCTCCTGAAAATGCTGTCGATACTGGACAAAAAACGAGCACATATCGAACAACAGAAAGCCGATATCGCTATGGCAGAACTGGAAATCAATACAAGAGAAGCCCACTGCAGGGAGGCTCTTGCAGAACTGCAGAAAAAGAAGCAACAGCAAGAATCAACAATCAAGCAATCTGGACACACCGCCGAACAAAGCTGATATCAATCAACACATGGCGCAGTGCCCCACACCCAATTACGAACCTGGCAGAACAAAAAGGCAAACACATGAAATCACAATACTCAGAACTCAACTTCGGCCTTGGTGAAACCCTTGACACCCTGCGTGAGCAAGTAAACCGCTTCGCCGCTACCGAAATCGCACCCCGCGCTGAAGAGATCGACCGCACCAACGAGTTCCCAATGGACCTCTGGAAAAAATTCGGCGACATGGGGTTGCTTGGTATCACAGTAAATGAAGCCTACGGCGGTTCTGATATGGGCTACCTGGCTCACGTGATCGCCATGGAAGAAATCAGCCGCGCATCTGCATCCGTTGGCCTGTCTTACGGCGCTCACTCTAACTTGTGCGTAAACCAGATACACAAGAACGGAACCGAAGAGCAAAAGCAGAAATACCTGCCCAAACTCGTCAGCGGCGACCACATCGGTGCCCTGGCCATGTCTGAGCCCAACGCAGGCTCCGACGTAATCTCCATGAAGCTTAATGCGCAGGATGCTGGCGACCACTACGTGCTCAACGGCAACAAAATGTGGATCACCAACGGCCCAGACGCCAACGTTTACGTTATCTACGCAAAAACCGACCCGAAAGCCGGCTCCAAAGGCGTTACCGCCTTTATCGTAGAGCGGGACTACGAAGGCTTCAGCCGCCACCAGAAACTCGACAAACTCGGCATGCGCGGCTCCAACACCTGCGAACTGGTTTTCCAGGACTGCAAAGTGCCCAAAGAAAACGTGCTGGGTGAAGTAGGTAAAGGTGCGAGAGTCCTCATGAGCGGCCTCGACTACGAACGCCTCGTCCTCTCCGGCGGCCCGCTGGGCCTTATGCAAGCCGCTATGGACGTTGTGATCCCCTACATCCGCGAACGCAAACAGTTCGAAAAAGCCATCGGCGAATTTCAACTGGTACAGGGCAAAGTAGCGGACATGTACACCTTCATGAACACCGCAAAGTCTTACGTTTACATGGTTGCCCAGTCTGCCGACCGTGGCGAAACCACCCGCAAAGACTCCGCCGGTGCGATCCTCTACTCCGCCGAAATGGCCACAAAACTGGCCTTGGACGCCATCCAGCTTCTGGGCGGTAACGGCTACATCAACGACTATCCCACAGGCCGATTGCTGCGGGATGCCAAGCTCTATGAAATCGGCGCAGGTACATCGGAAATCCGCCGCATGCTGATTGGTCGGGAACTGTTCCTGAATAACTAATTGTTGGCTTCGATTCAGTCACCCGCCCAAGTGCATAAGCTTCGGACGGCCAGCTCTTAAGTAAGACGAGGGGTTGGTGGGGTGTCTTTCCGGGAATGTCTGTGGCCAAGGATGGCCACAGTCAAGCGCACATGGATGTGCTCGTAGCGCTTCCCGGAAAGACACCCCACCAACCCCGACGCACCGACCCTCGAGGCCAGAAAACCATGACGATACTGCAAAGCAAAATAAACCCCCGCTCTGAAGAGTTTCAGGCCAAACAGGCAGCCATGGCAGAAGCCGTCGCAGACCTGCGGGAAAAAGTCTCTACCATCCAGCAAGGCGGCGGCCCCTCCTACCAGGAACGCCACATCGCCCGCGGAAAACTCCTGCCAAGAGACCGCATCAACCGTCTCCTGGACGACGGCTCGCCCTTTCTCGAAATCGGCCAGTTCGCCGCCTACAACGTCTACGGTGAAGACGTCCCCGCCGCCGGCGTTATCGCTGGCGTAGGCCGCGTCTCCGGCACCGAATGCATGATCATCGCCAACGACGCCACAGTTAAAGGCGGCAGCTACTACCCACTCACGGTGAAAAAACACCTGCGCGCCCAGGAAATCGCCCTCGAAAACCGCCTACCCTGCATCTACCTGGTAGATTCCGGCGGCGCCAACCTGCCAAGGCAGGACGAAGTATTCCCCGATCGCGACCACTTCGGCCGCATCTTCTACAACCAGGCCCGCATGTCTGCCGACGACATCCCCCAGATTGCCGTCGTAATGGGCCTGTGCACCGCCGGTGGCGCATACGTGCCTGCCATGGCCGACGAATCCATTATCGTGCGCAACCAGGGCACCATCTTCCTGGCCGGCCCTCCGCTGGTAAAAGCTGCAACAGGTGAAGTCGTTACCGCAGAAGAACTCGGCGGTGCCGACGTACACTGCAAAATATCCGGCGTTGCCGACCACTACGCCGAAAATGACGCCCACGCGCTGGAAATTGCTCGCCGCTGCGTTTCCAACCTCAACCGCAAAAAGCCGGTTCCGGTAGAGATACGCAAGCCCAAAGCTCCACTCTACGATCCCAGCGAAGTTTACGGCATCGTCGGCACCGACCTGCGTAAACCCTTCGACGTGCGCGATGTGATTGCCCGCACCGTAGACGGCTCCGAATTCGACGAATTCAAACGCTACTACGGCCAAACCCTGGTCACCGGCTTTGCCCACATCCACGGCTACCCGGTGGGCATCATCGCCAACAACGGCATCTTGTTCAGTGAGTCCGCCCAAAAAGGCGCGCACTTTATTGAACTCTGCTGCCAACGCAACATCCCGCTGTTGTTCCTGCAGAACATCACCGGCTTCATGGTCGGCCAGAAGTACGAAGCCGAAGGCATCGCCAAGCACGGTGCCAAAATGGTCATGGCCGTGGCCTGCGCCAACGTACCCAAGATTACCGTACTGATCGGCGGCAGCTACGGCGCTGGCAACTACGGCATGTGTGGCCGCGCCTACAGCCCCGACTTCCTGTGGATGTGGCCAAACGCCCGCATCTCAGTAATGGGCGGTGAACAAGCCGCTGGCGTACTGGCTCAGGTTCGTCGTGATGGTATGGAGCGCAAAGGCCAGGAGTGGAGCGCTGAAGAAGAAGCCGCGTTCAAAAAGCCGATTACCGATACCTACGAAGAACAGGGCCACCCCTACTTCGCGAGCGCCCGCCTGTGGGACGACGGCGTAATTGACCCGGCTCAAACCCGGGAAGTGGTTGCCCTCAGCCTCTCTGCCACCCTCAACCGGCCGGCGAAGCCCACGCGCTTCGGCGTGTTCCGGATGTAACCGGGGAGAAGAACCATGACAAACACCAACGTTCAGAAAGAACAGGAATCGGCCGTTCTACTCAACCGTCGCGCCCAGGGCGTGACCGAAGTCGTGCTGAACCGGCCCGACAAACGCAACGCCTTTGATGACGTGATCATCCAGCAACTGATCAGCGCATTCACAGAAGTGGATGCCGACTCCGCAACCAAAGTGGTCATCCTGCGTTCAGAAGGTAAACACTTCTCCGCCGGGGCAGATCTTGGCTGGATGCGCCGCATGGCAGACAACAGCCAGCAGGAAAACCTGGATGATTCCCGCCAGCTCGCGCGCCTGATGGACTGCCTGAATCATCTCAGCAAGCCCGTCATCGGCCTTGTTCAGGGTGCAGCCTACGGTGGCGCCGTCGGCCTGGCCGCCTGCTGCGACATTGTTATTGCTACAGAAACATCCAGCTTTTGCCTGAGTGAGGTCAAGCTGGGTCTGATTCCCGCAGTGATAAGCCCTTATGTGGTGCGTGCTATTGGCGAACGACAGGCCCGCCGCTACTTCATTTCAGCGGAAGTGTTCAATGCCCGGGAAGCTGAACAGTTCGGCCTTGTGCATATTGTCTGCGACGACATTGACGCCATGAACGCCCGCTGTGACGAGATGCTGAAGCAGCTTGCCCAGAATGGCCCGGAAGCTATGAAAGCCGCAAAGGACCTGGTGTTTGCTGTCAGCCAAAAGCCCATAAATAGCACTGTGATAGACGACACTGCGCACCGCATTGCTGATATTCGCGTAGGTGAAGAAGGTCAGGAGGGGCTTAACGCCTTCCTGAATAAACGCCGCGCCAACTGGATTCCGGAGAGCAACTAACATGTTCAGCAAAATCCTCATTGCCAACCGGGGCGAAATCGCCTGCCGGATTATCCAGACCGCACACCGTATGGGTATCCGCTGCGTCGCTGTTTATTCCGATGCAGATGCCAACGCCCTCCACGTTTCCATGGCAGACGAAGCCTTCCACATTGGCCCGGCGCCAAGTTCAGAAAGCTATCTGCGCAGTGAAAAAATCATTGAGATTGCCAAGCAGAGCGGTGCGCAAGCAATCCACCCAGGCTACGGCTTTCTTTCCGAGAACACCGGGTTTGCCGAAGCCTGTGAGGCCAACGGCATTGTCTTCATTGGCCCACCTTCTTCAGCCATTGCAGCCATGGGCTCCAAATCTGCCGCTAAAGCCATCATGGAAAAAGCTGGCGTACCACTGGTGCCCGGCTATCACGGCGACGACCAGAGCCCCGAAACCCTGCGTGCCGAAGCTGAGAAATGCGGCTTTCCGCTGCTGTTGAAAGCGGTTGCCGGTGGTGGTGGTAAAGGCATGCGAGTGGTTGAGAACATCGGTGAGTTTGATGATGCTCTGGCCGCTGCCAAACGCGAAGCCAAGAACGCCTTCGGCAACCCGGACATGCTGATCGAGCGCTACCTGACCCAGCCACGCCACGTTGAGATTCAGGTTTTCTGCGACGAAACCGGCCAGGGTGTGTATCTGGCCGAGCGCGACTGCTCGGTTCAGCGTCGTCACCAGAAAGTTCTGGAAGAAGCCCCGGCACCCGGCCTGAGCGAAGAAACCCGCAAAGCCATGGGCGACGCCGCTGTAAAAGCGGCCCAGGCCATCAACTATGTGGGCGCAGGCACCGTAGAGTTTCTTTACGATGTGGACGGTTCCTTCTTTTTCATGGAAATGAACACCCGCCTGCAGGTAGAACACCCAGTGACCGAAATGGTGACCGGCCAGGATCTGGTGGAGTGGCAGTTGAAAGTGGCCTGGGGTGAGCCCCTGCCGCTGGAACAGTCACAGGTGAAAACCCGCGGCCACGCTCTGGAAGCCCGTATTTATGCCGAAGACCCGGATCAGGACTTCCTGCCTGCCACCGGCAACCTGCGTTACCTGAGCACACCCGATGAAAGCGCCCATGTGCGTGTCGATACCGGCGTGATCGAAGGCGATGAAATCAGCATTCATTACGACCCAATGATCGCCAAACTGATCGTGTGGGACGAAACCCGTGAGCAGGCCATCAATCGCATGGTTCAGGCTCTGGAGCACTACCGGATTGCAGGGGTGAAAACCAACATCCGCTTCCTGCACGCCTTGGCGGATTCACAGCCCTTCCGGGAAGCGGACCTGACAACCGGCTTTATCGACAGCCACAGGGAACTGCTGTTCCCGAAACCCAAGCTCGATACCCATAAAGCGCTGGTACTGGCCGCTGGCTTTGTATTGGAAGAACGCAAATCCGTTGAGTCTGTGAGCACAGATCCCTGGTCGCCGTTCGGCCGCCGCAACAGCTGGCGCCTGAACTCGGAATACGCTCAGCCCCTGCAGTTGCAGGTAGGCGACGAGATACACGAGCTGAAAATTCTGGAAAAGGATGATCACTACCAGGTATCCGTGGATGAGAGCGTATACAACCTGACGGCCAAACTTGAAGACGACTCGCTTCAAGCAGTCGTAGATGGCCACAGGATCAGCATTCACGGCAACTTGCACAACGACCAGCTCGTGCTCTTCTACGAAGGTGACACCTTCCAGTGCACCCTCTACCAGGAAAATCACGCACTGGAAGACATGGCTCCGGAAGGCGGCCTGACTGCCCCCATGAACGGCGCCATTGTGGCGGTACAGACCAAAGTGGGCGACGCGGTTACAGCCGGCCAAACTCTGGTCATCATGGAAGCCATGAAGATGGAGCATGCCATCAAGGCTCCGGCAGACGGCGTGGTCAGCGAAATCTTCTTCGCCGAAGGTGAGCAGGTTTCAGAAGGCGCAGAGCTGATTGCCATAGAGTTCAACGAATCAGACAGCGAGGAGGCGAGCTAATGGCCTTTCCCAAACAGGCGCGACTGGTTGAAATGAGCCCCCGGGACGGTCTGCAAAACGAGTCCGGCCCGGTAATCGCCACAGACATAAAAACCGGGCTGATCGAACAGCTTGCAGAGTGCGGCCTCACCCACATTGAATCCGCCAGCTTTGTGTCACCCAAGTGGGTGCCACAAATGGGCGACGCCGCTGAGGTTATGGCCGGCATCAAGCGCAA
Organism: Marinobacter xiaoshiensis; assembly: GCF_031631795.1. Classification (NCBI taxonomy): domain Bacteria; kingdom Pseudomonadati; phylum Pseudomonadota; class Gammaproteobacteria; order Pseudomonadales; family Marinobacteraceae; genus Marinobacter; species Marinobacter xiaoshiensis. The sequence continues at coordinate 192,278 of NZ_JAVMBO010000018.1, forward strand.
GGCTGGCGTTCGCTATTCGGTGCTTACCCCCAACCTCAGAGGCTTTGAAAATGCCCTGGCAGCAGGCGTGGATGAAGTGGCTGTGTTCGCTGCAGCATCAGAATCCTTCAGCCAGAAGAACATCAACTGTTCAATCGCCGAAAGCCTGGAGCGGTTTCTACCGGTGATGGAGGCCGCTCAGAAGCACAACATCCCCGTGCGCGGTTACGTCTCCACCGTATTGGGGTGCCCCTACGAAGGGGAGATTGCCCCAGAGCAGGTCGCAAAGGTGGCCAAGGATTTGGCAGACATGGGCTGTTATGAAATCTCCCTCGGCGACACCATTGGCACAGGTACGCCACTGAAAGCGAAATACATGCTTGAGGCCGTCGCCAAATACGTGCCCGTGGAGCGCCTTGCTGCACACTTCCACGACACCTATGGGCAAGCACTGGTAAACCTCTATGCAGTACTGGAAGAAGGCGTGGCTGTTTTTGATGCCTCAGTCGCTGGCTTGGGTGGTTGCCCTTATGCCAAGGGTGCCTCTGGCAACGTTGCCACCGAAGACGTTCTCTATATGCTCAACGGCCTGGGAATCAGCACTGGCGTGGATCTGCAGAAGCTGGTGGCTACCGGTACATGGATCAGCAGCCAGCTCAACCGGCGTAACGGTTCCAAAGTGGGTCAGGCGCTGCAAACCTGAGGATCTGAAACCCGCCCGAGCCAAGGCAGATGATTATCCCTGAACATTTTAGCCCTCGACGACAATAACAACCGGAGGCAAACCATGAACCAGACTCTACCAAGCTACACCAGCGGTACCTCCAACACACCGCTGTTGGGCATGACCATCGGCGAGATGCTTGATCGCACCGCCATCAAACATCCTGACACCGAAGCTCTGGTGTGCCTGCATCAGGACATTCGCTGGACCTACAAAGAATTCCTTGCCAAGGTCAATGAGGCAGCACGGGCGTTTATCGCCATTGGCGTCAAACGTGGTGATCGCGTAGGTATCTGGGCACCCAACCGTTACGAATGGACACTTACCCAATTCGCCACTGCCAAAGTGGGCGCCATTCTGGTTAACATTAACCCGGCCTATGGCCTGCACGAACTCGAGTACGCCATGAATCTGGCAGGCATCAGCGTGCTGGTAACGGCAGACAGTTTTAAAGCCTCAAACTACCGCCAAACACTTTATGAATTGGCACCGGAGTTGAGGGCGAGCACCCCGGGCAAAATCAAAGCCCAGCGGGTTACTGATCTTCGTGCAGTCATCAATCTGGATACGGAAAAACACGCCGGCATGTTGAGCTGGGCTGAGTTTGTGGGCCTTGCCAGTGAAGTTAGTCAAGATGAAGTAGACAAGGCGCAAAGCCAGCTTCAGTTCGACGACCCCATCAATATCCAGTTCACTTCAGGCACCACCGGCAACCCCAAAGGCGCCACCCTCACCCACCACAACATCCTGAACAACGGGTTCTTTGTGGGTGAAAGCCAGAGCCTGACAGAGAAGGATCGACTGGTTATTCCAGTCCCCCTCTACCACTGCTTTGGCATGGTCATGGGCAACCTTGGCTGCATTACCCACGGCTCCACCATAATTTACCCGGGCGAAGGCTTTGACCCAAAAGCCGTGCTGCAGGCGGTGCATCAGGAGAAGGCCACAGCGCTCTACGGCGTACCCACCATGTTCATAGCAGAACTGGCCGAGCCCGAATTTGATTCCTACGACCTGTCCACCCTGCGCACAGGCATCATGGCCGGCTCCATCTGCCCCGCGGAGGTGATGAAGAAGGTCAACACCAAGATGCACATGAAGGAGGTTCAGATTGCCTACGGCATGACTGAGACCAGCCCTGTGTCTACCCAGACCAGCTCTCTCGACCCCTTCGAGAAGCAGGTAACCACCGTTGGCCGTACCCAGCCCCATCTGGAAACCAAGATTGTCGACCCGGGAACCGGTAACGTCTTGCCCCGGGGCGAGATCGGGGAACTCTGCACTCGCGGTTACAGCGTGATGCTGAAGTACTGGAATAATGAAGAGAAGACCCGCGAAGCCATCGACGCCTCCGGCTGGATGCACACCGGTGATCTGGCCACCATGGACGACGAAGGCTATGTACAAATCGTCGGCCGCATCAAGGATATGGTGATTCGTGGTGGTGAAAACATCTACCCGAAAGAGGTTGAGGAATTTCTGTACAGCCACCCATCCATTGAGGAGGTCCAGGTAACGGGCATTCCGCACGAGACCTATGGCGAAGATTTGATCGCCTGGGTAAAGCTGCGCCCAGAGGCAGAGCCGGTAAGTGCAGACGACTTGATTGCATTCTGCAAAGGCAAGATCGCCCACTTCAAAATCCCCCGGAACTACAAGTTCGTGGAAGAATTCCCGATGACCGTCACCGGTAAGATTCAGAAGTTTAAAATGCGCGAGATTTCCATTGAGGAATTAGGGCTGAAGTAAAAGCCCCAGGCAATCGCAAGCCCCGGTTCTCCTTAGCTGAGCACCGGGGCTTTTTTTGACCCGCCAAAATCTGTTTGACTGCTGCTCAATTTCATGATGTTATCACTAGTAACATTGTTACCACCGATAACATTAGCGAGCATGAATACACATGGCGAAACCTGCCTACCACCACGGTGACCTGCAGCCCCAGGCGCAGTCGCTGGCGCTGGACATACTCAGAACCCAGGGGGATGCCGCCATCAGCTTGCGCGCCCTGGCCAAGCAGCTCGGCGTGAGTGCTCCAGCGCTGTACCGGCACTTCTCAGACCGCGAAACGCTGTTGGCAGAGCTCGCTATTGAAGGGTTCGAGGCCTTGCGTGATCGGCTGCAAGCAGTAGACCAGGAGCTGCCGCGCAAGGCTTTGATCGAAATCGGGCTGGTGTACGTAGCTTTCGCCCAAGAGGAGCCCAATCTATATCGTCTTATGTTTGGCGGTCGCGTATTACCCATGGGGGCGCACCCACGCTTGGATGCTGCTGGCAAAGGGGCATTTCAGGTTCTGGAAAACACCGTAGCCCGTGCCCGCGATCTGGGTTACCTCAAACCTTCCCCCGTTTCACTAATGACAGCCGCCGCCTGGTCTCTGGTGCATGGCCTGTCACAACTAACCATCGATGGTCATTTGCCCAGCGCAAAGGCCGAGCCCATGTTGACCGAAGGCGTTCTCAGTTTACTGCTGGACGGCACCCGGTCTGACCAACAACAAACACAACAGGATTAACTCAATGAGCAGCCCAAAACCCAGCACCCTCCGAGTCGGCAAACGTTATCGTGAAAAACGCCTGGACGGCCCCTACGATGCCATCATCATTGGCTCCGGCATCGGCGGCCTGACCGCAGCTGCTTGCATGAGCAAGATGGGCAAAAAGGTGCTCGTTCTTGAACAACACTACACTGCCGGCGGATTCACCCACAGCTACGACCGTAACGGGTACGAATGGGATGTGGGCGTGCACTACATTGGTGACATGGGCGCAGACCACACACTGGGCAAGCGGTTGTTTGACCACATCACTGACAGTCAGTTGAAGTGGGCGCCAATGGACGCCAACTACGACCGTATCTACATCGGCGAAAAGTATGTGGATCTGGTTGCTGGCCCAGAGGAATTCCGTGCCGAGCTGGTGAAAGCTTTTCCGGAAGAAGAAAAGGCCATCGATACCTACCTGGGTTATCTACGCCAGGTATCCAAGGCCATGCCGGCGGTTGTTCTGAGCAAGGTATTGCCAAGCCTGGCTCTCGGACCACTAAGCATGCTTGCGAAACGTAAGGCGCCAGAGTTCCTTAACAAGCCTACCCGCGAAGTGCTTGAAGGCATCACCAGCAACCAGGAGCTGATTGCGGTACTTACCGGCCAGTGGGGCGACAACGGCCTGCCACCAGCCCAATCCAGCTTCATTGTCCACTCACTGATTGCCCGCCATTACCTGCACGGCGGCTACTACCCGATTGGTGGCGCCTCTGAAATGGCCAAGACCATTATCCCGGTAGTTCAGCAAAGCGGCGGTGAAGTTTTTACCTACGCGGATGTGACCGGGATTCTCATCGAGAAAGGCAAAGCCGTGGGCGTTCGCATGGCCGACGGTGCAGAGATTCGCTCGCCACTGGTCATCAGCAACGCAGGCGTATTCAACACCTTCAACAAGCTGCTGCCAAAAGACGCGCCTGAATGGGACTACTATCAGGACAAACTCAAAACCGTTAAGCGTTCCATGGCCAGCAACTGCCTGTACATCGGCCTGGAAGATACTGCAGAGAACCTGGGACTGCCGAAAACCAACTACTGGATTTACCCCGGCACGGACTACGAAAAGCATGTGAAAGACTTCGAGGAAGATCCGGATAACAGCGATATTTCGCTGACCTATATTTCCTTCCCCTCGGCGAAAGACCCCAGCTTTCTGGAGCGCTACCCTGGTCGCGCCACCATTGAGATTGTGGCACCCGGCCCCTTCAGTTGGTACGAGGAGTGGGCCGACAAGCCTTGGGGCAAGCGCGGTGACGACTATGAAGCCAAGAAGGAGGAGTACGCCCAGCGCCTGCTTGCGAAGCTCTACGAGAAGTTCCCGCATCTGGAAGGCAAAGTGGATTACTACGAGCTATCCACGCCCCTGTCCACAGACTATTTCTGCCGCTACAGCGAAGGTGAAATCTATGGCCTGGACCATACTCCCGACCGCTTCGAGCAGGACTGGTTAAAGCCCAAGACCCGCATACCCGGCCTGTACCTCACCGGCCAGGACATCATGACCGCCGGAGTAGTGGGCGCCATGCTCGGCGGCCTGCTGACAACCGTTGCTGTGAGTGGCCTTAAGGGCATTCCACTGGCGAAGAAGATGTTTGTAGGCTAATAACTATCAGTAACTTCGGCGCCACCAATTTAAAGGTGGCGCCGAAAACTGACACGCCTACTGATACTTTCGAGGCTTCATGAAAACCATCGGATTAATCGGCGGAATGAGTTGGGAATCAACCCAGACCTACTACCGCCTGATCAACCAGCAAGTGCGGGAACGGCTCGGTGGGCTGCACTCGGCCAAGGTTGTTCTCAACAGTCTGGATTTTGCCGAGATTGCACAACTCCAGAGTGCTGACGATTGGGAAGGGATGGAAAGACTGCTGGTGTCCGCGGCACAATCCATTAAGGCCGGTGGGGCTGATTTTCTCCTGATTTGCACCAACACCATGCACAAGGTCGCCCCGGAAGTTGAGCTGGCCAGTGGTCTGCCGCTCCTCCACATTGCAGATGCCACTGCAAAAGTGCTCATACACGATGGAATTACATCGGTAGGATTGATTGGAACCCGGTTCACCATGGAGCAAGCTTTCTATCGCGAGCGCCTGGAAGCACAGGGGATCAATGTCGTCATTCCGGATGACCACGAACGCGACACCGTGCACCGGATAATCTACGAAGAATTATGCCAGGGCATCATAAGCCCTGACTCCAAAACGGCGTACCTTGATGTCGTCGATTCACTTGCCGCTCGTGGCGCTGAGGCCGTAATTCTCGGATGCACAGAGATCGGTCTGCTGATCCAGGGCTCCGATACGCCCGTCGCGCTGTACGATACAACAGAGATCCATGCTACTCAGGCCGTGGAACTTGCCTTGATTTAGGTGATACGCAAAAGCGCATATCGTCTGCTATGCTTGCGGCGAACCCAAATAAAAAGGCATTTAAGATGACTGATACTTGGCTAACCTCGTTGATTACCGATACTCCCCAGCAAGGCTATGAGCTTGCAATCACCCTTAGCCGTCGCGGCGTGAAATACACTCAGCCGGATATGGATACACTGAAAAAGCTAAGGCCGGAATACGCGAACTCTGCCGAAGGTTTGACTGCTGCCTCCCACGTTATCGCTGTAAACTTTCAGACGGTAGCAGCAGCCAACAACTATTGGCGGGGATGACATCGGTCATTCAAGCACTCTTTCACGGTGCCCGAGAGCCATCAACTCTCGCACCGTGGGAGTAGTTTCTGAAGCCGGCAAGCTCTCATAGGTACAACCCCCGCACACTCCAACAAGATATTTGTAGCGCGCCACGCATTCTCGTGTTAAATATCGCCCGAATTCGGTCGGTTCCATAAGCTATAGCCCCACCGCCGTTTTCCAGGACAAGCCTCAAAGGAGTCGCACCCGCGACCTTCCCTCAGCAGACCTGCACAACACCGCGTGCGTCCTGCACGTTTTGTATCCATCCCTTTTCAGTGAGGGACGTTATCCAATGTTCAAGTTGTGTAAGCCACAGGCGCTGGCCGCCTCCGTTGCTCTGTCTCTGTGCGCCTCTTCTGCAATCGCCGCAGAAGAAGTGCGTGTGTATAACTGGTCTGACTACATTGCCGAGAACACACTGGCGAAGTTCACCAAAGAAACCGGCATAAAGGTCGTTTACGACGTTTACGACAGTAACGAGGTTCTTGAAGCCGCGCTACTGTCTGGCCGCTCTGGCTACGACCTGGTCGTACCGTCAAACCACTACGTTGCCAAGCAGATCTCTGCCAAGGCTTTTGTGGCTCTGGATCACGACAAACTGCCGAACATGGCCAATCTGAATCCGGATCTGATGGCTCAACTGGAAAAAGTGGACCCGGGCAGCCAGTTCTCCATTCCCTATCTTTGGGGAACCAACGGCTATGGCTACAACGCTGGCCGCATCCAGAAAATCCTGGGCGATACTGCACCCACAGATTCCTGGGCGCTGGTATTTGATCCTGAAGTAACAGCCAAGCTGGCCAAAGGCGGCTGCGGCATTGCCATGCTGGATTCCGGCGAAGAAATGGTGCGAGCTGCTATGGCCTACGCCGGCTTGAACCCGAACAGCAACAACGCCGAAGACATCAAAAAGGGTGGCGACGTGATCAAGGCCGTGCGGCCGAACATCACCTACTTCCACTCATCCCGCTACATTGGCGACCTGGCTAATGGCGACCTGTGCGTGGCTGCCGGCTATTCCGGCGACATCCTGCAGGCGGCTGCTCGTGCCGAGGAAGCCAAAAACGGCAACGAAATCCGCTACACCATTCCCAAAGAGGGCGCGGTGTTGTGGTTCGACATGATGACCATCCCGGCTGGCGCACCGAACGTTGAGAATGCCCACAAGCTGGTCAACTTTTTGATGAAGCCAGAGATCATCGCTGAGGTGACCAACTATGTGTGGTACGCCAACCCCAACAAGGCAGCCGATGAATTTGTGGATGCAGAAATCCTTAACGACACCAGCATTTACCCTACGGATGATGTGATGAAAAAGCTCTACATCATGGAAGGTCGGCCTCAGGACACACAGCGCCTGATGACCCGCACCTGGACCAGCGTTAAGTCCGGGCGTTAAGGGCGTGGTTAACGGAATCAACACCTCCGCGAAAGCGGAGGTGTTACTCAGCATTCGTGGCGTATCAAAAAGCTTTGACAGCACACTGGCGGTGGACGACGTAAGCCTGGACATCCACAAGGGCGAGATATTCGCGCTTCTGGGCGGTTCCGGCTCTGGTAAATCCACACTGCTACGCATGCTGGCTGGCTTTGAGACACCAGATAGCGGTCGTATTGTGCTGGATGGTCAGGACATAACTGCCCTGCCTCCCTACCTGCGCCCAACGAACATGATGTTTCAGTCCTACGCACTGTTCCCGCACATGACCGTGGAGCAGAACATTGCCATGGGTTTGAAACAGGACAAACTGCCAAAGGACGAGATTCGCGATCGCGTGGCGGCCATGCTCAAGCTGGTAAAAATGGAGCCCTACGCCAAGCGTCGGCCCCAACAGCTTTCCGGTGGCCAACAGCAGCGGGTTGCGCTGGCTCGCTCACTGGCAAAACGCCCGAAGCTGTTGCTTCTGGATGAGCCTATGGGTGCGCTCGATAAAAAGCTGCGCACAGAAATGCAGCTTGAACTTGTGGATATTCTGGAAAAAGTGGGCGCCACTTGCCTGATGGTGACCCACGATCAGGAAGAAGCCATGACCATGGCCAGCCGCATTGCCATTATGTCCTTTGGACAGATTGCCCAGGTCGGCTCACCCATCGATATTTACGAAAGCCCGAACAGCCGCATGACGGCGGAGTTTATTGGTTCGGTGAATATCTTTGAGGCCAGCATCGAGGAAGACAACTCCGACAGCATTCTGCTGTCCAGTGGCCTGCTGGATTCGCAGGTATACATTGACCGCGGCGTGACCACATCGGCAGAAAACACCAACACGCTGATTGCCCTGCGCCCGGAGAAAATCTACCTGACGCCAGACAAGCCCGACGGTGAGTTCAACTGGAGCAAGGGCACGGTGGAGAACATCGCGTACCTGGGTGACATCACCTCCTATTACGTGAAGCTGGCCAGCGGCAAGCGTGTGCAGGCCACCATGGCGAACGTGGAACGCCGCGGTGAACGGCCAACCTGGGGCGACACAGTGTTCGTTTCCTGGGAAGCCTCCAGCCCCATCCTGCTTTGGAATTAATGCCATGAACGTGAACCCGACTCCCGCGCCCTTGACGGCGCGGGTGCGTACATTGCTGTTCCACCGCCGGGTGCTGTTTGGCATTCCGTTCGCGTGGCTGTTGCTGTTTTTCCTGCTGCCGTTCGCGCTGATCCTGAAAATCAGCCTGACGTCGGCCGTGATGGCCATACCGCCTTACGAGCCGGTGTTCCGGCTGGCAGAAAACACCCTGTCGGTGGTGGTGAACTTCGGCAACTATTTATTCCTGCTGTCCGACAGCCTGTACATTGCCGCTTATTGGGGCTCGGTGAAAACCGCACTCATCTCCACCATCGCCTGCCTGCTGATCGGCTACCCAATGGCTTACGCTATGGCCCGCGCGCCCAAGCACTGGCAACTGGTGTTGCTGTTGCTGGTGATGCTGCCGTCATGGACCTCGTTCCTGATTCGGGTTTACGCCTGGATGGGCATTCTCGGCAATCAGGGTTTGCTGAACAGCTTCTTGCTCTGGCTGGGGTTGATCGACGAACCGCTGAAAATGCTGAACACCAACTTTGCGGTAATCCTCGGCATTACCTATGCCTACCTGCCGTTTATGGTGCTGCCCATTTTTACCAACCTGGTGAAGCTGGACCTGCGTCTGCTGGAAGCAGCGTCTGACCTGGGCTGCCGCAGCATCACAACCTTCTGGGCCATTACCCTGCCTTTATCCAAGGCCGGCATTTTGGCGGGGTGCATGCTGGTATTCATTCCCGCTGTCGGTGAGTTTGTGATTCCTGAACTGCTGGGTGGCCCGGATACGCTGATGATCGGCAAGGTGTTGTGGGAAGAGTTCTTCAACAACCGCGACTGGCCTGTGGCTTCTGCGTTGGCCATTGTGATGCTGGCACTGCTGTTGGTGCCGATTGTATTGTTCCACCGCTTCCAGAGTCGGGAGATGTCGAAGAATGGTTAATGCTCGCGGTATCAGCTTCTCAAAAGTCATGCTGATTCTGGGCCTGCTGTTTTTGTACCTGCCCATGTTTGTGCTGATCGTGTATTCGTTCAACGCATCGCGGCTGGTATCCGTGTGGGCCGGCTTTTCCACTCACTGGTACAGCGCCCTGTTTGAAGACCAGCAGATACTGTCGGCCGTGTGGATGAGCCTTAAAATCGCCTTCTACTCCGCCAGCATGGCCATGTGCCTGGGCACCCTCTGTGCGTTTGTGATCACCCGATTCAAACGCATGCGGGGCCGAACCCTGCTGTCTGGCATGATTACCGCACCTCTGGTTATGCCGGAAGTGATCACTGGCTTGTCTCTCTTGCTGCTGTTTGTTCAGCTGGCGGAACTGACCGGCTGGCCGGCCGATCGTGGAATGGTGACCATATGGATTGCGCACACCACTTTCTGTAGCGCCTATGTGGCAGTGGTTGTGAGTGCACGATTGCAAGAGGTGGACCGATCCATTGAGGAAGCCGCCATGGATCTGGGCTGCACACCCTTGAAGACATTCTTTGTGGTCACCCTGCCGGTAATTGCGCCTGCCCTGGTATCCGGCTGGTTGCTGGCATTCACCCTGTCGCTGGACGACCTGGTGATTGCCAGCTTCGTATCTGGCCCCGGCTCCACCACCTTGCCCATGGTGGTGTTCTCGTCGGTACGCATGGGTGTATCCCCAAAGATCAACGCGCTGGCCACGCTGATTATTCTCACCGTATCGCTAGTGGCGTTTATCGCCTGGTACGTGATGCGCAGAAACGAAAAAAGGCGCCGCAGTGGGCGCCTTTCCTGATCGGGAAAATCAGGCCTCCTTGCGGTCCCGAACCGTCTGAACCCATTTGTAGAAAATGGGCACCAGAAGCGTTCCCAGCACGGTTGCTGCAATCATGCCGCTCAGCACGGTTACACCGAGGCTGACGCGGCTGCCTGCCCCGGCGCCTGTGGCTAACACAAGTGGCAGCACGCCAAGCACGAAGGACAGAGCGGTCATCAGTACCGCTCTGAACCGCAGCACCGCAGCCTTGTTGGCAGCTTCTGTGGCGGTCATGCCCGACTTTCGCAACTGCATGGCAAACTCAACAATCAGAATGGCTGTTTTCGCTGACAGACCGATTAACAGAACCAACCCCACCTGAGCATATATGTTGTTGGCAAGCCCGGTTAGCCACAAGCCGGCCATGGCACCAAAAATGGCGATGGGTACTGCACCAATAACTGCAAATGGCAGCGCCCAGCTTTCGTACTGTGCAACCAGAAACAAATACACAAACACAATCGCCAACATGAAGATCACGATAGCCAGGTTGCCCGCCTGTATTTCCTGCAAGCTCTGGCCAGACCAGCTGAACTCGTAGCCTTGGGGCAGGCGCTTTGAAAGTTCAGTCATGGTTGCAATTGCATCACCGCTGGCAAAGCCGGGTGCGGCCTCCCCGGAAATGGTCACCGACCGCTTCAGGTTGAAATGCGCAATGCTGGAAGGCCCAAGAACCGGCTTCAACGTGGCCAAGGTGGATAGCGGCACCATATCGCCGTCCCGGTTCCGAACAGAGTAATAGGACAAATCCTCCGGGCCTTTGCGGAATTCACCCTCAGCTTGTAGTTGTACCCGGTAGTTTTTCCCGAAGCGGGTAAAATCATTCACATACAACGAGCCTAACTGAGCCTGCAAGGTAGAGAATATATCAGACAGCTGAATACCCAGCGCCTTTGCCTTGTTTCGATCCACCTCAAGCAGATACTGAGGAATGTTGGCCCGATAGGTACTGTATACCCGCGACAACCCTTCCTGCTGGTTAGCCTCATAAATCAACCCGTTCATTACCTGAGCCAACTCTGAAACGTCTCGGCCCAGGTTGTCCTGCAAGCGATAATCAAAACCGGCTGAAACACCAATCCCGGGAATGGGCGGGGCATTGAACACCATCACCTGGGCTTCGGGAATAGTGGCCAGCCGTGAATACAAACGCGGTATCGTTTGACCAAGCCCGAGCTCGGGAGTCTCTCGTTCGGCCCAATCGGAGAGCACCACAATGCCCAAGCCATTATGAGAGCCTGCGCCCCCCAACAAAGAGAAGCCCGAAACCGAAATGAAGTCGATAGCAGCCGGATCGTCCAAAACCATGTCTGTTACTTTACTGAGCACTGTGTCAGTGCGTTCCAGAGACGCAGCAACCGGCAGTTGCACGTCTACAAACAGGAAGCCCTGGTCTTCCGGAGGCACGAATGCCATCGGCACAGACTTGAACAAGCTCGCAGTACCTACCAACAAGGCAGCGAGCACGATCGCAGCGACAATCCCTTTGCGTAGCAGGCTTGACACCAGGCTCGAATAGCCTTTGGTACTGACTGAAATCAACTGCTCAACAGGCTGCAGCCACCGGACCGGTTTGGTGCCGCCACCCAACAAGGTTGCGCACAGGGCCGGGCTGAGAGTCAGCGCGTTGATGGATGAAATGATGACTGCCACTGAGATCGTTACGGAGAACTGCTGGTACAGCTTACCCGTTATTCCAGGCATGAAAGCGACAGGTACAAACACGGCTAACAGTACGAGAGTTGTGGCAACAATTGGCCCGGTTACCTGCTCCATCGCCTTGGAGACGGCTTCCTTGATGGGCAATTTTTCTTCCTGCAGTATGCGCTCGACGTTCTCCACCACCACAATGGCATCATCTACCACAATGCCGATGGCAAGTACCAAACCGAACAAGGTAATGATGTTTATCGAGTAGCCCATCACCGCCATGACCGCAAAGGTACCAATCAGGGAGACGGGTATGGCAATGGCGGGCACCAAGGTAGCGCGCCAGTTCTGCAGAAACAGAAACACCACAAGGATAACCAGCCCGATAGCCTGAATCAGCGTGATCACAACCTCTCTGATTGACGCGCTAATGAACTTGGTAGAATCAAACAATACGCTGTGGGTGACACCATCCGGAAAGGTCTGAGCGAAGCCTTCGACTGTCGCTTTCACCTTATCAGCGACTTCGAGCGCGTTGGCGTCCGGTAGCTGGTAGATCACGATAAACGCGGTATCCTGGTTGTTCAGCTTGGCCGTAGATGTGTATGACCGCGTGCCCAGTTCGATACGCGCGACATCGTTAAGGCGCAGAAAGCCACCATCCTGCTTTGCCCGGATAATCATCTGGGCAAACTCATCAGGGTCGGATAACCGCTCCTTGCTCTGAATGCTGTACACAAATTGCTGGCCTTCAGGAACCGGGGCCTGCCCCAGCTTGCCGGCAGCAACAATCTGGTTCTGCTCTTGCAGCGCGGCAACCACCTCAGCCACTGTAACCCGCAAGGATTTCATGCGCCGGGGATCAAGCCATATGCGCATGCTGTAGTCTTTCGCGCCCATAACTTCTGCAGAGGCAACACCCGGCACTCGCCCCAGCTCTTCAATCAGGTTGCTTGAGGCGTAGTTACTCAAGAACACAGCGTCCAGGTCGGGGCGATCCGATACGAGGTTAACGCCCATCAGCATGTTGCCGCTCTGTTTGCTGACAGTCACCCCTTGCCGCCGGACCTCTTGGGGCAAAAAGGGCTCGGCCAGTGCCACCCGGTTCTGCACGTTTACCTGTGCAATATCGGTATCTGTGCCACTCTCGAAGGTCAGTTTAATACTTGCAGTGCCATCGTCGGACGATGTCGACTCTATATAAATCATGCCCTCGACACCATTGAGCTGCTGCTCAATCGGGCGAACAACCGCCTCCTCTACAATTTGCGCGCTGCCCCCCGGAAGTACCGCCGTTACCTGAATTTGAGGCGGCGCCATGTCCGGATACATGTTGACGGGCAGCACCTGCAGCGCCAAAAGTCCGGCCATCGTTATGAGGATGGAGATAACAAAGGCAAATTTAGGGCGATGAATAAAAGTACTGCTGATCATTGTGCAGCCTCACCTTCTTTAGCGGGCTCTTCAGCACTGGTCAGTACACCGGTTTCCGTGTCTATCTGGCTCGGGACGGGGCTGACAGTTACCCCTGAGCGAACTTTCTGGAGCCCTTCAACAATCACTCTCTCGCCCACTTCAAGGCCACTCTCCGCGGTCAGCATGGCTCCAATACGCGGCCCGGTTTGGATGAAGCGCTGGGAAACCATCTGCTCTTCATCTACAACCAATACAAACTTGCCCTCTATGGTTTCCTGAATCGCTACCTGCGGTACAAGGACCTGTGCTTCACCCGCCCGACCTTCAATGCGAAGCGTTACGTACAATCCGGGAAGCAGAACTGCATCAGGATTGGGGAACACTGCCCGCATATTCACTGTGCCCGTACTTTCATTGGTCTGCACGTCTGCAAAGCTCACTACGCCTTCCTGGTTGTAGATCCCGCCATCTGGCAGAGTCAACCGCAGGGATAGTGAGCTGGCAACATCTTCATCTGAGGCGCTGCCTGCGCGACGAAACGCGACATAATCAGATTCATCAAGCTGAAACTCCACATAGATCGGGTCAGTTACCAGAATGTCGGCAATCGGCCCTGTCGCGGGACTGACAACAGCACCCACGTCGTAATTCAGCCTGCCTATCCAGCCGTCAAACGGGGCTCTGATTTCTGTATATTCCAAAGTGAGCTCGGCTCTTTGAACGGCAGCACCGGCTGCTTCCAAACGGCTTTCTGCAGCATTAAAACGGTCTTTGAGTTTGTCTAGGTCGGCATCAGAAAGGTATCCCTTGCTCGCGACTTCTTCTCCTCGCTGGAGGTTTCTCCGGGCGGACTCAAGCTCCGCTCTGGCCGCCGTTAATTCAGCTTTGGTCTGCTGGATATCCGCATTAGCACGAGTAGCTTCCAATCGAACCAGGATATCCCCTTTACTGACCCGGGAACCTTCGCGAAAGAGTATCTCTTTGATTTCAGCTTCAATACGTGGGGTAAGACCTGCCTTTGCAGACGCTGCCGTGCGCGCCACAAAATCACGTGAAGGCCGCACCTCTGTGCTTTTCAACGCAACAACAGAGACCGAGGGTGGAGGTGCCTTAACAGGCGCAGCGGGCTCAGAACAACCAACTAAAATTACAGATGCAAAAGCAGCCAGTAACGTCCACTGGGCTTGCTTTAATGAAAATCGTGATGAGACGCTGAGCATTTATATTCCCTGGTTAATAAGCGTGCTGGGCTTTTAAGATTAGATGATACGGGCGCCCATGGCACGGTAGTTTAAAGAATTAATATATTATAAGCATGCTAACTTACTAAGTGAATAGATAAATCCACTAAAACAGGCATTTACGTACGTATGGATCAATCACAAGAACGGCTGCTGAGAATGTGGCGGAGCCCATCGCATTGCACCAGTGAGTCCTCGCAATTCACCACAATATCTGAATGCGCTATCACGTACCCCTTCCCGGTTATATTGTTTTTCACAACCTGATAATCACCTACTTGCTCTGCAGCAGAGAAGTCACCAACAAAGCTTGTCCCCCGCAAGATACAGTTTCAAGCTCGTTGCCTGGGCGGATAAGCCCTTCATGGTTCATCAGGGCTAGCCTGGCCGAGGTGCCTGTGCCGGTTGTACTCCTGCAGATAACGCCTGGATGCACGTAGGTCGCTGAGCGGGAGTGGTAATGGCCATCTGCAACCTGATGTACCGGCCCCATAAAATGCAGAAATGGCAAAGGGCCCACATCGCCCAGGGTGTAATGAAAAAACACTCGTTCTGCCCGTATCGCTTCAACAATCGCGTAAGCAGCGTCTGCAAGCTTGCACTCTTCATTCAGAATGAGATCGAATCCCAGGGCTTCAGCATCCACCAGTGCGTAGAACCCGCCGCTGTATGCCACGCTATAGGTGACCGTGCCGAGTGATGGCACTTCAATAGTCGCGCGATAGGTGTCTATGTAACTTGGCAGGCCTTCGCAGGTAATCGCTTCAACCACGCCGTTTTCAACCAGTGCATCGATGCGCACCAAGCCAGCAGGCGACTCCAGGATAAAGCTCTGTTTGCCTTCCTTCTTTGGCACGATTCCAGCCTCGAGCACGGCTGTTGCGGTGCAGATCGTGTTGGAACCGGAGTAAATCGGGTAGCCCATCACCTCCATGATGATGTAACCGGCCGCTGCCTGTGGGTCGGAAGGAGGAACCAACAAATCCACAGACATTTCGGGTATGCCATAGGGCTCTTCCAGCAACAGTTTTCTCAAGCCATCGGCGTGGTCACGAAGATACTCCATTTGGGCCCGCACACTGTCACCCGGCAAAGTATCAATACCACCGGTCACAATGCGGCTGACATCGCCACCGGCATGGGTGTCCATAAGCTGAATAGTGAGTTCCTGTTTCATACACCGCCCTCCAGAGACCAGGGTTTGCCGTGCGCTTCCCACTGTGAATCTGGAACTATGACAATCTTGCCGAGATAATTGCTGCCACGGTTCATAAAGTAACGCTCCGCCTGGTGCAGTTCAGAAAGCCGGAAAGCGCCGTGGAGAACGGGCTTGAGCTGGCCTCCCCGAATCCACTCGATTAACTGCTCTGCTTCCTCCCGGGTGCCGTGGGAAACACCAAAAATCTGCACCTGGTAGAGGTAAATTCGCGTCCAGAGGATTTCACTGATGTTTCCGCCACTGGCTCCGGCAATGCTTAGGCGAGGATAGGTTTCGCGGGCATTCATATCGAAGATCATGGCGTCGATAAAGCGGTCGGTCATGTCGCCACCCACGAGATCCATAACCGCATCAAGGGGTTTGCCGCCGGTTTGGGCCTTTACCCGCTCTACAAAGCTGTCCATATCGGAGCGGTCGAATACGGATTCTGCACCCAGTTCCAGAAGCACTGCAGCTTTATCTGGCGTGCTCAGCGCATAAGGCAGGGCTCCCATAATCCGGCACAGCTGTATCAGCGCGGTGCCAACACCGCCACTTGCACCCGTGACCAGAATTCGCTCTCCGGCGGCCACGCGAGCACAGGTAAGCATATGCATGGCTGTCTGATACGAACACATTCCCATTGCGGCGAGTTGTGCATCTGCCAGGCCTTCATTTGGAACGCAGTGGAACTGGCCTGAAGGAACAGCGACGTACTCTGCGTATCCGCCATCTGCACCATGGCCGTAATAGTCAGGGGCAAGATTTATGTCTGGGCGGCTATTTGCGTAGATATTGAAATCCAACAAACCTCGCTCGCCAATGCGGCCGGGATCAACACCCTCGCCTACGGCAACAACATGGCCAGCAATATCAGCACCCTGAATACGGGGGAAAATTAACGTGGGCTTACCGCCCATCTGAAACGAGGTGGTTTCACCCTTTTTGGTGGGATACAGCCCTTCCCGGGCTTTGCGGTCGGTATTGTTTTTGGCAGTCGCAGTTACCTGAACCAGCACCTCTCCCCGAGCGGGAGAAGGCATGGGCACGTTTTTATATTCAAGCTTCTCGATATCGCCATGACCGGTAAGAACCATGGCTTTCATGGTATTCGGGATCATAAGTGAATGATCGTCCCTGCCTGAGGAATGTATGCCGTCTCTTCAGGATAGGAGACATTCACTCATGTGTCAGGGAGAGACGAGAGCGCCCACCAGAAGCTGGTGCCACACTAACGGGCAATCACCTTATAGATAGGCCGCAACTTGGGAATCTGCTTCAGAACCACCTGAATTACGGTCATCAGTGGCACTGCAAGCAATACGCCTACAGGCCCCCAGAGCCAGCCCCAGAAGAAGATCGAAACAAAAATAATAACGGGGTTAATCGCCATGCGAAAACCGTGTATCCACGGCTCGATGAAGAAACCCACCATGGTGGTCAGGGCAAGATATCCCAAGGGTGCAATCGCCATCATCCACAAAGTATCCAGGCTCACCGCGGAAACAACTGCCAGCAGCAGGATGGTTAGAATAACACCCAGATAAGGAATAAAACGCGCAAGGCCTGCCACCAGCCCCCACACTGCCGGGTCTGGCAGGCCAACAGCCCAGGCCATAAGACCCGTCGCCACGCCAACCGATGTATTGCTTATGCCCAATACCGCCAGGTACTGTGCAATCTGGTGCTGGGAGTCCCTGCTAATGCGCAGCACGGTTCTGCGGTGGTGTCTCGGCAACTGGCGCACGAAATTAAGCACTAACCTGTCACCGCTAACCAACAGGAAATAAGTAAGCGCCATGGCAAGCGCAAGGCCCGCAATGCCATCACGGGCTTTATTCATAAGCTGGGCGCGCCAGGAGTCCGTTTGCAGAACGACCGTGGTTGGTTCTGCCGTTGTCTTTTTACCGCCACTGTCCGAGAGTTCGTTTACGGAGTCCTCTACCTTCTGTGCCGACTCAGTGACCTTGCTGATCTGCCGCTTGAGTTCGCTTTCACCCACCAACAACCGTGAAATACCCTCCGGAGCTTTGCCCGCCCACTCCAAAGCCGGCGTGGCAACGGCCATCGAAACACCAGCAATACCCGCAAGCACCAGCAGCACCAGAATCAGCGAACTGACCACCCGCGGAATACGCAGGCCTGAACACATGCGAGTGGCCAGTGGAGACAACAGCAAACTTGTTAGAAGTGCCAAAACAATCGGAAGGATAATCTGGTGGGCGAGGTACAAGGTGTAAAGCACACCCAGGATAAACAGCCCGTAGATAGGGGTAGAAAGATCGGCCAAGTTCTTTTCAGGTTTTGTGTTGCCCTGCTCAGCCGTTTTCTTTTCGTTTTCCATAAGATACCCGTAGCCTATCAGTCAGAAGTCACAATAAAGCTGCGACCAGGCAGATTCAAATATTACATTCTCTGTGCACACGGGCTCGAAACTCCTCACGAATGCGCTCATTCTCCTCATCATTTACAAAAACCCGTTCGCCGTCCTTATTCAACTGATAAATCCCCGAAACAGTATTCAGATGCTTCAGCCGTGCCTCCATGCGCTCACAATGAACTCGAAGCTTCTCAGCTTTTGCCTCCTGTTGAGCTTCAGCTTCTTTCCGGGCCGCTCGCTCCTTCTCACTTTGCCGAAGGAACTCATCTACCCGCTGCTTACGCTCACGAGCTGTTGCATCAATAGATGGCTGGGCCTTTTCCAGGCGCACTTCTTTGGTGACTGCATTAGCAGGTGGCCGATCACCGAAGTGAGTCTGACCATTCTCATCAACCCAGCGGTAGGCGCCCGCTTGGGCGATCGACGTTGCTAACAGTGTAAGTGTGGCTATGAGTCCCTTCATGAGTTTTGCTCTCCCTGCGGATGATACGTACACATGTTAACACTGGTTTTGAGAACTTACTTGGCTGCTAAAAGCGAATCCGGATAATGCTTGAGTAAAGGCGCATGACGTGTATATTTTCAGGCAAAAAACGGAGTCTGTATGACAACCAGCGCCCTGGACGACATGGCCAAAAATTATTCATTTTGGCAGCACAAATACGGGGCCTATCACCCGAATGATCCTTTACCTGCAGGCAGCTATGCCACCGACGTTCTCATAGTCGGGGCCGGCTACACTGGTTTAACCGCTGCCAGAGAGGTGAAACGCGATCAGCCCGAGCTAAACGTTATGGTGCTGGATGCGAATGAAGTCGGCTTTGGCGCTTCGGGTCGAAATGGCGGCTTTAGCATGTCCTTATTCGGGATGGAGCCGGAAACTACCGTTTTTAGGTGGGGCAAGAAGAAGGCGCGAGAAGCTCAGGAATACATGCAGAAAGCGGTAGCCTACGTTCACGAACTGATCGAAAACGAAGGCCTGGATTCCGACTATGAACATACCGGCATGTGGCGAGTTGCCTACACCGAGCGGCAGGAGAAGCGGCTGAAAAGCACCTATCGCCTGCTATGTGATCTGGCAAAGGAAGGAAGTTACTTCTTTTATCAGCAGGATGAGGTGAAATCGAAGCTGAATTCGCCTCATATTCGCGCCGCGATTTACGAACCCGAAACCGGAATTCTGGACCCGTGCAAACACGTTCGAGCATTAAAGACTCTGGCCGAAGAGGCTGGAGCAAAGATCTATGAAAATTCGGCTGTAGCCGATATTCGCAGATCAGATGACGGCATAGTGGTCAAAACGTCGAATGCGACAATTCATGCGAAGAAGCTGGTTCTGGCGACAAATGCATGGACCCACACACTGCCTGGGCCTCGCAAGCTACGAAGCCGGCAGCGGGCAGTTTGGACTTACCAGATTGTATCTGAGCCCCTAACAAAAGATGAATGGGAAACATTGGGCTGGCGCGACCGCATGTCGATCGAAGACAATCGCCAGCTGGTTCATTATTTACGAATCACCAAATGTGGTCGCATCACGATGGGCGGTGGAAGTATTGGCTTTGAATATGGAGATGCCATGGATAAATGGCATGATCCCGGCGTCTGGCAAGATTTGGAAGCGCACTTTCGCTGGCTGTTCCCATCGCTTAAACATAAAAAAATCTATTACAAATGGGGCGGTGCGGTGTCGGCCAATTTCGACATGGTTCCTGAAATAGGATTTATCGGGGATCATAATATTATCTATTCAACTGGCTGTATCGGACACGGCGTATCGCTTACACAGCTGAACGGCCGGCTGATTGCAGACCTCATTTCCGGAGTGGACAGCGAACTGAGCCGGTTCTGGATTGTAAACAGGAAGGCTATTTCGGTGCCACCTGGCAACCTGCTTCCTTTTATTGGTGTCAAAGCAATTACCAGCGCTCTCAAAGGCATTGACCGATTCGAGGAGCGGGAGCTTCGAAGCAAACGGATTCAAACGAGCAATAACTCATCCCAACAAACCCAGTGACACACACTGTTGAATCAGGAAAAGGATTTCATGCCCAAGGCACGGACTAAATACTGCCCCTCATGCAACACTCAGGGCCTGAGGCCCACCAGCAATCCGAACATACTAGGCTGTAAGCAATGCCAAGGATTGTGGTTTGAAGATGGCTCACTAAACCACGCCATTGCCCAGGAACACGATTGCATAGACCAATACGATCACGAGCTTCATCTGGGCCCTGCTCTTCGTGTCAGCGAACGCCTATGCATTAGATGCCGCGTTTCCATGACCAATTATCAGCTGTTGGTGCATTACACCACCGAGATCGATTGCTGTCCGGCTTGCGATGGCGTTTGGCTCGACAAGCATGAAATAGATCAAGTAATGCATTCCCCAAAGCTAAAGCAGGCGCTTACAGATCTGAATCAAAAAGTGTCCTGGAAATCCTGGCTATTCCAATTTCTGACAGCCATGCCAGCGGAATACAACGTAACGCCACAGCGCACGCCCTGGGTCACCCGCACACTGGTGGTTCTGTGCAGCCTGATCTTTGGTGTTGGCGTATTGTCTCCAGAGGCCAGCGAGTGGATCTTTACCAACCTGGCTCTGAACTCGGATACCCATAACCCCGCACACTTTGTGCTGCAACTTCTGGCCTACCAGTTTGTGCACGGCGGGCTGATGCATCTGGTTGGCAACATGTATTTCCTTTGGATTATTGGCGACAACCTTGAAGACGCGTTGGGACACGGCGCGTTTCTGGTGATCTACTTGTTTGCCGGCATAATGGCAGCCTTGGCTGAATTGCTACTGTTCAATACCAGCCAAGGTCCTTTGTTATTGGTTGGCGCCAGTGGTGCTATTGCAGCGCTGTTCGGTCTCTATCTTGTGTGGTTCCGCCATGCCAGCCTGACCTTCATGATTGTTATTTACCAGAAGAAGCTCGCACCCCATTGGTACTTCCTGATTTGGAGCCTGATCAATATTGCGGGTATGGTCTCCGGCCAAGGCGGTGTCGCTTGGGTCGCACATTTGGGCGGGTTTGGCCTTGGATTGTTGCTAGGCTATTTGCTCAAAGATTATGTGCTAAGAAAGAACCCACTAATTGCGATGCTGAATCAACCAGAGGCTGTGGTGCGTCGGTGAGATGCATGACTCATTGAGAAACATCGTTCCAAACAAGGGAAAATGATGACACCTGTACCAAGCCAAAGTTTCAGCCCTCTCGATCCAAATGGGCGTTCGGTAAGCTGGAAACTGATTGCCATCGTAATCACAGCTCTGTGCTTATCTGTAGCATCCTACATCGAGATACCTATGGTGCCGGTACCTATCACCGCGCAAACCTATGTACTCCTCACTGCTGCAGGACTTCTCGGCTGGAAACTTGGTGCCGCCTCAACAATCCTGTGGCTGAGCCTCGGAGCTCTGGGACTTCCGGTTCTTGCCGGGGGCTCCAGCGGGCTGGATTACTTCTCTGGCCCAACCGCTGGCTACCTGTTTGCATTCCCACTGGCCGTTGCCGTGGTTGGTTTGCTTTTTGAGCGTGGCTGGAACACGAAAAATATTGTTCTGGCCTTCCTGGCGATGCTATTGGGCCATACCGTTTGCCTTGGGTTTGGCGGGGCATGGTTGTCATTTACCATTGGGCCAGAAAAAGCATTCCTGAAAGGTGTTCTGCCATTCTTGCTTGGGGGCGTTATAAAGTCAGCTCTTACGGTTGCTACGGTTCTCGTTGTTGATCGTTTTCTTGGCTCGAATCGTGCCCAATAAAAGTTCTGCGCCTATTTACTATGAAGCGTAGCTCAATTTTTCGGGTAAGCGGATTAAATGGTTGATCTTACCTTTGCATGAGAGTGAGACAGACCGGCATCTCATCGGATTATCTGGTTGATGCTTCACCTACTGCTGGTGCATGTTTCCTTCGCTAATTCCAGCAAGAACCCCACACGCCTCAACTTCCCGGTCATCGTTGCAACTCGCTCTCAGTGAAACGAGTTGTTTCTCAAGCGCTTGCAGAGCGGTTATCTGCGACCGCACATGAGAGATGTGATCATCGAGCAAGGCGTTGACGGCGGTACAAGGCTGATGAGGGTCGTCCTGATAGCTCTGTAGTTCGTGAATCTCAGCCAGTGACAGGCCCAGGATTCTGCAGCGACGGATGAAGGCCAGCCCCTCACCATGCTTCTCGGTATAGACACGGTAACCGTTGTCCTGCCGATCAGGCGGCGGCAACAAGCCCTGCTGTTCATAGAAGCGGATCGTCTGTGTTTCGACCCCTACCAACTGCGCCAACTGACCAATGCGCATCAGCCTCCTCCCCAACGGATTCTTTACTCTATTGACCTTATAGTAGCTTTATAGTTTTAAATGGTACCACAACATTGTTCAAGTGGAGTCGTATCATGAGCAAATCCTGTGGTGGCGCCTGTGGCGGTGATGCAACGTCCGTAGCGGATACCGATATACAGGCCTCCTCCGAGGCGCCAGGGAGATGGGTCAGTGTTTATGCCGTGCCGAAGATGGACTGTCCATCAGAAGAACGAATGATTCGCCTAGCCCTGAACGGCTTTGAGGAGATTCGGGCGCTGTCCTTCGACTTGTCGAACCGCCGGCTGAAGGTCGTGCATGACGGCGAGGTCGAGCCCGTCACCTCGAAACTGAAGACCTTGGGGCTAGGCGCCTCGCTTCAGGAAACCGTCGCTGCAAATCCGGAGACCATCAAGGCCGCCGAGTTTTCGGCAGCTTCTGCTAAGCAAGAATCCCGGACCCTGCGCTGGTTGCTCGGCATCAATGCACTTCTGTTCGTGGTGGAAATGACTGCCGGTCTGATCGCCCAGTCCACCGGCCTGATTGGAGAATCCCTGGACAATTTTGCCGATGCGGCGGTGTACGGGCTTGCCCTTTATGCGGTTGGACATAGCGTGAAAATGCAGGTACGTGCCGCGCATCTTGCTGGTGTACTGCAACTGATCTTGGCTGTGGGCGTGCTCGTAGAGGTGGTGAGACGCTTTGTATTCGGTAGTGAGCCTGAATCGCTGGTGATGATGGCTATCGCATTCGTCGCATTGATTGCCAATACCAGTTGTCTGCTGCTCATATCCAAACATCGGGAAGGCGGGGCGCACATGAAGGCAAGCTGGATATTCTCGGCCAACGACGTGGTGATCAACCTGGGGGTCATCACCGCCGGCGCCCTGGTCGCGTGGACCGGTTCCAATTATCCGGATCTGATTATCGGCACCATCGCGGGGGGCATTGTACTTAACGGTGCCAGACGCATTTTGGCGTTGAAGGGTTAAATAATGCTCATTATTGGCAAAAAGCTCTCGCCGTATGCCCTATTGTCCATATCGGGCCTGCTGGCAGCGTCTGATCAGGCTGTAAAGTGGCTGGTGCAGCAATCAATGGCCTATGGCGAGTATGTTTCGGTGACCCCGTTCTTTAACTGGGTGCACCTATGGAACACCGGTGCCGCATTCAGTCTTTTTGCGAATGGTGGAGGCTGGCAGCGCTACTTTTTTATCGGAATCGCGGTAGTGGTCTCGATTTTTCTGATCAACCTGATCCTTGAAAATCGTCATAAAGGAGAAGCCATCGCTTACAGTCTTATCCTCGGTGGCGCCATGGGCAACCTGATTGACCGGGTCTTTCGCGGCTATGTTGTGGATTCCTTTGATTTCTATTGGCGAGACTGGCATTGGCCGGCCTTCAACCTGGCTGATATTGCAATTGTCCTCGGTGCCTTACTTTTCGTTTCCAGCAGCTTGTTGGGTAAAAAAGCAAACACCAATGCCGAGCCGGATGGATCTGACTGACACCTACGCCTATACAACACCATGACCGAACTTCCCGACAACATCCTTCACCTGCCGCAATACCAAGTACTGGGCTGCAAATCAACCGACGACGAAATGCACTTCCAGGTGGACGTGCCCGATCCCATCGCCTGCGAGGAATGCGGCGTGCAGGGTGAGTTCGTACGGTTCGGCAAGCGTGACGTTCCCTATCGTGATCTGCCCATCCACGGCAAGCGGGTCACTCTCTGGGTGGTCCGCCGCCGATACACCTGCCGGGCCTGCAAGACAACATTCAGGCCCCAGCTACCGGAGATGGTGGACGGATTCCGTATGACACTGCGGCTGCATGAGTACGTGGAGAAGGAATCCTTCAACCACCCCTACACCTTTGTGGCGGCACAGACCGGCCTGGACGAGAAGACGGTGCGCGACATCTTCAACGCCCGCGCCGAGTTCCTGGGGCGCTGGCACCGCTTCGAGACGCCCCGCATCCTGGGCATTGACGAGCTATACCTGAACAAGCGCTACCGCTGCATTCTGACCAACATTGAGGAGCGAACCCTGCTCGACCTGCTGGCCACCCGCCGCCAGGACGTGGTGACCAACTACCTGATGAAGCTGAAAGACCGGCAGAAGGTCGAGATCGTCAGCATGGACATGTGGAACCCCTACCGGGCAGCGGTCAAGGCTGTGCTGCCCCAGGCCCGTATCGTGGTCGATAAGTTCCATGTGGTGCGCATGGCCAACGATGCCCTAGAGAGAGTGCGCAAGGGCCTCAGAAAGGAGCTGAAACCGTCCCAGAGCCGGACTCTCAAGGGAGACCGGAAAATCCTGCTGAAACGCGCTCACGAAGTCTCAGACCGGGAGCGCCTCATCATGGAGACCTGGACAGGCGCGTTCCCGCAACTGCTGGCCGCCTACGAGCACAAGGAGCGCTTCTACGGCATCTGGGACGCCACCACACGGCTCCAGGCAGAAGCCGCCCTGGACGAGTGGATAGCCACCATCCCGAAGGGCCAAAAGGAAGTCTGGAGCGATCTGGTCAGGGCAGTGGGAAACTGGCGCGAAGAGACCATGACCTACTTCGAGACGGACATGCCCGTCACCAACGCTTACACGGAGTCCATCAACCGACTGGCCAAGGACAAGAACCGTGAAGGGCGCGGTTACTCCTTCGAGGTGATGCGGGCACGAATGCTCTACACCACGAAGCACAAGAAGAAGGCACCGACTGCGAAGGTCTCTCCTTTCTACAAGAAAACCATCGGTTACGGACTGCCGGACTTCGCAGAGGAACTCAACTACGGAGTCGATCTATCAACCATCTGAGGGTGGTATCAGATTGATGGGGTGAAGGTGCCCCATCAACCATTAAATCCGTATACCCAATTTTTCTTCCATCAAGTTCGGCCGCTGCGCCGTATTAATGATGGTGACATCTGTAAACATCCGATCCACTTTTTTCTTGAAGGTCTGGTCGTCCATATCCCGCCAGTAGCGAGGAGGACGGCCAATCTGCTGGTCATGTTCCGCAGTGGCCGGATCCAGCAGGCGGTACTTCTCCAGCATCGGCATCTCTGGCAGAGGGCGGGTCACGTCCATGTAGTTCTGGATAAAGTCCCAGTATGCGTAACACATGGTGGCACTGCCGTGGGCACCCAGAATATCGCCGACCGTTACGTCCAGCTTGCTGTAGCGATGGGACAGCACCAGATCAAACAGAGTGCCAAACCTGTCTACGCGAGCACAGCACCAGGCGTCGAACTCATAGAAGGGTTTTTCGATGACGACTGGGGGTTTTCGGGACAGGAATGGGAGCTTCCGGGAATATTGCCAGACCTTGATCATTCCGGTACGCCGGTTGAATTCCCATTCGGGGCCTCGGCCGTTTTGGTGAAGCCATTTGGGGAAGAAACGGAAGGCCGATGTAGATACTAAAAGCGCGAGCCATCCCCCCCCCCGAGAAGTACTAAGTTTGGCAGCACCATCAAGCCTTGAATGTATTCAGGCCAGCTCTCGTTTCTGTTTCCAACCAGCGGAGACGTCAATATCAAAACTATCACATACATTGGTGAAACGAGGCATGCCCAAAGCTTTCCCAATACACTCATCATGTCGAAAAAACGGGCTTGGAACGCCAAAGGCGCATGCCGAAAACATTCGTGACTGTTCTCAACGTATAGGCCGTGCTTGTCTGCCAGGTCTTCCTTCTTCTCCAGCTTACGCAGTTTCTTGGGAGGATCATCGGACATAAAGCAGGGTGGCATAACATCCCGAGTTTTACCCCACGGCAGACGCAAACTGGCTGACCGATCCAGGCCGGTGCGGTTCAACTCCTCCGTCTGATTTTTCTGTGGAGGAATGGAATCGGGACGGTAGGCAAAGGGCCCATAGTATTCAATGGCGTTGACGTCGCCAAACTGACTACTCAACATTTTCTTGAACTTGTTGCCGACTCATACTGCGTAGAGAACCATGAGCGCCACAAACCCCGAGCATGCCCATTTAACGACGCATTCTTGGTCATAAGCTGCTGTAGGGAAACGCTTGCTCATCAGGTCTTCTCGCGTCACTTCCCAGACTCTCGCCCCATTACGGATTCTTGCAGCTCACCAATCACCCTCAAAACTCTACCCATTTCCCGTTGGGTTTTCAGATCCAGGCCCAGCTTGCCGTCCATGAGTTTTACCAGTGGAACAATGGACTCCTCAAAGATTCGGGCGAAGGCTGTGAGGGCTTCACCTACCTGCGGTGGACTGTCGAGGTTTACCGTTACTGCCGGGTTCAACCGCACGGACTGCAAGCCTTCGGCCAGACCGGTCTCGAGGGAGCGGGACAGTTCGCCGAGTGCCTTATTCAGGTCTGGTTCCGAGTCTTTCCTGCTCGCCATACCCGCGACCAGTTGTTGCCCCAACTGCTGCATTTGTTCCGCTATGAGGCCGAGTTGGCGTACAACTTTAACGCCGGTTTCCTCATCGCCCCCCGCCTGCTGGCGACGGCGATATTCTTCACAGATGGCCTGCCAGCGGGCCGCTTCGGCTTCGGTCATGGTGCCGCGCATTTGCTTGAGTTTAAGCAGGTTCTCCTCTGCGCCCTGGGTCAGCAGTTGAGATTCACCCTGGTAATGATCGTCAATCAGGGCTTCCAGCTCTTTATCACTCATCACCGGCGACAGTTTTTCCGCCAGCTTGTTCATGTTCCGATAGCTGCCCTGCAACTTGAACGTGGGCTCCGTGCGATAGGCCTCGGCTTGGGCGCTGGAAGCAATGTATGCCTGGTTCACCCGCAGCACGGTTTCCCGCACGCGCATCATTTTCTGCAGTAGGGATACGATTTCATCCCGTTCAGCGGCGCTGTAATCGTGCTCGAAGTCTGAATCTGCCACAGTCTTGCCTTCCGCCAGATCCGCAAACCGGTAGAAGTCTGCCATGCCGCGGGTGGCCAGGGGTGCCAGCACCCGGTTGGCACTGAGGCTGTTCTCGATATAGGACAATTCGAAAGCGTACTCCATACCCGACAACACATCGCCCAGGTTGTAGATGTCCGCACGGTTTGCCAGCATGTCCGGCACTTTGAACACTTCGCCGCTTTCCGTGTAGGGGTTACCGGCCATGACTACGCAGAAGCGCTTGCCCCGCATGTCGTAGGTGCTGGTGCGGCCACGCCATACGCCTTCGATACGTCGTGTGCCGTCACACAGGGAGATGAATTTCTGCAGGAACTCCGGGTGCGTATGCTGGATGTCATCCAGATACAGCATCACGTTATTACCCATTTCCAGAGCCAGGTTGAGCTTGATCAGCTCTGCCTTCGCTGTGGAGTGCGGTGCCTTCTCCGGATCCAGAGAGGTGACTTCGTGGCCCAGACTTGGGCAGTTGATCTTCATAAAGATCAGACCCAGCCGGTTGGCCACGTATTCCATCAAGGTGGTTTTACCGTAACCCGGCGGCGAGATCATCATTAACAGGCCGGACTGATCGGTGCGCCGATCTTCGCCAGCGGTACCCATCTGCTTGGCCAGGTTATCGCCAATGATGGGCAGGTAGCTTTCGCTAATCAGTTTGTTGCGGACAAATGAAGAGAGCGGACGGGGCCGGTATTCGTCCAGACGCAATTGTTCGCGCCATTTTTCCAGCACGCTATGGCGAACATCTTGCAGCTGTTGCCAGCCGGGAATGATCTCCTGTCGGTGATACCGCAGGCGTTCTTCGTATTCATCCAGTTGCAGGCTCAGGGAACGTTCGCTGATATTGGCATGCTGGCCCAGCAGCCCATCAACCTCAAACGCCAGTTCCACACTGCGTACCGCCGTGGTGATCGCCTCCCCGGCATTAAGTACCGCCACCACTTCCGGCAGGTAATGCAACAGGTGTTGCCGGTCTGTTGT
The DNA here is from genome assembly GCF_031631795.1 of Marinobacter xiaoshiensis. NCBI lineage: Bacteria > Pseudomonadati > Pseudomonadota > Gammaproteobacteria > Pseudomonadales > Marinobacteraceae > Marinobacter > Marinobacter xiaoshiensis. The sequence goes on from NZ_JAVMBO010000018.1 coordinate 220,577, forward strand.
CCCCATCCAGGCTTTCAGCCAGTGGCTGGTGATGCTCCAGCGTGCGGCCGGCTGGTCGGCAACAACATTCAGGGCGTTCTGATACTGGGCAAACTGGTTATCCCGCTTCAGGGCTTCGGTAAAGCCTTCCGCCAGTTCACCGGCATAGCGGGTGATCTCGAAGGTTTCCGATTCTTCTGCCAGCTGCAAAACCAGATACTCGGCGGCTGATTTCAACAGTGTGCGTTCGGCACTGCCTTTTTCGGTCAAGGTGAGATCATTAGTCTCAACAAACTCTGATAGCTTCGGCCCCACCTCCTGCTCCAGTGCCTGCAACAACTCGCCAGACTGCATCATGCGGCTGAGTATGCCCGCCGACAAGCACCGGGAACGCAATTGTTGGGCATGAACCTGCTGTTTGCCCAGATCCGCCCAGAACAGCATGGCCAGTGCCCGTGCATTGGGGCTGAACCGCAGCAGCCCGGCATTCTGAATGGCGGGCCAAAGGGTGCTGACAATCAGCGCGGCATCGTGATCGTGTATGCCCTTTTCATAGCCTTCGCGGTAACGTGGCGATGCAAATGTGCGGATATAGCCGGTAAGTTCTTCAATATGAGCGACGTTAACCGGTAAATTCTGTGTTTTCCGGAACTTTTCAATTACCAGAGCCGCCAGGTACTCTCCCCGGTAAACCTTGGCAGATTCCGACGGCTGGCTCATGTTCCAGTAGCCCCGAAGGCGATCGAGTTCCGGTTCGTCCAGCCGCTCGTAATACTGGGTACCGGTCAGGTGCAACAGCACATGGTCATCTCGCGGGATCAGGGTGAGATCCAGCTCCTGCTGGTTGACGCTGAACTTGTGTTTCCCAAGCCGGATAACCGCACCGCCATCCTCAAAGATATCGGCTTTGTCCCGCACACTTCTGAGGGCCGTGTCCTGGGCGGCTTTCAACTGCCCCAGGCAATCATCGGCTTCCATGGCCGCGCCCAGATCCCGCAACTCCTTTGCCATGCTGCGCAGGCGCGCCACCATGGCATCGGACGCAAAGAAGGCATGCAGTTCTTCCACTGTGGTAAAGCGTTCGGTACGGCGGTTGACGTTTTTCAGTATGCGCTCAGCGGCGTCCGTGAGTGTGGTTACCCGGCGCTGCCGTTGGTCCTGCAACTGCTGGCGCCGGGCTTCAATGCTTTCATGGGCATTTTCACGCTGTTCCAGAACCGCGGCCAGGAACTCATCGTACTCGCCAAACTGGCTTTCCAGCTCCTGCAACTGATCGAGCATTCGGGTCATCAGACCATCGCATTCCCGCACATCAGAAAGCGCGCTGACACCGTTAGCCAGGCTTTGTTCAAACAACCGGATACGAGCCGCAAACTGGGCGCGGGCTTCGGTACTGCCCTGCTCTTTCAGGCGGATTTCCGCTTCCGAGCGTTGTTGGTTGATGCTGGCATATATGCCGGAGATATTGTCGGTAATGGCAGTTTCCAGCGCAGCATCATCACCTGCCATAGAGGCCAGCATTCCCTGAATCATATCCAGCCCGGTGGTCAATTCCCGGTAGCGCTCCACAATCTTTTTCAGGACATCCCGGCTTTCTGCACTGACCAGCTCCGCTTGCAGTTCTGCCAGAGTATTGCGGTAGCCCTCCAGCGCTTCGGGGGAGGCCAGAAAGCGGAAGGTGCGCTCGGTCAGGCGCTCCTCTGCCTCCGCCAGCTCCTGCTCCAGACCATCGATTCGTGCTTCGTCTGCGTAACGGCGATCCTTGAGCGTTCGCACCCGGCCCCGGTGTTCCCGAAGCCTGGCCAGATACCCCACGAACTGATCCGGCGCTTTCCAGCTGTCCGGTTTCAGATCCCGCATCAAGGCACCCTGGACATCTGCCACTTCACTGATTGCAGCTTCCGTCTGTGCCCGGATGCTCTGGACTTTCTCATACTCATCCAGCACCAGTTCGGCCGTGTTGCGAATGGTGAAGAGCTGCTCATGCAGGCCCGAAAACAAGGCTTCATCCTGCCTCGCAGCCAGCCAGTAAAACTGGTCGAGAACGCGGTCTACTGTGCGAATCAAAGAGGTGAAATGACGCTCACTGGCGCCCTTGGCTTCCACCAGAGTAATCACCGTGTTCAGCTCGGCGATGCCGCGAACCAAATCCGGGTTGCCGATGCGGGCCAGTTCCGAGTCGTTGGCAACGCTGGCCTGTGCATGGAAGTTCTCGGAGGTAAACGGCGTTTCCCAAACCTGCAGCGGATGAACGAGAGTGGGCTCCTTGTCGGCGCTGAAAACCACCAGATGGCCATTTTCAAAGAGCGCAAAACCATGACCAATCAGCGGTACATCGGCCTGTTTGCGGATCAGGTTGTAGGGGAACAGAATCACCTGCCCGGTAAGTTGCTCGAAAAACACGTAAAGCACATCCTCACCGTTGGGCGCTCTCAATGAACGCTTGAGGCGAAAATCCCCTTCCGGAATCTGGAAGGTTTTCAGCTCGCCTGTGGTGAGGTAATACCCTGACGGGAAGATGAGACCGTGGTTATCCGGAAGCGGCACCACAGAGCCGGCCATGCTATCGACCCGCTCAACTTTCCGCTGGGTGCGATTGAACAGGTAGTAGCGCCAGTGCTTTTCGTTGAAGGGAAGAATTCGTACCAGAAGAATTTCACCCAGATCGGCGTACTCAAAGGTAGCGTCGTCCAGGGACTGGGAATCAGACTCTACCGGATCTGCATAAATGCCCTCGCCGGTAGCCGTGTTGTTCTCCACCTTGAAGGTAATCTCGCCCCGGAGGTTATCCACGAACAGGGTGTCGGCGATGTTCAGATGCGGAGACCGCCCCTGCACCTGGCAGTCACGACCGACGGTTTTCCAGGGAAAACTGAACCTGTCAGGGAAGGTAAGATCCCGCTCGCCCCGGTTGTCTATGTAGCGGTTAACCTCACCATTCGGCTTCAGCTCCCAGCGAAATACCCGAAGATCACTGAGCTTGTCACCGATGCGAAATACCATCAGCAGCATGCCTTTAAGGATCGTCAGCTGAGACAGAGTGGCGGTGTTGTAATATTGCTGAAGTTCCCGGAAGTCGGTGGCAAAGCGGCCATCTTTCAGGAAAGTGCCCTCAATCGCGGCCTCTGTCATTTCAAAGCCGCCGTCACCATCGCTCAGGTGATACAGGCAGAAGACGTCCTCAAGCTCCAGGGTTTTGCGCAACCCCAGTTGCAGGTTAAAACCGAACAACAGCTTGTCACCAAGGCGCACTAAATCCCGGGCTATGGCGTTGTTTTCAGTTCTGACCCGGGCACGCCCCAGCAAGTTCATGCCAGCGCTTCCGAAAATATCTTCCCGGGCCTGATTCAGCCCCGACACCTGCTCGCGAAGCTGACCGCCCTGCTCTTTCAGGCGACGCTGAATGGTTTCGAAGGCAGAACCTTCCTGAACAATGCTCTCGAGGCCGGTGCGATCCGTCGACATACCAAATCATCCTGAACAAAGGGGGAAAATCTGAACGAGATAGGCACCACCTACGCCGATTCAGGCGCAGGTGGTGCCCGGGGTTTTATGCAGTTTCAGAGGCTTTACTGGGCTTGTCCGCTGCAATACGCCCGGCGATACCTGCCAAAGCCGCCTGCAGTGACGGGGCATTATCCAGCACGCCCTGTACGCTCTTGCCATAACCAAGGCCCTGAGCAAACTTGTCGAAGATACCGCCGTCGCCGCCGATCATTTCAAACTTGGCGTCCTTCAGAGCGGCGGCCATTACCCGGCCATTTTCCAGAATGCCTGTCTGCTGGGCCTCAATCTTCGCCAACACTTCCTTCTCATGAACTTCCAGGTTCATGCGGAATTCTTCGAAGTGGCGGGCCTCTTCAGACATGTTGTTATAGGCTTTGAGTTTCTCTACCAGGCCAGACGCTTCTGCCTTGGCCATGGCCTCGCGGGCACCAGCCTTGGCGTGACCCATGCGATCTTCACCTTCTGCCTCTGCCAGCACCAGAGCCTTGCGGGCATCTGCCTTGGCGTGACCCATCCTGGCCTCACCGTCAGCTTCAGCCAGAACCATGGCCTTACGGGCATCTGCTTTCGCCAGACCCAGCTTTTCTTCACCCATGGCTTCTGTTTCGAGGCGCTGTTCAAGAACCCGAACCTCTGCCATACCGGCTTCTTCATCGGCTTTGGCTGTTGCTGATTTCACATCGGCACGGGCAATACCATCGGCCCGGATGGCTGACGCCTGGGCTTCCTTGACCTGAGCTTCCGCCAGCCCATCGGCTGCAGCCAAAAACTGACGGCCGCGAGCTCGTTTTTCATCGGCAATGGCTTCTTTCTCGGCAGCATCCATCTCGGCCTGGGCAGTAACACGAATCTGCTCCGCTTCCAGCTTGGAGCGTTCAAACGCAGCTTCCGCCGCCTTCACATCCTTGAGCTTGAGCTCATCCGCGTCGGCCTCAGCCGCCACCACTTTTGTAACCTTCAGGCGCTCAGCCTGAGAACGGTTGCGAACATCCTTGATGTTCTCTTCCTCTTCCGCCACGTTGCGCTCAACTGCAATGCGCTGGCTGGTGATATCCGCAATTTCCTTGCGCTCGCCCTCAAGAGCCTTTTCCATACCAATGCGCTCGATTTCTACCGCTCGTTCACGGTTTACATCTTCCAGCTCCCGAGCCTGGCGAATGCGCACTTCTTCAATCTGAACCGCACGCTCGCGGGCTTTCATCGCCATCTCAATCTGGCGCTGCTTGTTCTCTTCCGCAATGGCCAGCTCTTCGTCTGTCTTGATACGGGCAGCTTCGGCACGGGCGCGTTCTTGTTCGCGCACCTGCTCAGTCTCAGATGTTTCGCGAGCTTGCAGGGTTTCAATCTCACGACGCTGACGCGCTTCGGCATCCGCCTGGCTGCGCTCCAGTTCCAGTGAGGCCTCACGTGCTGAAACGTTCTTGCGCTGGATTTCCAGCTCCTGATCACGCTCCAGGCGGTTGGTTTCTACATTGTGGAAGGCCGTGATTTCGGTAATCCGCTTGATACCTTCGGAATCCAGAATATTGTTGGGATCCAGAGAGGTTTTCGGCGTTTGTTCCAGATAATCGATGGCAACGTCTTCAAGGATGTAGCCGTTAAGATCTTCGCCAATGGTTTCTATGATGGAATCGCGGAAGTGCTGGCGCTCTTCAAAAAGCTGCATGAACTCCAGCTTTTTACCGACTGTTTTCAGCGCCTCGCTGAACTTGGCATTGAACAATTCGTTTACCGCATTGCGGTCAGAAGCACGGCCAACACCCACAGACTTGGCTACCCGCAACACATCTTCCGAGGTTTCGTTTACCCGCAGGTAAAAAGCAACGGTAATATCGGCACGCAGGTTGTCTTTACAGATCAGCCCTTCTTTACCGGTGCGGTTCAGCTCCAGGGTAATGACCGAGATTTTCATGGTCTCGGCGCGGTGAATAACCGGCAGCACCATGGCGCCAGTGAAGTACACCTTCGGCGTAGGCGACAGGTCGTTCACTATCAGGGCCTGGCCCTGGTCTACCTTGCGATAAAACGCCTTGAACAGGGTCAACACGCCCAATATCAGCAAGACCACAACGCCGATGGTCGTCAGTACCGGCATCATCCACGATAAGTCCATTTAGTCATTCTCCTGAGCTGGTTTTAAATGAGTGAGTGCGGGGTTATCCGGTGGTGCCACCGGAATGGAATTCGGATTCCGGAACAACCCACCAAGCATTTTTATCCGGAATATGTTCAATAATGACGGCCCTCTCCCGACGGGAAAGCGGCGAATGACTGCGTATTTGAAGAACAAGATGAGCACCATCAAGAACCGTTTCACCGCGGCCTGAGGTTTCAGTAACCCGTGAAGAGATCACCACACAAGGGGTGCCAACAATCCGCTTTTGAAGGGGTTGCAAAAATGCACGGCGAAACAGGGGGCGAAGTGGGCGTACCACGATCGACGTTACTAGCACTGAGGCGACAAGCGCCGAAAAAATAACAGCTGCTCCGTATAGCCAGTTCAACACGCCAGCCGGAACAAGAGAGCCAAAAACAAGATCAACAAAGTAGCTGGCCAGCCAGCCAAACAGGAACAACAGCGTGAGCACCAAAGGCAGGGGAACACCTTGCAGCCCGAGGGTAACCATCAGACCACTGAAATCGCCAACGGCATCAATGTCGCCATCTGCGTCTATATCGCCCATACCAAGCAGGGATATCAGCCAATAAAGAATGGCCACACACAACAGAACGGAGAAAACTACCGTTGGAAAGGAGAAGGCTACAGCGAAGAACGTTTCCATACGCGACCAGATTATCCTTTCTGGTAAATCCAATAATTGACAGTTTGTGTCAAACCAGAGCGCCGTTATAACGCAAACAAACTAATCCTTGCAAATGTTTAATTGCGAAGTATAGACTCTAATTATTGACATAAAATGTCAAGCGACAGGACAAGGTTCGTCCGAATCGGCCGAACCGATTCACCGCCACAGGAAGGAGCTATTTGTGGATATTCAAACTCTCACCCTGGCCCTGGGTGATTCTACCCATGCCGGCCGACGCTTCGATGTTATGCCCATAACCGGGGACGAACCGGTGCTTCAGGTAACGGTTTCCGGTGCAGAAGAAACGCCGGTGTACCTTACCGTAACCGACACTCAAATTCTGTGCCTTGCGTATCTTTTTGATGAGCAGGAACTGAACCCTGAGCGCCTGAATGAACTGCATGAAAACATGCTGCGACTCAGTGTACCCATGCCCCTGAGCTCACTGGGCAAAACCGGTGATCACTACGTGGTATATGGCGCTCTCAGCCCCACCTCCGGCGCAGCCGAAATCATGCAGGAACTGGTGACGCTGGCAGAGAATGCCATCGACCTGTTACAGACATTTGAAGACTACCTGGCTTAACTGAGGGCTGAGACATGAGATCCATACTGAACAAACTTCTGACCGCCATGCGCGGTGGCGTTAATGAACTGGGCGAAGCCGTAGTCGACGGCCAGGGCAACCGCATTCTGGAACAGGAACTGCGAGACTCCGAGCAGGAACTAAAGCAGGCTAAACAGGAACTGGCTGCACTGATGGCCGAATCTGCCTCTTTGGCCCGGCAAATTCGCTCTGAACAGGACAACGCCAGCAAACGCGAACAGGATGCCCGCAAAGCCATTGCCGCTGGCGAAGAAGATCTGGCCAGAGAAGTAGCAGAACGCATTGTTGGCCACGAGCGCCGCGGCGCAGAACTGACCCAGACCCGCGAACTGCTGCAGCAGCGCATTGCTGGCCTGAAAGAGCGGGTTCAGCGGGCAGAGAAGCAACTGGCCGACTACCGCCGGGAACTGCAAGTGGTGAAAACCAATGAGCGGGTGCTTCGCACCACTGCCCAGATTGATACAAACATCAACAGCCAGAAATCCTCGCTGAACACCGCCAAGGAAACCCTTGAACGCATTCGCGAGCGCCAGGCCCGGGAAGAAGACCGCCAGACCGCCAGCGCTACTCTGGAAAAAGAGCTGACAGGCGCCGATCTGGATGAAAAACTGAAAGCCGCCGGTATTGACGGCGAACAAGATGCAATCGACAACGTGCTGGCTCGACTCAAAGACAACCCTGCACAGTAAGCCCAGCGCCCCCGAACTCCGGGGGCGTAATTCTTCAGGTTACCTCCATGGCAAACAAACCGGATTGGTCTAAAGAGGAACAGGCCGTTCAGGCCGTACAAATGGCCTTCGACCTCTCCAATGACATTCAGCGCGCTTTTCGGGTCTCTGCAGCAATACAGAACATGAGCACCTCCGACATGGTGCGCAAAGTTCTGGAACTGCCCTATCAGAAGACCCGGGCAAGGCCGCGTTTGACCATTACCCTGAAAGATGAAGACTTCGAGTTGCTGGCCCGCAAGTACGGCCTTGACCCGCAAGATCGGGCGATTATCCGCCAGCGTGTCTCGGAGGATTTACAGGTGTTTGCCCGTAATTATCTGACCGAATCTGAGTGACAGCCAGTTTCGCCAGACCTCGGAACGGAATATATGCCGAGAAAGATCGCGTTGGTTGCGGTGTTTAATTCGCCGGCAGTTCAAGGAGCTGTGCCAGCGAGGAAGGCCAAATGATCGTGCACCTCCACCAAGGCAGGTAGCTCTCCCTCACAGCCATTGTTTACAAACACGGCATAAAAAGTGTGAGCTTGCCACTCACGCACCAGTGAAACGTAGTCTCTGGCGACAACAAGCCTGCCGAACTCTTCAATACAGGCAACTGATTTTTCTTCCATGATCATGCGCTTCCATCGCTTATGAAAAACTCGATCCCTTGGGCCAGAGCGGATCAGACTCCCGCTTGTGGCGCCGACTCATATTCCGTAAAGGACCATGAGCAAAAATATAAAAGCCATAAACCCAGCGCATGCCCAGAAGACACCAGCAACGCCGCCGGGGTCTTTGCTACCTTGCACATCCAGCTTGGCCTGATCACTCAGGCCCTGTTTCGCAAGATAGTATTCAAAGTCCGAGATTAGCTGAGTGTTGGACGTCCGGATGCCGGCATACCAATCTTTGGGAAACTCGATTGCGGCAACAGGTACCACCAGAAACGCACACATGGAAACGAAGGGCACTGAGCCGTTAACCAACAGAGAATCCCGCCCGACTAATCCGCGGGGAAGATCCGAAGCGGGAACCCGGCACTCTTCTAGAACTTCACAAACGTAACCCTCAGGTACTTCACCGTGAACAAGCACGGGAACCTGCTGCGCACCACACGGCATGCAAGCCAGGGCAGGAAAACGTCCGTCGGTCGCATCCGGAACGAAGAGGCGATTCATGTTATCAGGACAAAACGGCTTAACGCCTTCGAACTGACCTAACACCAGATGCGCAGGCTTGCCCGGGTCACGCCCGTGCCAGAACAACACCCAGGCAATTGCCCGGGTAAGTCGCAACCTCAAGTGTTCCGGCACTTCATGGACACCAGGCTCCTGGGGCAGCCAAACCTCCCCAGTGTAATCCGTCATGGCGAGCCCATCCCCGCCCAAGGGCAAGCTCCACTCAGGATGGTCGGCAAACAAGATACGGAACCGCCGCCCATCCACTCTCAAAAGTTCATCGCTATCCTGCTCTTCTACTTCAGGAATCACCTGGTCTTCAATAACTTCCAATTGCAGCTTGGTGGCATCCGGCATGATTTGATTATGAACAGCACGCTCCAGATCATAGAAGGAACGAAGATTTTCTTCGTCAACGATGGCAGGAACCGGGACGTAAGTGTCTACGCTTTTGGCATTTTCATCCGCTCCGTTCTCTCCTTCACCCCCCTCCTTCAACGCGGCATAGTCGTACAAAGGTTCAGCCCACCAATCAAACAGCGCCTGCTCTTCAGCCGACAGGTCGCTGCGATTCTTAGCACCACCTTTTGGGCCAAGGCCAGGCCCAAACACCACAAGCCCGCGATCATCGAAGATAAGATTCTCGCGAGCCACTTCTGTAACCGAATTTCCAGATACAGTGCTGATCACCCAGCTTTGCGCCTTGATTATTTCGACGAGCCCGCCCGGGTTTTGAAGTTCATGGATTTTCGCCTGATACAAACGCTCCTGACCTGAAGGCTCCTGCTTGAGAGCCTTCATTCCAATTAAATGCATCAGTGACGTGTTCATGATTACGTTCGACCCGGTCCAGCAGAGCCACGCGCCTAAAAGGAACGCATTCCTTGCGAGCTCTCCCAAGGGAACCGGTTTGACAAAAACATCCAGCTCTTCGTCGAATCTGAAGTCTTTGATCGCGGCCCGGGCCGCCACCGGGTCTGGGCTAGCGATGAAGCATCGCCCGTCTTCGATGGGTAGCAAGACAGGCAACCCCAGATCGTGCCGTTTCCTTACAAATAGCGTATGAAAAATAACGTCTCGCCAGCCCCTTATCAGACCAATGTGGTCTTCACTAGCGATAAGGTCGGTGAAGGCGCGCTCTGTTGGTGTGAATGAATCTTCCATGATTCTTAGTTTTTGCTCTCTAGTTTATGGCCATTCTTTTCGCCGTGAGCTTGGTTTTCAAAAAACATAAATACTAATCATCCAAATCGTAATTCGGATGTTTGTTAGGCTCACGAGGCGTAACTCAATTTCTCTTCCATCAAGTTCGGCCGCTGCGCTGTGTTGATGATGGTGACATCTGTAAACATCCGATCCACTTGTTTCTTGAAGGTCTGGTCGTCCATATCCCGCCAGTAGCGAGGAAGACGGCCGGTTAGCAGGTCATGCTCCGCAGTGACCGGATCCAGCGGGCGGTACTTCTCCAGCATGGGCATCTCTGGCAGCGGACGGGTCACGTCCATATAATTCTGGATAAAGTCCCAGTAGGCGTAACACATGGTGGCACTGCCGTGAGCGCCCAGAATATCGCCAACCGTTACGTCCAGCTTGCTATAGCGATGAGACAGCACCAGATCAAACAAGGTGCCAAACCGGTCTACGCGAGCACAGCACCAGGCGTCGAACTCGTAGAAAGGTTTTTCGATGACGACTGGGGGTTTTCGGGGCAGGAATGGGAGCTTCCGGGCATATTGCCAGACCTTGATCATGCCGGTGCGTCGGTTGAACTCCCACTCGGGGCCGCGGCCGTTTTGGTGAAGCCATTTGGGGAAGAGGCGGAACGCCAATGTGGATACAAGTATCATCACCCCGCCCCCCCCCAGGAGAACCAAATTTGGCAACGCCACTAAGCCTTGAATGTACTCAGACCAACTCTCGCCCCTATTTCCAACCAGCGGGGAGGTCAATATCAAAACTAACACATACATTGGTGAAACGAGATAAGTCCAAATTCTTCCCAGAACGCCTATCATGTTAAAAAAGCGCGCCTGGAACCCTAGGGGGGCATGTCTAAAACATTCGTGACTGTTCTCAACGTAAAGGCCGTGCTTATCCGCTAGGTCTTCCTTCTTCTCCAACCTTCGCAGTTTTTTGGGCGGATTTCCGGACAAAAAGTAGGGTGGCATCACCTCACGGGTATTACCCCAGGGCAACCGGAGACTGGCAGATCGATCCAAGCCAGTGCGATTTAGTTCTTCCGTTTGATTTTTCTGCGGAGGAATGGACTCTGAACGGTAGGCAAAGGGCCCATAGTATTCAATGGCGTTGACGCCGCCAAACTGACTACTCAACATTTTCATGAACTTGTTGCTGACTCACATTCCGTAGAGGAACATGAGGAAAAATATAAAAGCCATGAACCCAGCGCATGCCCAAGTACCCGCCACAGCCTGTCAGGAAAGAAGCTCCCTTTAATATCTTCAAGTATTTTCAACTGACTGCCTGGTTATTCTGGTTCCAGAGCGGCCTTGGCGAGGCTTCCTTGAGCCACGACCGTAGGCGAGCATGTCCTCTGGCGTCATGTGTGCATAGCGCACCTTCTTTGCCATCAGGTTTGGGCGTTGCTCAGGGTTGATTCGTTTAACCTCATCAAACATTTGACGCACCTTCTGATCAAAAGACCGGTCGTCCATGTCCCTCCAGTAACGCGCGACCCTTCTATTTCTTCGATCATGCTCAGCAGTAACTGGATCAAGATGGCGATAGGCCTCCAAGGCCGGCATGTCAGGTAAAGGTCGCGTCACATCCATGTAGTTCTGGATAAAATCCCAAAATGCGTAACACATGTCGGGAAAGCGATGCCAGCTTAGTAAGTCGTTACCAATATGCACACTCAACTTTTGGTAACGATGACACAATACAAAGTCGAACCGTGTCCCAAAACGATCAGCCCCGCCCATGACCCAACCGTCAAACTCATAAAAGGGAGCTTGTATGATCTGAGGCGATCCTTGTTTCCTGAACGCCCACTTGCGCGGATACAGCCACAAAGTGACCATCCCGGTTCGTCGATTAAGTTCCCACTCAGGCCCCCTGCCGTTCTTCACAAACCATCGAGGGAAGAGTTTGAAAGATAGCCTTGCAATCAGCCACACAAAAGCTGGCAAAACGATGGCCCCAAAAATCGCTGGTAAAAACCCCTGAAATACCGAAAGCCATGTTTCGGTTGGACCAAGTAAATACACAAACATGAAATAGGTAATCAAAACAAAAGGTGTCAACAAAACGGCTGTCATTTTTCCACCTACCTCGAGAAAATTGACAACCCTTGACCGTAAGGCAAGCCGTGCAAAACGAATGCATTCATGACTGAACTCACCTTGAAACCCTTTACCCTCGAGCAGATCTCCATTTTTTTCGATGTAGCGAAGTGCTTTCGGTGGCGTGCGCTCCATTACTATGGGCGGGATTACATGCTTAGTGCCACCCCAAGGCAGTCGATAACCGGCTGAGCGTCTCAGTTTCGAGTGGTTGAAATCCTGTTTCTGGACAGGTTGGTCTGGAAACGAATCAGATCTATATGCTTCGGTGCCATAATAGCTACATGCCTCAGTCATTGAGCTTTCCATAAAAGCGGACTTGTTCGTCATACCAGAAAGGGCGCCCTTTTTCACCGAAATCCGGCTGGGAATGCTCCTGATTGGCTTTGTTAAATACCAAAGGATCCTCCGGATCAGGGGCTGGAAACACCAGGGGCTCCTCATCTTCTTTCATCTTAACCTGCAACTGAACCCGGACATTCCAGTGGTAAGACCAGGTCTCACTCAATTCGACCGCACCTAGCCAGCGCTGTGATTTGGTACTGCGTGTAAGCGGTGTTTTCAGGTACACGTAGGTTCCACCATAAAATTCTTCCTCTCGCAATACGTAGCTTTTCAGCTTTTCTTCTTCGACTAGTGTAACTTTAGAGTTGGACATATCACTCAATCCCAGCAAATACCCCCGCTCGGATTTTGTCTCTACCAATCGCAGATATGGCTTCACATCTACCATCTCGGCATCCTTAAATAAGCCAGGGATGGCGCTTTCTACTCGTAGACGGGTGTTTGCTTCGCGAAGCACTGCCAGTCTATCTTCGTCCTTCTCGTTCAACTCACCCCGCAGTACCTGGCCGCGCAGTGGGTTGGGCTCGACCAAAACACTGATACCCATTAGCAAACTAACAAGACGGTAGTAGGCCTCCCGCGGTTCCTTAAGGAAGGGTTTCTCGGCCATTGAACCAAAGGGACCATGGCGCATCCAGATTTCTATAGACTCTTCGTTGAACCATGCCATCATAGCCGTGCCCGAGATCGCTAGTACCACACCAAGGGCAAGCCAGCCCGCAGGCCCCAGAAACAATAAACCCGCCGACCCAGCCAAACTGGAAAACGTTAATGCCACCCCCCCCGCGGCCACTATTCCCGCGCCAATCGATCCACCAGTATTTCCCATGCGATACAAGTAATTGGCATCCAGAGAATAGTCTACAGCCATCAGGATTCCGCCCACTGCACCAAATACTTTGACCCAAGTAAGGGGACCTCCAAGGCGCTCACCTAGCCTCATCGCAAATGGTCCGACCCATTCCCGCGACAAAAACTGCCTGGAGATCCTTTCCACAAGTGCGACATTCTGAAGAAACCGCTCTATAACTGTGACCGTTGCAATACCGATATCAAACGCTGCGCTTAACCCGCCGCTTACAGCAGTGAGTTGTCCTTTAGCTCGCCACTCTCTCTTAACGGACGCTGCTACACTCGACACATTATGCAGCTCCATCAACATAACTGCCGCAGGCAAAAGTGGCGAATTGAGAACCCGGTAAAGACGCCTGTTTTCCGTCTTCCTAGCTGCGTCCTCAAATCCGCGTACTTCGGCACCCAGGGACGCTCTATTTGTTTCCAGGTCATCGAAGGCGTCATTGGCAGCTTGCAAGCTGCCATCCACCCTCTCGAAGTTCGCTAAAGCCTTTTCCAGTTTCAACTCGGCATCCGCTATCCTTTGGACTGCCAAGGCTGTTGCTGCTGCCGACAGATTCGAGGATTGTGCAGCATAGCGCTCCCAGATGCCCAATTCCTTCAGAGCATTTGTGTACTGCTTTTCTGCCGCGCCCAAGTGTCTAAGTATTTTTGCCATTTTCTCGTTTTCTGGCACGGTCAGTACCAGCGCCTCCGACGCTTTACCGGAGGGCAACCCCTGTTCCGTGGCTCGCGCTCGGCTGGTGGAAGCCCGGGGGTGGAGGTTCGCTTCTTTTAGCTCAGTGATATCGCCAAACATCCGGATGGCTCGGCCCTCTTCGGGAAGCTCCTCGATGCCAGATATGCCAATCACGTAGTAACCTTTTTGCTTAGCCTTTGAAAGACGCTCCAGCCGGACATTGCCTGTCAAGAACGGCATTGAAGCCCGAAGCTGCTGAACCGAACCTGCGTACAGCTTCATTTGAGCAGTAGTTGCCTTTGCAAATAGCTGCTGCTTCTGTTGAACCAGTTTCTCTGCACGCAGATTAATTTCCGATTCCTTTGCCGCTATGTGCTTAAGGCTCTCTTCCGCCTTCCGGCCTGCCGACTCAGCCTGCTGCCGCTGTGAGCGAGATTCATCAAAAACCTTGGCTTGAGCATCCACTTTTGCCCTCTCGGCATTAGCTCTTTCACGACTCAAGCGATCCATGTCCGCTTCCATCGCTTTGAGTTGGGCATCGATATCTTTGAGCTTTTGATTGCCGCTGACCAAGGGCTGGCTAGCACTCTGAATCGCGCCCCATAAATTGCCATGAATACTCAATAACGACTGGGCACCTGTCCTCAAGCTTGAAGCAAATGCCGTTGAGAAGACGCCGGCCTCGGCAGCTGCGGCAAGTTCCAGACCGTCCCGCGTCACGACAAGATCCAACTCCGGAAGGTCTTCGTTTTCGAGAGAGGCTAGTTCACTGGCCCGGAAGCTACCATCGCCAGAGTTTTCATCCGGCTCGGCTGGAGGCTCATAGGGACGTGCCAGTTCCTCGATGCGGAATTTAGGGAAAAGTAATGAGTACAACAATTGACTGTGCCCTGCGCTACAAAAGTCAAGGAGCCAACTTTTACCCTTTCCCACCTTTGTGTCTTCCACTCTAGCGGCCAATACATCACATTCTTCTGGCTCACTTATCACTTCCTTAATCAGCGAACCAACAAAATGGAAAGCACCTGCGTAGTCATACCCACTGTGGGTGAAAAGGTCCACCAGACTGTGCTGCACCCAACTACGCTGCAACAGACCCAAAAGATCCTCCTGCAGGTTATTCCCATACTCCACTGCCAGCTTTCTCTCGGAAACCGCAATGGAGCGTTCCAACTCCTTTCGGCCCTCACCACTTATCTCCGATATATGCTGATGCAGTGGATTTCGTTGACCACCAATACTGCTCGGAACAACCGCAGCATTTATTAGCAAAGCGGACTCAAAATAGGGACGTGCCTTTGCCCGTCTCACCGCAGCATTGGTAAACCAAGTCGCCACTAAACGACGCTGCTGCAGGTAGCGAAGCCTTCCAATCGGATCATCCAGCTGGATAGCCCCAATTAAACGATCACGAGCATCCTTAACACAGTCTTCAACGGCTGGCGTATTGTCCGGCCAATCAAAGGTACCGCTCCCTCCACTATCCTTCGTTTCCTTAGAGGCAGTTTCTAATTCTTTCAGAGTTTTACTAAGGCATTTTGCTAACGCCGTCATCTCCGGGCGTTCGTCCTCATGTACTGGATCATCTGGATCCGGGTCTTCCTGCCGCTGGTGCACTTGAACAGCCAAGTGGTCAGACGACTCTGCATACTCACCCTTGAGATCAAGGAGGTACTTTTCCGGACGATCAAACAGCCACTCAACTGAGGGGCTTCTGCTCCTTTGTGGCGCGAGGCTGTTTGCCAGAAAAGCATTGGTAAAGCCTGTATTAACCGTAAGCGCCCGGCTATCACACCTTGTCAGGTATAGCCGGCTTCCAGTTGTGGGGCAATAACTCATCGATGGCGTTGTTCTTCTGCGTCGGCAGCCGGGTCAGCACATCTTTGAGGTAGGCATAGGGATCATGCCCGTTCAGCTTGGCTGACTGGATCAGAGTCATGACCGCAGCAGCACGCTGACCGCTCCGTAGTGAGCCCGCGAACAGCCAGTTGCTGCGCCCCAGCGCCCAGGGTCGGATCTGGTTTTCCACCCAGTTGTTGTCGATGGGCACAGCACCATCGTCCAGGTAGCGCGTCAGCGCTTCCCAGCGTTTGAGGCTGTAATCCAATGCTTTTGCCGTGCCGGAACCATCCGGCACTTTCTGGCGATGCGCCAACATCCACTGATGCAGTGCATCGGCGAGCGGTTTGGCTCTGGTTTGCCGGATTTCCCGCCGCTTATCCGGCGGCAGGTCTTTGGTTTCCCGATCGATCTCGTAGAGCCCGCCGATATATTCCAGCGCTTTGGCCGCCAGTTCGCTCTTATTGGCTTCGTGCAGATCGTAGAACTTGCGTCGGGCGTGGGCCATGCAGCCGATTTCGATGATGCCGTTGCCGAACCCGGCCTTGTAGCCGGCGTAATCGTCACAGACCAGCTTGCCTTGCCAGTCTCCCAGGAAGGTCCGGGCGTGTTCACCCGCCCGGCTGGGCGCGAAGTCATAAACAGTGGCTTTCAGGTCCGAGAACGGTGTAGTGCAGTAGGCCCAGACGTAGGCCTTGTGAGTTTTCTTCTTGCCCGGGGCCAGCATGCTGACCGGGGTTTCATCGGCATGCAGAACGCTGTGCTTCAACAGAGCGTTTCTCAGCGCATCCACCAGCGGTTGCAACTGTAAACCGCAGGCACCCACCCATTCGGCCAGGGTGGAGCGCGGGATTTCGAGGCCAGCGCGACCGAAGATGCGTTCCTGACGGTACAGCGGAAGATGATCGGCGTACTTGGCGACCAGCACCTGCGCCAGCAGGCCAGCGGTGGGGATGCCCTTGTCGATCACCTGCGGTGGTACCGGTGTCTGGATCAGGGTTTCGCATTTGTCACAGGCCCATTTGCCCCGGATGTGGCGCTCCACGGTGAACTCGCCTGGTACGTAGTCGAGCTTCTCGCTGATGTCCTCACCAATACGCTTGAGCTGGCAGCCACACTGGCATTGGGTATTGTCCGGTTCGTGGTGGATCAGGGTGCGGGGCAGTTCCGGTGGTAGCGGGGTGCGCTTGGGCTTTTGCTTTGGCCGGGCAGCTTTCTGCTCCTCGGTCATCACCTGTTCAAGCTCGGCTTCGATGGCCGCCAGGTCGCTGTCGATCAACTCGTCCAGCAGTTTTCCCTGGACTGCGTCCAGTTGCTCACTGCGTCGGGCGTACTTGTGACGTTTAAGGATGGCTACTTCGTGAGTCAGCTTCTCGATGACCGCATCACGGTGCACCAGAGCGCGCTCCTTGTTCTCGACTCGATCGAACAGTTCCGTGGCAAGAGCACGGAGCTGATCGGCAGAGAGTTGGTCGAGATCGGGGCGCTGAGTCATGCCGCCAGTATGCCAAGTCCCTGTGCGGCAAGCGATTCGCGGTTCTGGCTATAGCAGCATCCCTATGTGTCAGCGTTGTTGTCGCCTGAATATTTCAGAGGACAACCATGCCCCATTACTCACCGGAACGTAAAGAAGCCATTCTCCAGAAGATGGCTCCACCTCACAGCCTGACGGTTGCCGAGTTGGCCAGCCAGGAAGGCATCAGTACCGCAACCTTGTACAATTGGCGTAAAGCCGCCAGAGGACGAGGTGCCGTTTTGCCATCGAATTCAGCTCATCCCGACAAGTGGAGTAGCGAAGAGAAGTTCCGCATTGTTCTGGAAACCGCCCCGATGACGGAGGCGGAACTCAGTGAATATTGTCGCAAGCACGGTCTGTACCCGGAACAGATCGAAGCCTGGAAAGCCGCCTGCATGGGTGCCAATGCCTTGTCTGATGAGCAGGCCAAGCAGAATCGCCAAGCAGCCAAGGCTGAGAAAAAGCGAGTCAAAAAACTCGAAGCCGAGTTGCGACGCAAAGAAAAAGCTCTGGCAGAAACGGCTGCACTGCTGACGCTGTCAAAAAAAGCCGAGGCGATCTGGGGCCCCAAAGACGAGGACGAATGACCAGCCTCCCGGATCGCCAGCAGGCGGTTACCCTGATCCAAGAGGCTCAGGGTAACGGAGCCCGGCTGGTCAAGGCCTGCGCCTTGCTGAACCTGAGTATACGCACCTATCAGCGCTGGACGGCAGACAAGGCTGTCAACGCCGATCAACGACCGGTGGTGCCCAGACCAGCACCCACCAACAAACTCTCGGAGGAGGAGCGTCAGGCCGTGGTCTCACTGTGCAACCAGAAGGAATATC
Organism: Marinobacter xiaoshiensis; assembly: GCF_031631795.1. Taxonomy (NCBI): domain Bacteria; kingdom Pseudomonadati; phylum Pseudomonadota; class Gammaproteobacteria; order Pseudomonadales; family Marinobacteraceae; genus Marinobacter; species Marinobacter xiaoshiensis. The sequence continues at coordinate 238,730 of NZ_JAVMBO010000018.1, forward strand.
GAAGCTGTCCGCCGGCCTTCATCGTTGCGGATCAGCTGGATCAGGGCCGCTACCTGGCCTCAGAATCCACCTTCTACCGAGTATTGCGGGAGAAGGATCAAGTACATCCCAGAGGTCGGCAAAAAGCGCCCCAGAGCAAGCGCAGGGCAACCACACACAAGGCCACAGAACCGAACCAGCTGTGGTCGTGGGACATCTCCTGGCTACCGGGGCCAGCAAAAGGCACCTGGCTCTATCTGTACCTGATGCTGGACGTATACAGCCGCAAGATCGTGGGACACGAGGTCTATCACGGTGAAACCGGTGAGCTTGCCAGCGAGTTCATCGAAAAAGCCTACTGGCGTGAGCACCTGGCGACGAAGGAGAAGCCTCTGGTACTGCACTCCGACAACGGCAGCCCCATGAAGGCCTCGACCTTCCTAGAGAAACTGTACGATCTGGGCATTACACCCTCGAACAGTCGGCCCCGGGTTAGTAACGACAATGCCTACTCGGAGTCGTTGTTAAAAACCCTGAAGTTCCGTCCGGGGTTCCCGACAAACGGCTTCAGAACCATCGAGGAGGCCCGCAAATGGGTACTGGCGTTCGTACGTTGGTACAACACCGAGCACCGGCACAGCGCCTTGAACTACGTAACACCCCAGCAACGCCATACGGGCGAAGCTGATCAGATCCTCGCCCAGCGAAAGCAGGTTATTGAAGCGGCGAAAGCCGAGAACCCGCGTCGCTGGTCTGGTGATATCCGAAACTTCAGCTTGCCGGAGTCAGTCACCCTGAATCCGGAAAAGGCGGTAAATTGTTAAAGAGCTGATGACTTAAACGCGACATCTACGTTGACAGACTCCGATGACGCCTTCCGCGCCAAGGCGTTGCCATGGCAAGCCCTGAACCAGGGCGGATAACTGCTCCTCGGTCAGGCGCAGTTGGTCACCACGCCAGGTTTCGCCCCAGTGGAATTTGCCCCGATTCAGCCGGCGAGCACATAGCCAGACGCCGAGACCATCGTGGATCAGCACCTTCATCCGGTTACCCCGTTTGTTGGCGAACAGGTAGGCGCAATGCGGTCTGGCTGAACCGAACACCTGAATCACCCGAGCCAGTGCCTTGTCAGGCCCGGCTCGCATATCCAGCGGTTCTGTGGCCAGCCAGATCTCGTCAACACGGATCATCCCAACAAATCCCGCAATAGAGCGGCGCACTGATGAGCCTGCTCCGCAGGCCACTCCACCACAACCGCACCACCGGCGCGGGGAATCTCGATACGGATGGTGCTACGCTTGTTTGGGACTGATTGATTGCTCTGTGCAGAGTCCACTGTTGGCAGATTGACCGGCACGAACCCTGGCGTTTTCGACGTTGCTTTATTCGCTCGCCGCGCCTCGCTGATCCAGCGCCGGACCATGTTGGCGTTGAGACCGTTATCCAGTGAGATTCGAGAAACGGATGCACCGGGTTCTTGGCACTGGCGGATGATATCGGCTTTGAATTCCCGGGAAAAGCGGCGACGGCGTTGGTAGGGCTTGGTTACGCTTAATTCGTTCATGTTAAGTGTCCACTAGAAAATAAGTGGACACTATCCTGACGGCGGCAGCGCTTGGTTCAAGATGGGATTACCGGACGCTTACTGTCGAAGCGCTTTCGGGGCCCAGTAGGCGTAACACATAGTGGCGCTGCCGTGGGCACCCAGAATATCACCTCGTTGTTGCCTCGCTATCGGCTTGCATATCGTTTGACGGCCAGTTTGTTGCTGGCGCACTGTCCTCCAATTGCTGGGATCCAATCCAGTAAAACACCTTCCGGATTATCCGGCGGTGGCCGCCCTCGGCCCTCTATGTGAGCATCCAGAATAAAACTGTGGGTGAAGTTTGTTTCCTCGAGCCAGCGTTTATAACTGCCGTGCAGATTCTTGCGCCGGGATTCCGAAATGCCTAATCCGGGATCAGTAATAGTTTGCCTTCCCAAAAACCTCTTCGATTTCTGAAGGCCACTTATACTTAAAGGGTGAAAATTTTGCCCAAATCATTGTTGGAACGAAAAGTATCAAACTCAAATAGTCTAAAATGTATGCCAAAAACGAACTATTATTAAGAGTTTCAACATATAAATCATAATTGGCAGTTTCTAAATTCGAGCAATCTTCTTTATTTAATCCTTCTTGATAGAACCTCACAATAAAATTCCACTTTCTATAAATTTTATTTTCATCAAAATATGAGGAAAGCCTTTTTCTCTGAATAGAACTTTTTGGGGGTTTGCCACAGAAATAATATTTCTGCCTAAGAAAAACATGAGAATAATACTGTCGACTCCACGCCACACCAGACCCCATATATTGAAAGTTGTATGAGAAGGTTACTTCAAGCTCATCCCACGGTACTCTATAGAACGTACCTCGGTGCGCTACATAAACAAAATCTTCACTTCGATCTATTCGAACAGGCAATGTGTACGGGCAAAAAATTTCATAGACAATAAACCCTGTCCATAGAGGCAAAAGAAGAAGCGCAGTTGCCAAAAGAGCTCCACTATAAAATTGGTCGGCAATCCACATAAGCAACAAAACAACAACCATAAAAATATTAATAACAGGCAATAGACCTAGTCGCTTCGTCAAAAAATCAGTTCGAACATCAATGAAACGGTCATTAAAATTAGCTATGCTGTGCCCCATATCAACGGAGCTATCTGACACGCCCCCAACTTTCCTTGCGGGTGGGCTTGCCAACCGCTCACCAAAGGTTCTGTAAAACCGTTTTTCCAATTGTTGTTGGATGTCGGTCTCAGGAAATTCACAGTTCAAACGTGAGTCGCTCATTAGCCCCTAACTCCTCTACATCACTACCATCAAAGATGATGCGCACCCCCTCATCCCCTGTTATCTTACGACCGTCTTTTACGTACTCGATCAACAACTCAAGCTGATCACACCTATTATGGTTATAATGGGTGTATTCAAAAACCTCTTGGCCGCCTGAGCGGCTATGCTTTTTCCCACCATCAAACAGATTTGTGATTTCTTTAAACTCGTCTTTAAAAATTAAATTTCTTTCTACCTCAAAAATCCTAATTGAGGCGGCACATGAAGCCTGATCAAACCCGGGAAAACTAATAGAAAACCTAGTAAATTCTGACAAAACCTTATATTCGCCCTGCTGAGTAATGACTGGATGTTTAGACATATGCTCAGTTATCTCGACTATTGGCGAAAACAAAAGATAACAAAAAGCATCTAACTCCCCCTCGAAATACCGCCGAACATCAGAGCCATCCTCACGCAGCACAATTGATCTGCTAATCTCTAATAGCTCGTCATTCGCCGGACGTATTTGACCATCCCAGTATCGGAGAGTACGGGCGCCGCCCCAGAAGGATGTTGATAAAAAATCTTCAATCCTTGAACGAGCGATATATATCTGTAAAGCAGAAACTGCCACCGTGATTACCAATAGAACCGCACCGATGATTACAACTCCAGCACCCACACCAGTCCCCATTAGCGCAAGATATGTGAGATACCCGAGGCCACCAGCCAGTCCAATCTGAACAATCGCCAACCCTGTCGCAGCATAATGACCAGTGTGCCAGGTTCGACGTACAGTATTTCCCTCAATGCCTATAGCTAACAGACTTCCAACAAATGGTAGGAATTTGACTGCACCTCTCGCTAAGCCTTTTGCGAGCTCAGTTACAATTTTCAAACCACGATTGCCATTTAGAGTTATAAAAACCTTAGTCCCAACCAACGACAGATTCTTTCCAAGAGCACTTCCATACTCCGTTCGGATCAGCATTCCACTGAAGTTAACCACCCCTTCAATTAGGCTCCAAAGGTTGTCTGCAAAAGGCCCCCACTTCTCAATGGCTGACCGATCACCCAACATCACATCCCTCTGGGTTTCCTTGAGAGAAGACATCAAGCTAACCATGTTAACGGCATGAAAAAATGCTACCGCCCCGATGAATTTTCCACGACTCTCTTTGATGGACTTGACCACGGGATCGAGGCGCGTGTGCAACCATCCAAATGGGTTGTCTTTGAAGTCTGGAGTCAGGTGGAAGGTATCAATCATACTTCCTCTCAGTCGATTTCGAATATTGACTTCCAGCAAACCTGCAGCGACCGGTGATAAGGTAGCGCCCGACAAGTCATAACCCGAAGAGGCAATCAGGGCTTTTTGATGTGCCTCAAAGAGCAGGTCGGTTGCCTTATCTAACGACATCGCTTGCTCATGCACGGTAATTTTATAACGTCGACTTACTCTCTTGATCCATTTTTTCCACTGAGGCCTGGTCTGACGACTTTTCGCCCATTCGCCCATTTCTGCAGCAGGTGTCGCGAATTCCAACATCAATGTGTCTGTTGCAGTGCTCACACTCACATACGCTGGAAGGTCATACATGCTCTCGACAATCTTCAGGCTGCCATAGTCGAAACCCGGCAGGTCTCTAAGCTTCTCGGTAATCTTGTTTGTAGCGGGGACGAGGAAAAGGACTGTTTTAACGATATCACCAACAATACTGCCCTCCCCATCCTCCGATTCCATCCATTTCTTGGCATCCTCTCGGCCTTTTTCTGCAGACACATAGCCATCCAGTATGTCTGCCAACTCTTTCTCTGCAGTCTCAAAGCCTAAAGCCATACACACATCATTGAATTCAAGCTTCCTGGCCAAAAGGTCCGAATCGATCCAGTGTTTCCAATCATCGAACACGCGACCACGTTCCCGGTCATACTCTTCGATCTGCTTATGATAGTTAGCGACAAAAGCCTCTTTATCTGCAATGCGAATCCGCTCTTTTAATTCCTCTCTGACACCTTCCTGATCATCTGCATCGCTTTTTTTATTCACTTCAAGTTCGATCAAGGCATCGACGAGGTTTGCCGTGGTATATGGATAAGCATTCTCTTCCGCATGATTCAGGATCAAGTTGACGTAGAGCGCATGCAGTTGTCCTAGCTCGGATGTGATTCCAATCTCATCATCCAAGGCCACACAATAGGAAAATTCAGTTTGCTTTTTACTCTGGCCCTGCAAATCCTGTTCAGAAAAACCACTGATAAAATCTGCCAAACTCCACTCAAAGTCCGCCCGTTGCTTTCGAAAATCTTCAACAAACTGATTGACCGCTTCCGTTGGCGCAATGTTTTCGCTATGTCCCTTGGAAACCAGCCCATCCAGAGCAAATGCCTGCATATGCTTGCTTCGAACTTCTGCATCTGTCCTTGCAAGTTCCTGCAGACGGACGGTCCATCGGTGGGGCACAAATTTGAGAAAAATCGTGCCTTTTTCAGGATGGTGAATACAAGGTAGAGCACTTTCAGCATCCGCCTCCGGAAGGAGGACAGAATTCACCCCTGGCTGCACTTCGCAAATGACGCCACTTTCATCAACACGATATTCGTGGAGTGTTCCGTAACATTCCGAGTACATATACACCCAGCCCGGCGTAAGCGTTCTAAGGCAGTAATGTGTTTTTTCCAAAGAAACACTGGGAGGACGGAAGTTGGCAGGTATTACAGCGTCTTCCTGACTGATCGCCCAGCGCACTGGGTATAACGCAACCGTTTTCTGTGGAAGCGGACACATCTGCGCTGCAGAGTCGATATCCGCTGTTCCGTGCAGAAAGGCCGAGCTGTTCGCACTACCCATTTACTTGTTCCTCCCTGGAATGTTTCTCCGCGTACTCTGCAATGCGCATCATGGCTCTTTCTGGCTGATCCCCCCGGCCCTGCCAGAGGGTTTGCACCCCCTCATCTTCAAACGCATGGCAACCTAGCCAGCCGATTGTATTTATGTAGAGTGCAATATCACGTGTGCTGGAGAGCCCGTATTGCCTCGCCTCAGACATGAGGTCGGCGACCTTGGCCCAGTTGCTTTCAACTGTACTGGGCGAATGCAATAGTTGAGGAAAATACTGAGCCGTGTGCAGCTCAAGCATTCTAAGTGCCGTTTGGTGCGCAGCGTGTTCCATCGCAACCAGGTGTCCTTCCTGAATGACAAAGGGGTCGCAAATTGGCTCCTGAGATGGCTTGTTGTTCTGAAAGCGCTCCCATTCTCCCGTACGGCGATCCTGAACAGCAATAGCATGGCATGGTCCCAGAATACGCTTCACATTCTCTCCAAGAGGGTCCTGAGAAAGCAGTTGTCGAGCAATTTCCGGATCGTAAAACCGAAAGACCACGTCATCGCCGGTAGCCAGCTTTGCGATTAACAAACCTCGAAGATGAGCCACGAGTTCATCCAAACTGGCATTCGTCTGAAAAGCAATCGCAACTCCGCGATGCATATAATGATCAAAACACTTTATACCCAATGAACTGTCTGATTGCGCCTCCACAAGCCAAGGAGAAATCTCGGACATATCAGCCAGTTCAGTCCCACGATAAAGCGAATCACAAGGTGCGCCGGGACTTACCCTGTAGATTGCTTCTGCCAGATTCTCAACCTTTGCACCATCTATGAGGAGGAATGTCCGACCAGAATCCAGGAAACCTTTGGGCATCATCAAGCGCCTCCTTCATTGCCGGACTCACACACCTGGCAAATACCCTTACCCTGAACCGCAGCGTTCTTGATTGCTCTGATCTGGTCGGCTTTCGCAATCGGACGGACCGGTAATTCAGGTAAGGCTTCAGGGGCTGGACTTTGAATACCAGCTTTATTCACCACCCCCGGCATCTCCGCCACCTGAACCTTCTGCCCGCTCCCCTTACCCGCCGCACCGCCGGCGTTCATTTTTATAGAAGCCCCACCGATAGCAACACCACTGGGATCAATCTTCAAAAAGCTGCCACCCGCTTTGAGGGTGATCTCGGCACCCGCTTCAATCACCGCTTTCTGCCCGGCTTTGATGTGCAGTTCTGTGCCGGAGTCACTGAGCCAGGCGGTGCCCGCTTTCAGGTGCAAGGAGCCGGTTACGCTGAAGCTGTGGTCTTTGCCGGTTTGTTCGCGTTTTTCGCCGTCGATGGTTTGGTGTTTGCTGCCTTTTACGTGGCTGAAGCGGTCATTTTCAACGGTGAGATGGCTGTCGTTTTTGATGACTTCGGTGCGGTTGTTTTCCGTGAGCAGGTCCAGGTCTTTCTGGGCGTGGATGTAGATTTGTTCTTTGTCTGCCTCATCTTCAAACCGCAGTTCGTTGCTGCCCTCACCTTTATGGGTCTGGGTTTTCAGGGTGGTGCGGGTTTTGTGTTCCGGCAGCGGGTAAGGCGGTGTGTTGGTAGCGTGATAGGTTCGGCCGGTGATGATGGGCTGGTCCGGGTCGCCATCAAGGAAGGAGACGATGACTTCGTTGCCGATTCTGGGCAGGGCCATGAAGCCATACTGGCCGCCAGCCCAGCCCTGGCTTACGCGCAACCAGGCGCTGCTGTGTTCGTCGTTCTTGCTGTATCTGTCCCAGGGGAAGCGTACTTTTACCCGGCCAAATTCGTCGCAGTGGATTTCTTCCCCTTCGGGGCCGGTCACTAGGGCGATTTGCGGGCCGTCCATCAGAGGGCGATGAGCATTGTTCGGCCGCCAGGTTTTGTCGGCGGGTACGGCACTGAACGTGTTGTGGTATGTCGTCGGGCCAGAACCGCCCTCTTCTTCCATGGCCTGGGGCTGTTTGCCGGTGTGGGTCACCGCGGTCAACAGCCAGTCCCGATTCAGTTTGGGGTTGTCGTGCTCGGTGAGTTCGGTTTTGGCACCGCAGGTGAAGTCTGCGCGGTTGCTTTCGCCTTGAGCTGTGCTTGCATCGTTTCTGAGGGCATCCAGCCTGGCTTCGGTAAACGGCTGGCCGCTGGCGTCGGCTTTGAAGCGGCCCGGGTAGTCAAAGTGCTGGTAATCCTGCCGTTGGTTGGCACTGGCGGCACTGTGTTCGTGCATCAGAGCGTAGGCGGGGTTTTTGAAGGTGTAGTCTTTGGTGGCTACGGACGCGGCGCGAACCCGCTCTTCGTAGCGAAAGCGGAATACCACAGGTTGTTTGGTACTTCCGCCAGCTTTACCGTTGTATTCGGCGGCTTCAAGTTTTGGTGCATCGCCGTGGTGGTCGGCAATAATCAAACGGGGTTGTTCGTTTCCATCCACGCTGCCGTGCTGGTAGCGGTAGTGCCAACCTTCTTCGGCAGCCAGTCGCCCGATAAAGGCCAGGTCGCTTTCCCGGTGCTGTACGCAGTATTCCCGTTCCTGGGGCGCACGTTTGAGGTCAAACACTGAATCCACAATGCCCCGTTCTTCCAGCAGGGTACGCACGATGGTGTCTGTAGTTTGGGTCTGGAAGATACGGCTGTTGTGCATCAGACCCAAGCGCCACAAAGGCGGCTCGATAACAATCTCATAGCGGGTGCGGCGGTGGCCAGAATCGCCTCGAGCAAATTCGTTGACCACGCCGGTGAAGCGGCGAAGGGGTATGCCGTCCTGCCATACCACCAGATCCACTTGCTGCTCCAAAACTTCGGATGCATCTATGTCCGGGTCGGTACTGGCCAGTTCAAGGCAGCCATGAAATAGCTCGGATAGTCGTTCCGTCAGCGTGAAGCCAACAACGGAAAATAGATCAGAGGGGAGTTCGCCAACACGGGCGGTAAACTGCAGTCCGCTTGCCTGGGGCATATCTTCAATCCTTGAAGGTATGGTTCTGTATGAGTCCGGGCAGGGATTCTGTCGTAAAAGCGGCGGTTAATCAAACTCTCGCTGCTTCAAAAGCGCACCAGTTCTAATCAAGCAAAGGATCAGGCCGAGCCGTGCGCCTGTGCTTTCGCCCGGAAAGGCCGGGTCCACCACTCAGACATGAGCACGCCGAACAAGGTCAGCCCACCACCAATAAAGTGGTGCGAACCCAGTGTTTCGCTCAGCATCACCGAGGCAATCAGCGCTGTTAAAATGGGAATGAGGTTGAAGAACACGGAAGTCCGGCTGGGGCCCAGGTGCTTGATGCCGGTCATCCATGCCAAGGGTGCACCAATAGATGCAAACACACAGGCGAACAAGACCAGTGGCAAGTTATCACTGTTCAGCCCGGTTTGTGGCAGCACCGCAAACAGCGGAAACAGAACCACCACCGCCACTAGCACCTGTGCATACAACAGCTGCATTGCAGGCAGGGGTATCTGCCATTTTTTCAGCAAAGTGCTGTATATGGCGTAGGCAGCTACGGCTACCAGCATCATTCCGTCGCCGCCATTGATCCCCTGCTGGGCAATCGCTGTCAAATCCCCGGAGGTGATTACAATCAATACGCCAAAAAAAGACAACAGCGACCCGACCACGGCTCCCAATGTAAGGCGGTGGCCCAATGCGAGGATAGCCAGAATAAGGGACATCAAAGGCATGAGTGCCAATACAATGCCCATATTGGTCGCAGAGGTTTTAGGCGCGGCAAAATAGGCAAGGCTTTGATAAATCGCCATACCTAAAACACCCAACACAAAAATTTTGCCCAGGTTTTCCTTCACAACCGGCCAGGATCGCAGCGTTGGCCTCAACAACAAAGGCGTTAGGATGACGGCGGCGAACAGCCAGCGATAAAAGCCAATTTCTGCAGGGAAAATCACCCCCACAGCCAGTTTGTTAACTACGGTATTTCCCGCCCAAAAAATAACTGCGAGCAGCGGAAACGCATAATACATAGTTACAAATCCTGGAAAACGTGTGTTTAAACAAGAACGCCATTATCCGCTTGTACATATTAAAGGCTATACTGGGTTCTACGGCTCACGGCTTGAAACTGTACTGCATACACCAAGTACTCTGAGCCGCCTACGGATACATCCCGCTCATACCTACTTTTCGAATGGCCCATCATGAAACTTTTAGTTCGTAACCTCGCCCGCACAACCACAGAACAGGAAATCCACGAGCTGTTTTCTGCTCATGGCACTGTTACTGAATGCACCCTGGTATTAGATAAAGAGACTGGAAAATCAAAAGGCTTTGGCTTTGTGGAAATGCCCCATGCGAAAGAAGCCAAGATGGCCAAGGCGCGCCTGGATGAAACCCGCCTTGGGTCGAACAAAATACGGGTGAGAGTCGCCCAGGATAAAGAGCCCCAGCCAGACACTAAAGACTGAGACTCTGTCCTACTGGTTCATTGGCGGCGCGTTCCTCGATACACTCGTAGCCGCCCATTTCAAATTCTCTGCAAATAAACGGTCGTTTCTCGTATATCGAACACGACATGGTGGTGCGATCCAACGCCGCGCACCAGCCGTCATCCAACCGCGCCATGGTTCTACCGCCCCACTGATCGGTTTCAATAAAGCGCTCTGGCACACCTGTCTCGGTAATCAGCATCACTTCCAGGCGACAACAGCAGGCCTGGCAATTTGAGCAGCTAATACCAGGATCAGACATTGCAGTTATTCCCACAAGTTGTTGGCGCTACTCTATCAGAGCAAGTCTTTGCGTAGCTGTGATGGGCTCTTGGGTGACAGCAAACCCGGAGCAACATCCAATACCGATCTGGCACCCACTTCGCCGGCGCTGGCCATTTTATGAACAGCTCGGGTGTAGGCTACCAACACACTGGCTGTGAACTCAGGGTTGCTACCAAGCGCCAGTGAATACTCGATGGTTTGCTTGCTCTGGGTACCGGTTTCGCCACTGCGAATCACGAAGCCCCCGTGAGGCATGGCACTGTGTTCCGCCGCGAAGGTCGCCTCATCAATGAAGTTAACCGTGGTATCGAAAGGCTCGAAATAGTCCGGCATGGTCACAATGCTGTTTCGCACTGTGTCTGCATCTGCACCCTCTTCCAGAACAATAAAGCACTCGCGCACATGTTTTTCCCGGGTGGTCAGTTCAGGCTGTTCACCGTTGCGAACCCGCGCAATGGCGTCCTGAGATGGAAGGGTGTATTGCACACCTTTTTTCACCCCATCCACACGGCGCACTGCGTCGGAATGTCCCTGACTCAAGCCTTTGCCCCAGAAGGTATAGGTCTCGCCTTCCGGCAATATGGTTTCACCGAACAGGCGATTGAGTGAGAACAGGCCGGGGTCCCAACCCACAGACATCAATGCAACCTTACCGGCTTTGCGTGCAGGTTCATCCAATGCCGCGTGGTATTCGTTCACTTTGGCGTGGGTATCAAAGCTGTCGACGGTATTGAAGAACTGTGCCAGATAAGGGCCTTGCTCCGGCAGATCAGTTTTCGAGCCACCGCAAAGGATCATTACATCAACGTCGTTCTGGTACTGCTCAATATCTGCCATGGCATAAACCGGCACTTTGCTGTCCAGAAGAGCCACACTGGCAGGGTCACGGCGGCTGAACACACCCACCAACTGCATATCCGGATTCTGCACCAACGCAGCTTCCACTCCCCTACCCAGATTGCCGTACCCGGCAATGGCTACTCTAATCTTGTCTGCCATGTTTACTAATCCTGTACCGTTTGAAAATTTGCGTGGGAAGCTCATCACGTAAGCCGTAACGAGCCCCAAGAACTGAAAGAGTTGTGACTACAGGTATTATGAACGTCAAGCGCTCTTATACGACAACTCGATACCTGCCTTGGCAGCCCGTGCTGCGTGCAGCTTCTTGTAGCTTTCGATCAGCCGCAGGTGCCTATCCAGACCTTCCAACTGCATATTGGTCGGGGTCAGGCCATAGAAGCGAACGCTGCCATCCACTGAGCCAACTACGGCGTCCATGGTCTCTTCCCCAAACATACGTCGGAAGTTAAACAGGTAATCGCTTAGCTCAAGCTCTTCATCCAGAGTGACTTCCAGCACTGCGCACATGGCTTGATAGAACAGCCCACGCTCCACAGTGTTGTCGTTGTATTGCAGGAACATCTCCACCCTTTCAAGGGCGTCTTCGTATTGCTTAAGCGCCAGATTGATCAGCAGCTTCAATTCCAGAATGGTGAGCTGGCCCCACACGGTATTTTCATCAAACTCTATGCCGATCAGAGTAATGATGTCTGTGTAATCATCAATCTGGCTGTCTTCCAGACGCTCCACCAACGCGGCCAACTGCTCATCACTCAAGATATGAAGATTGAGGATGTCTTCGCGGTAGTCCAGGGCCCGGTTGGTGTTGTCCCAGATCAGGTCTTCCACCTGGTAAACCTCGGAGTAGCCGGGTACGAGCATTCTGCAAACCGGGGCGCCCAGTTCGTCAAAAATGGCGGTGTACACTTCGTGACCCATGTCTTCGATGATGCCAAACAGGCAGTCGGCTTCTTCTTCGGTGGTGCCGGAGAAGTCCCACTCATGAAACTCAACATCCGCTTTGGCACTAAAGAATCGCCAGGACACTACACCACTTGAATCGATAAAGTGTTCAACGTAATTGTTGGGTTCAGTGATGGCCAAGCTGTTGAAGGTTGGAGGAAGGAAATCGTTCAACCCTTCAAAGCTGCGGCCCTGCATCAACTCGGTCAGGCTGCGCTCCAGCGCAACCTTCATGGTGGGGTGCGCGCCAAACGAGGCAAACACACCACCGGTTTTCGGGTTCATGAGGGTTACGCAGGCCACAGGGAACTGCCCGCCAAGGGAGGCGTCTTTCACCAGTATGGGAAAGCCCTGGGCTTCCAGCGCCCGCACGCCTTCAAGAATATCCGGGTACTTTTCCAGAACGTGCATCGGCACATCCGGCAGTGCAATTTCTTCCTGGATGATCTGCTTTTTCACTGCCCGCTCAAGGATTTCCGACAAGCACTGCACCTGCGCCTCTGCCAAGGTGTTCCCGGCACTCATGCCATTGCTCAGAAACAGATTTTCAATGAGGTTACTCGGGAAGTAGACGGGGACGCCGTCGGAGTGGCGCACGTATGGCAGAGCACATATTCCCCGCTCCACATTGCCAGAGTTTGTATCGATCAGATTGGAACCACGCAGTTCGCCATCCGGGTTATAAATGGCGAGGCAATGCTCGTCCAGAATGCCTTCTGGTAATTCGTCGTCAGGCCCAGGCTTGAACCAGCGCTCTCTCGGGTAATGCACGAACTCGCTGTTGGCTATTTCCTCACCAAAAAACTGATCGTTGTAGAAGAAGTTGCAGTTCAGGCGCTCAACAAATTCGCCCAGCGCTGAGCACAGAGCGCTTTCTTTGGTGGAACCCTTGCCGTTGGTGAAGCACATTGGCGAAGCCGCATCACGCATGTGCAGTGACCACACGTGGGGCACGATGTTGCGCCAGGAGGCAATTTCAATCTTCATGCCGAGACCGGCAAGAATGCCGCTCATGTTGGCAATGGTTTGCTCCAGCGGCAGATCTTTACCCTCAATATAGGTATCGGAGCCCCCCTCTGGCTTGATCGTCAATAATGCCTGAGCATCTTCATCGAGGTTATCAACGATTTCAATCTGGAAGTCCGGGCCGGTTTGCACAACCTTCTTGACCGTGCACCGGTCGATGGAGCGCACGATTCCCTGGCGGTGTTTCTCGGGCAGGTCGTCCGGCAGCTCAACCTGAATCTTGAAAATCTGTTTGTAGCGGTTTTCCGGATCAACAATGTTGTTCTGGGAAAGGCGGATGTTATCGGTTGGAATATCCCTCGCCAGGCAGTACACCTTCACAAAATAAGCGGCGCACAGGGCGGATGAAGCCAGAAAGTAGTCAAAAGGGCCGGGGGCCGAGCCGTCGCCTTTGTAGCGAACGGGCTGGTCGGCAATCACCGAGAAGTCATCAAACTTGGCTTCAACCCGGAGATTGTCGAGGTAATTGACGTTGATTTCCATTGCGAGGGTACTCAATTTAGAGATTTCGGCGCGCCTTGACCATAAAGTGCGGGCCATTCAGGCCGGCCATTATAGACGTAACGCTACGCCACTCATACCTCGTACCAATCACTACCTCTACAACGTACTTACTCTGTAGGCCTGACAGCTGGTGGCCGAAAAATCCGCCACACCCGCTGCAACTTTTCTTTGGGCAGGATCACCAACAAGTTACCGGCAAGCACCAGGGATACGCCCGCAATTGCCTCAACCGTCCAGATGTAATTCTCAAAAACCGTTGACAGCGCAAGCGCTACAATTGGGAAGAGCACCATGCAGTAGGCCGCACGCTCCGGCCCTATCCGCCCGAGCAACGTAAGGAAACTGCCAAAACCAAGAACAGAGCCGATCAAAGCCAGGTAGACCAAAGAGCCGGTGTAGCTCCAAGTGGCCTCAAAAACGAATGCCTCACCCCTGCCCCAGGCAATGAGCGCCAGCAAAAGAGCGCCGTAAGCCATACTGTAGGCGTTGGTTTGCATAACAGGTAGTTTCGATGCCTGGTTGCGGGCAGAGAGCATGTTGCCGAAGGATGTGATGAAGGTTCCTGCCAAGCTGAGAATGATGGCACGTAAGGTGGCACCATCGGCGTCCAGCGCGCGAACCTCCGGCAAAAACACCAGGATAATCCCCACAAGCCCAAGCGCCGCGCCCCCAATCACTGCACGGGGCATTCGATTGCCGAAGAACAGAGCGCCGTTGATGATATTCATCACAATAATTGTGGAAAACACCACGGCAATTAATCCGCTGGTGATATCTGCAGCCGCCTGATAAACCAGCATGTAATTGAAGCCAAATAGCATCAGCCCCTGACCTGCCATCCAGAGATGCTGCCGGAAACCAAATCGCATATTTCGTCGGGTCAGGCTGCACCAAAGCATCAGCACCAGCGCAGACAGCCCAAATCGATAGGCAATGGACACATCGCCCGGTACTTCACCCAATTGCAGAGGGATCGCTATAAACGTCGAGCCCCAGATCAACACGGTCGACAAATAGAGTACAAAAGTGTTCGTCAGCATAGGTAAAGCAGCCTTCAGCCGTGATCAGAAACCGGCTACGCCTTACTCGCCACCGATCCACAATTGAGCGAACTCATTGTCCTACTTATAGTTATCTTGCTCAACAGTTTTATACCAATGTATAGAGGCAAAAACCCGGGGAAGGAATCACATCAGGAGAGGTTTCGGGGCACGAAACATCGAGCCCCGGCAGGTGTTACTCGGGCTTGTAAAGACGCTGAATACTGGAGAAATCCAGTGTTCCATTGCCCTGTTCTGCATGAATGGAAAACAGATTACGGGCAAGAGAACCCATGGGGATAGCCGCCTGATTCTTTACGGCGTTATCGAAGGCCAAGCCAAGATCCTTGTTCATCAGGTTGACCAAAAAGCCTCCTTGGTAGTCACGGGATGCAGGTACACCATCCATCACGCCTGGCCAGGGGTTGTAAACATTCAACGCCCAGTTTCCGCCCGAACTCTGCTTCATAACTTCGGAGAGAACCGCAGGGTCCAGGCCGTTTTTCACACCCAGCGCCAATGCTTCACTGGTGCCTGCCATCAAAATGGCAAGCAGCATGTTATTGCAAATTTTCGCGACCTGACCAGCACCATGATCGCCAGCATGGAAGATGTTCTTGCCCATGGCTTCCAGAATCGGCTTTGCTTTAGTAAAGGTCTCTTCATCGCCGCCACAAATGAAGGTCAGTGTGCCCGCTGTCGCACCACCTACACCACCGGAAACAGGCGCATCGAGGAATGGAATACGCTTGGTCTCAGCCTGTTCCGCGACACTGCGAGCCGTTTCTGGCGAGATGGTGGATGAGTCGATAACCATCGTGCCCTCGGGTAGAGCCGCCAGCAACCCATCTTCACCCAGATACACAGCCTCAACGTGCTTGCCTGCCGGTAGCATGGTGATCACGCACTCAACTCCTTTGGCCGCTTCGTGGGCTGTGTCTGCCGTTTTGGCACCTTCTGATACCAGCGCGGCTACCGCATCTTTTGACAGATCAAAAACGGTTACTTCGTGCCCGGCTTTCACAAGGTTGCTGGCCATGGGGCCACCCATGTTGCCCAAGCCTATGAAGGTAATCGTTGCCATAATCATCCCCTTGTTTTTGTGTTCGGTTGAGTCGGCCGCCACTACTCAGGCGGCCGGTCAGGCTATTTTTGGAAAAAGCTGTCAATCCACTCGCTGTCCATTTCTTCCAGCGACGCGTAACGCCAGCGGGGCTGTCTGTCCTTGTCGATCAATAGCGCACGGACACCCTCGGCAAACTCGCCTTTAATCAGGCAGTTTTTAGAAAGTATGAGCTCCTTATCAAGCACTTCCCGAAGGCTATCCAGGCGGCAGTTTTGCAGGTGCTGCCAGCACAGAGCCAAAGACGTTGGCGATGCAAACGCCAGAGGCTTGGTTGATTTGGCCAACCAGCCGTCACCGCCGGCCAGTTCTTTCATCTGTGCAACCATTTTGGCCAGATTGTCGGCATCGGTTACACGATTGATCTCATCGAAGTGAGCCCGCACCTGAGATTCCGGCAAGGCATCAGCACTTTGGTCTTCATGCTTTCTAAGCACACTACCCACGACAGCAAATGCATCTTCGCCCTGCCAGTTGTGCGCCGTTAAATCCGCGACCACGGCTGCTTTAACTTCATGCCTGATAAAGCGATCGGCAAGGCCCACAAAGATGGCGTCAGCGGCATTCATGCGAGCGCCGGTCAACCCCAAAAACAGGCCGGTGCGCCCTGGTGTGCGGTTCAGGAACCAGCCTGCGGCTACATCCGGGTAGAGCCCTATACTACTCTCTGGCATTGCCAGCATAGAGGCTTCCGTAACAATCCGATGGGATGCGCCGGCCATGATGCCGATACCGCCACCCATAACGATCCCGTGGCCCCAACATACAACCGGCTTGGGATAGGAGTGGATCATATAGTCCAGCTCATACTCTTCCGTAAAGAAGGTCTCTCCCGCGCTGGCACCGCCGCCACTCTTGGGCTCGGTCATGCTCCGGTAGAGCGCCACAATGTCACCGCCAGCACAAAACGCCTTGTCGCCTTCGGCTTCAATCCAGACAGCGCGAACGCGATCGTCCTCAGCCCAGCTTTTGAGCTGAGGCGTCAGCATCCGGATCATCTCAAGAGACAGTGCGTTCAGCGCTTTTGGCGTATTCAGCCTGGCCACAGCAATTACTGCGCCGTCGGCGGCCTTCCGCTCTTCAAAGACAACCGGCTGGTTACTTTCTACAGATTGTTGATGACTCATAACAATTCCTTGAACCCTATGCCTCAGGGATTAAAAGGCTTTTAGCGGTTTTTCCATCCCGGCTTACGTTTTTCCAGGAAGGCATTCACGCCTTCTTTCTGGTCTTCGGTGGAAAACAGCTCAACAAAAAGTTCACGCTCCATGCGCCAGCTGTCGGAATGGCTGCGGCCATCGCGGGAGCTCATCACCAGCGTTTTGCAGCGGGCAACGGAAGACGGGCTCTGCTTGCAGGCCATTTCAGCCAATTCCAGGGCCTTTTCCAGGCCTTTGCCACTGGGGACCACTTCCTCAACCAGGCCGATCTGCAAAGCCTTGTCGGCCTTCACTCTCTCGCCACACAGAATCATGCGCTTGGCCCAGCCTTCGCCCACAATCCAGGGCAGGTTCTGGGTTCCGCCAGCACAGGGCAGCAAGCCAACCGTCGCTTCTGGCAAAGCCATCTGCGCATGCTCTTCGGCAATACGGATATCGCAGGCTAGGGCGCACTCAAGCCCGCCGCCCATGGCGTAGCCGTTAATCGCAGCGATGGATACACCACGGAACGCGGTCAATACCGCAAATGCCTCACCAAAGAGCTGAGCCATTTCATTGGCACGGGCCTTATCGCCATCGGCAAAGGTTTTCAGGTCAGCACCGGCGGAGAAAAACTTCTCGCCTTGCCCGGTCAGAACCAATGCAAAAATATTCTTGTCCTCATTAAGCTCACGGACGATGTTTGTCAGCGCAGCCAAAGAATCCACTGTCCAGGTATTGGCCGGTGGATTGTTGATGGTCAGTATTGCAATGTGTTCGCGTTTCTCGAGCTGAATCAGATCGCTCATCATCCTTCTCCTGTTATTTTTGCGATTTATTGAATGGCCTCGGCCACACCGTCATCCAACAAGCGACGGGCAATAATCAGACGCATAATTTCGTTGGTACCTTCCAGAATCTGGTGCACACGCAGGTCGCGCAGGAAGCGCTCCAGAGGGTACTCCCGTATATAACCGTAGCCTCCGTGCAACTGCAGTGCATCATTCACCACTTCAAAGCAGGCATCAGTTGCGAAACGCTTCGCCATGGCGCAGTGCAATGTAGCTTCAGAATCGCCGGTATCCAGTTTATAGGCACCAAGACGAACCATCTGCCGGGCTGCCACCAGATTGGTTGCCATATCTGCCAGTTTGAATTGCAACGCCTGGAAAGCGGCCAAAGGCTTTCCGAACTGTTGCCGTTCGTGCATATAGTTGCGGGCTCTCACCAGCGCAGCTTGGGCACCACCCAAAGAACAAGTGGCAATGTTAAGGCGCCCACCATCAAGGCCCTTCATGGCAATGGCGAACCCGTCGCCTTCTTCACCCACACGATTGGTGACCGGAACACGTACATTTTCAAGGTTAACGGTACGAGTTGGCTGGCTGTGCCAGCCCATTTTCTCTTCGTTCTTGCCGTAGGTGATACCTTCCGCGTTGGCCGGGATCACAAAGGTGGAAATACCCTTGGCGCCTGAATCTGCCGCACCCGTGCGCGCCATCAACACAAGAATGTCCGTCTCACCGGCACCGGAGATAAACATCTTGCTGCCATTGATCACATAATCATCGCCATCTCGCACAGCTTTAGTGCGCAAACTGGCCGCGTCAGAACCCGCACCGGGTTCCGTCAGGCAGTAAGATGCCAGCAGCTCCCCGCTGGCCAGTTTCGGCACCAATTCCTGTTTAAGGTCATCGGGCGCGAAGCTCGCAACCATCCAGGTCGCCATATTATGAATCGTGATAAATGCAGCCGTTGAAGGGCAGGCAGAGGCCAGTTCTTCAACAATCACAGAGGTATCCAGCCGGGAAAGGCCCATGCCGCCAAGCGCCTCCGGGGTATAAATGCCCATAAAGCCCATTTCGCCAGCTTCTTTCAGAACGCTTACCGGGAAAATATGCTCGTCATCCCACTTGGCTGCGTGGGGTGCCATGGCTTTTTCAGCAAAGGCTCGAGCGGCCTCGCGGAACGCCAACTGGTCTTCAGTGAGGTTAAAATTCATCGTTTCTCTCCAAGTTCTGCGCGTTCTGCACGTTCTCCAGATTAACCTGGCTCAAGTGTGCTTGTTCACTCGGGATAAAAAAAGGGGCCGGAAACACGTTCCGACCCAAACCAACCCACCTTCAAAACAGTTAACGCAGCTGGATAGAGAAGTTCGCCTCAGATGATGTTGCCTCACTGGAGAACCAACGGGAGGTAACCGTTTTAGTCTCAGTGTAGAAGCGAATGGCCTGCTTGCCGTATGCGTGCTGATCACCGTAGAAAGAGCCTTTCCAGCCGGTGAATGAGAAGAACGGCAGGGGCACAGGAATGGGAATATTTACACCCACCTGCCCCACTTCAATTTCATGCTGAAACTTACGGGCCGCGCCGCCGGAGGCAGTAAAGATCGATACACCATTACCGTATGGGCTCTTGTTAATCAGCTCGATGGCGTCTTCCAGGCTGTCCTCTTCCATGCAGGCCAACACAGGGCCGAAGATTTCTTCGTTGTAGATGTCCATTTCGGTGGTCACGCCGGTAAACAGTGTAGGGCCAACCCAGTTGCCATCGGGCAGTCCGTCTACAGTGCAGCCACGACCATCCAGAAGCAGGTTCGCACCCTGGGCCTCACCCGTGGCAATAAGTGCTTCAACACGCTCTTTCGCCTTGGGGGAAATGACTGGTCCATAGCTGGCACCGGAGTCGTTCCAGGCACCCGGGCGAATCTTCGCCATGGCTTCTTTCAATTCAGGAATCCAGGATTGGGCTTCACCCACAAACACGGCCACGGAGATAGCCATGCAACGCTGACCAGCTGCACCTACAGAGGCGCCAACCAGAGCATTGATTACCTGCTGTTTATCAGCATCCGGCATGATCACCATGTGATTTTTGGCGCCAGCAAAGCTCTGAACGCGCTTCATGTGGCGGGTACCGGTTTCGTAGATATAACGGCCCACAGGCACAGAGCCCACAAACGATATGGCTTTAATGGCAGGGTCAGTAAGCAGAACATCCACCTGTTCCTTGCCGCCATGAACAACCTGCAACACGCCCTTGGGGGCACCAGCCTCTTCAAACAGCTCAGCAAGTCGCATCGGAGTCAGCGGATCCTGCTCGGAAGGCTTGAGAATAAATGTGTTGCCGCAGGCGATAGCGAGGGGGAACATCCAAAGTGGGATCATCGCTGGAAAGTTGAACGGCGTAATACCTGCACAAACACCCAGTGGCTGGATCCAGGAGTGGGTATCGACTGTACGCGCTACGTTTTCAACCGTCTCACCCATCATCATGGAAGGGATGTTGGCCGCATGCTCAACCACTTCAATACCGCGCCACACATCACCTTTGGCATCATCGAAGGTTTTACCGGTTTCCTGAGAAAGAATTTCTGCAATTTCGTCGTGATGTTCTTTCAGCAGAGCCTGGTAACGCATCATCACGCGGGCACGCTCAGAGACCGGAACCTCTTTCCAGGTTTTGAACATCTCGCCAGCCGTATCGATTGCCTTACGCATTTCAGCATCGGTTGCGCATGGAACCCGGGCGATCACTTCGTTATTGGCCGGATTGGTCACATCAATCCATTCGTTGGTCTGGCTCTGAACAAATTCACCAGCAAGGTACAGTGGAACGTTTTTCATGTCGGTATCCCTGTTTGTTGTTGTGCGAGAGGCTGGCCAAAATCAGGATCACTTTGGCTATGTATGGATAGACCTTAGCACGCCCATCAGCACTTGGTGATTGACTAAATTTCGACCTTGATGGACTATCTTTCGATTACAAGATGGTGAGCAGCAGTAACAATCATGATTCAAACCTCCCAGTGGCCAGTGCCCAAAGACAGCATTCGCTATGTGGTGCCTGCCTCTATTATCAGTCTTTTGTCTGAGCACCCACTTACGCGTGATCTCTACCCGTTGGCCTTCGGCCATTACCGCCGAGCCACGGGACACCACATGCACCGGGAGAATCACCGCGACAATCTTTTGATTTACTGTACCGATGGCCGGGCATTCCTGAACGTAAAAGGTGTGCCCTACACACTGGAGGCAGGAGACCTTCTCTTGCTGCCTGCGGGCGCCAGCCATCGCTACACAACAGATCCGGATAATCCCTGGACGATCCACTGGGTTCACTACACCGGGCCGCTGTCAAACGAGTTCCATAAGTACATGGGGTTTGATGATTCAACACCTGTCCGTCATCTGGGGCGCCAACCCAGGCTCTTAGTGGATTTTAATGGCTTGCTCTCCGTTCGGCAGACTGGCTTCCGTGCACAGGGGCTGATTCATGCTGCCAATCGACTAAGGCAACTGCTTGCTGCAATCCCCATCAGCATCGATGAAACAAGCCATGAACGAAAAAGCGAACTGGATACCATCAACAACTATATGCACGAGCATCTGGACAAGCGCATCACCCTGGAGCAACTAGCGGATCTTGCCGGGCTATCTCCCACGCACTTCGCCACTCGCTACAAAGAGCAGACCGGAACCTCTCCCATTCAGCACTTTTTGCACCTCAAGGTAGAACGCGCCTGCCAGATGCTGGACACCACAAACCTGAGTTTTGCCGAAATAAGCCATCGCCTGGGCTATGACGACGCTTATTATTTCTCCCGACTGTTCAAGAAAGTAATGGGGCAATCGCCCAGAGACTACAGGCATACACCAAGGCACTAACAATGAATTGGCACGGCACAACAGGCCAGTTACTGCCTTGCCGCCATCTACGACTTTTGTTGGAGTAACGAAACCGCTAGTCTTCGGAACAAAGACACAATAAAGAGCACACGAAATGGCTACGCATACATTTGAAATTGATGAAACCTTCAATGTACCCCGCAGCAGGGTGTTTGCCCTGTTTGCCGACCACCAAAGCTTCGGAAAGCTACTGGGCGCACCCGTAAAGCGCATCAAAAACAGCGGCCAGGCCGACCCTAACGGCTTGGGTTCTGTGCGTAAGGTTGGCATTGGCCCTTTTGGCCTGGAAGAAACCGTCACCAGCTTCGAACCGGACATACTGATTGAATACACAATCACCAGCATGAGCCCGATTCGCAATCACCTGGGCCGGATTCGCTTTGAGGATACGCCGGAAGGTTACACCCGCGTGCGCTACCGGATTACCTTTGAAGACCGCGTTCCCTACACAGGCAAACTGCTTAGCGCTGGTCTGGAGAATGCCATACGCCGCGGCATGAAGAAGGTACCAAGGCTGGCCTGAGCCGCTTTATTCAAGCGAAACAAATCGTTACTTGATGGATATCAGATAATTGACCTGAGGCAATTGTTGTTATCCATCAATTTTGTACTCTCCGCGCAACTTGCAATATCCGGCGATATAGCCGGCCTTCCTTTACTGCGGAGATCAAGATGGCGAACGAGCCGATTGTCCTGTTCGATAACGGGCATCATAAGTGCCTGATGTTTGATTCCCTGGTCACCGGAGAAGGTGTCCAGTCCAATCAGTTCCTGCTAGTCGATGGCAAACACGAGGCCCTGATTGATCCGGGCGGCGACCTTACCTACACACCCCTTGCGGTCGCGGCCTCCAAGTTTATGAACATAAAGGACATGGATTTTGTGTTCGCATCTCACCAGGACCCAGACATAATTGGCGCCATCGACCGCTGGATAGTCCATACCAATGCGAAAATTGTGACATCCAAACTGTGGGCAAGGTTCCTCCCTCACCTGGTGTCCAGCTATGTCACCAACCAGCTGAGCGGAAGCGTTTATGATCGCATTGTCAGCATTCCGGATTCGGGCGCCAACGTAAGGTTCGGGGATTCCTACCTGCAGTGCCTGCCAGCCCACTTCATGCACTCGGTAGGGAACCTGCAGTTTTATGATCCCGTCTCGAAAATTCTGTTTTCAGGCGATCTCGGAGCGTCCATGGGCGCAGACGATGACCATCTGCCCGTAAAGGATTTCGACCAACATATTCCTCACATGATGGGATTCCATCGGCGCTATATTGCTTCAAACAAGGTCTGCCGACTTTGGGCCAATATGATCCGGGATATGGACGTTGAAATGATCGTACCTCAGCATGGAAAGCGCTTCGAAGGGCCTGCGATGATTGACCGCTTCCTGACCTGGGTAAGCAATGTTGAATGTGGTATCGACCTGATGGTGCAGGACAACTATCGTGCCCCTGTTGACTACATCTAAGCGCCAAACGGGTAACCTGAGGGACAGGTCCGTCAAATAGACCTGTCCCAAACTGCTATTCTTGCGTAAAATCCCACCTTTTCCCCAGCAAGTATGAGGCAGCGCAAAAAATGGGCAGAGCCTATCAAAACCGCAAAGAATCCATGGCCAAAACGGCGGCGGCCAAAACCAAGGTGTATAGCAAGTACGGGCGCGAAATTTACATGTCGGCCAAGTCTGGCGGTATAGACCCCCAGGCCAACCTGTCTCTGCGAGGGCTGATTGAGCGCGCGAAGAAAGATCAGGTTCCTTCCCATGTTATTGAAAAGGCGATTGATAAAGCCAAGGGCGGCGCAGGCGAAGACTACTCAACCGCTCGCTATGAAGGCTACGGCCCTGGCAACTGCATGGTCATCGTTGACTGCCTGACCGACAACCCGAACCGCACTTTTGGTGATGTTCGACTGGCCTTCACCAAAACCAAATGCAAGATCGGTACGCCCGGCACCGTCGCTCACATGTTCGATCACTGCGCCATTTTCGTTTTCAAAGGTGAAGACGAAGACGCCGTGCTCGAGGCGCTGATGGAAGCCGATGTCGACGTTACCGACATTGAAAACGAAGAAGGCCAGATCACAGTATTCACACCAAACACGGAATACGCCAAAGCTCGCCAGGCGCTGACAGAAGCCTTTGCCGATATCGACTTTGAAGTTGACGAAATTCAGTTCCTGCCTAAAACCACCACACCAGTGGAAGGCGATGATATCCCGTTGTTCGAGAAGTTTTGCGACATGCTGAACGAACTGGATGACGTGCAAAACATATTCCACAACGCAGAATTGCCAGAACAGTGAGCCAGCCAAAGCCACGAGTGGCCATTCTCAAAACCGGTAGCACCTACCCATCCATCGAAGAACAGTTCGGTGACTTTGAGCAATGGTTCCTGCGCGGGTTATCGCCTGATCTTGACGTTACCGTATTTAATGCTCAGGCTGATGAGCTACCGAGCGATCCAGCCGACTGGGATGGTGTTGTAGTAACAGGCTCTCCCGCCATGGTCAGCGATCGCGAACCCTGGAGCGAACGAGCTGCTCAATGGGTGTTACGGGTGGTTGATATGAACATCCCCATGCTCGGCGTATGCTACGGGCACCAGCTACTCGCCCATGCCCTGGGCGGTGAAGTAGGCTACCACCCAGAAGGCCGCGAAAGTGGAACCAGAAGGGTCGAACTGCTTGCCAGCGCCCAGGATGATCCTCTGTTCCGCGACATGCCAAGAGTATTCAGTGCACAACTCACTCACATGCAGTCGGTACTGAGCCTGCCCCCAGGCGCTGTTTTACTGGGCCGCAATGAGTTTGAGCCGCATCAGGCTTTTCGGTTTGGCGAGCGCGCCTGGGGCGTGCAGTTTCATCCGGAGTTTTCCAGCGCTGTGATGAAAGCCTACCTCACCGTTCAAGCGCCCGCTTTGGAGCAGGAAGGGCTTGACCCACAAGCCATGATTAACTCGGTTGAAGATGCACCGGAAGCCTCTGGGCTGCTGGAGCGCTTCTCTAGATTGGTAAAACACAACCACGCAGGTTAAATCTGCACCGGGCTGCTTATGGCATTGAAGGTATTGCTCGCATTCGTAGTTCTGACACTGGTGGGTGTGGGTTTGTTTCATTCTTACAAACCCCTGCCTCCCGGTATCAGCCATAATGGCGACACACACCCTCTCAATGACGCAATCCTGCTAAAGGATTCGACCAATCATCACAACAATGGCTCAGAAACCCGCGACCACGAAATATTCGACGAAATCCTGCGCCTCATCGGCCAGGCCCAGTCCTTCATTCTGGTCGACATGTTTCTTTTCAACAGCAGCAGTCCTGAAGGCGTGGAGCACCGTCACCTTTCCGAGCAGCTAACCCATGCCCTGATCAACCGGAAGACAAAACTGCCGGAGCTGGAGATTATTGTTATCTCTGACCCCCTGAACACCCTTTACGGTGGCTCAGAGTCACCCTGGTTTCAGGCGCTTCGGCAGGCTGGCATTTCCGTAACAGAAACCAACTTGCGCCCGCTTCGCGACAGCAATCCAGCATGGTCTGCCATCTGGCGGGTCTGCTGTCAGTGGTTTGGCAACAACTCTGAAGGTGGCTGGCTGCCAAATGCCTTGGGCACACAGCCAGTTACTGTTCGCAGCTACCTTGCCTTGCCCAACTTCAAAGCAAACCACCGCAAGGTTCTGGTTACTGATGAAGGGGATAAGCTACGCGCCCTGATAACATCTGCCAACCCTCATGATGGCAGTAGCCGGCACAGCAACATTGCCATTAGCTTTACTGGCCCTGCGGTTGCTGATGTTCTGAAAAGTGAGCAGGCGGTTCTGGCCATGGCATCTCAGTACAACCCAGTACTGGACGCACTGATTAGCCGGACAAGTTCACAACTATCGACGGCTGAGTCGGCTGATAGTGCGACTGGCTCCGTTGCAATCAAAACAGAATCGGCCATTCGGGATACCGCGCTCGAAATGATCGCCAAGGCCCAAAGCGGCAGCCGCCTGGACCTCGCCTTCTTCTACCTCTCGCATCGCGGAGTAGTCACTGCCCTGCTTGACGCGCATGATCGTGGTGTACAGGTGCGGGTGCTTCTCGATGCCAATAACGAAGCATTCGGCCATCAGAAGAGTGGCATACCGAACCGCCAGGTTGCCCTGGAACTTCACAAAGCCGGCATCCCTGTGCGCTGGTGCAACACCTTTGGGGAGCAGTGTCACAGCAAATTGTTAATGCTCCGCCCCTTGGCAGGCTCCACCGAACTTCTTCTGGGTTCCGCCAACTTTACCCGGCGCAATCTTGATGACCTAAACCTGGAAACCAATGCCTGGGTAGCCGTACCAGCAGATTCGGAAGTGGCTACGAAAGCCGCTGGCTTCTTTGAAACTCAGTGGCAATCGGGCCCAGGTAGTGATCCGGTACTTAGTCTGCCCTATGAGCGCTGGGCTGATAACTCCCGCCTACGCTACTGGCGCTACCGCTTGATGGAAGCCACCGGGCTGTCTACTTTTTAAATCAACCTCTCTGCCCGGCACCTTCGTTACCGAATGTCTCCCTATGCCTTCTGCTTATGCCATCAGGTTTGGTTTTTATCTGGCCTCCATCTAAGCTGGTGCATATCAAAATCCACAATAACAAGGAGATACAGCATTCTCAACAGAGCTGCCATGGTGTTTGAAGGCCAAATCAGCGCCGGTCTGGTGAACATTTTTTGTTCCCTCCGGCGGATGCCTGGGGCGATGCCTGGACCAACCTCCTGCAACCCTTCCGGGCTCTGCCTGTACTGGCAATTTTCGGGCTCAAGGCGAAAGACATCATGGGATATTGCCTGATGTTACTGGTCATCACGGGCGTGATCATCAGCGTGGGGCTTACATGGCTTTAAAAACAGAAAACCCACCGGGGGCAAGGTGCCCCCGGTATCTATAGCGGTTTATAGAATAGCGCCACATCCTTGCACGGCACCGTCATAGCCCACCCCATACGCTGAGCAATAACGTTTAAGGTGGCTTCCCGATAGAATACAACGTGCGTGGGGTCCCTCCGATAATGCCACCGGTCAAATTGGTCATCACTGGTCTGAAAGCAGGTCATTATGCCCAACCAGCCCCCAGGCTTTAACAATCCATTCAGTTGGCTGAACACCTTGGCGGGGTAATGTAAATGCTCCACAACCTCTGTGCAGGTAATGAAATCATACTGACGGCTGAGGGCTGATTCGGCTGGGTAGAAAAATGGATCGTAGAGCTCCACACCCATACCCGCCTCCCGCATCATTTCTGCAAGCGCAGGGCCCGGACCACAGCCGAAATCCAAACCGCAAGCCCCTGGCTGGATGCAAGCAAGCATGGGCAGGGCAAGTTTTTCAAGAAAAGACCGGTACCCTGTGTCATCCGGATCGTTGTTGTGAAGGTTATAAACGGCACGCTCTTCTTCCGGCGTAAGCCAGTTTACCTGGGCCATAAGGGTTGCCTTGCAATATGGACAACGCAGATATTCCTTGCCCGCCACAACCCTGAACCGCGCCAACAAGGCCTTCTCACAAACCGTGCATGTAGCATTTACGCCCGGACTGACTTTCGAATTTCCCTCGGATACCACCGTCATTTTCTGCAAATGCACCCCAACTCAGTAAGCTCAAACCTGACAAATGTTTCATTGTCATTTCCGGCCATGATGGCCATTTCGTGACAGACCCCCAAAATACCGCCAGCGCCGCACGCCTATACTGCCAGCCAAGGAAACCCTGCAGTAACGGATTTTCGAAACTAATAACAATCGTAAATCATGACGATGTTAAGGGCTATGCTCGCCCCAGGGACAGGAATATGGACATTTCAAATAGTATGGCTCTTCAGGTGCCACTGATTTCTGCACGCTATGCTCGTCGTTTCATGGAATTCATGGAGCGACGAGGGGTAAAGCGGGCGGTCCTTCTCAGCGACACCAGCATAACCGACTCCATGCTCAATGATCCGGACGCAAGCATAAGCATGCAGCAGATAACGTCAGCACTGCAAAAAGCCGACTGGCTGATGAACGATGAACGGGCGGCTTTCCAGTTTGGGCAACAGTTGGATCTACCAAGCCATGGTCTGCTGGGCTTTGCAGTGCTTGGCCAAGACAACCCCCGGCAGCTCATCAGTATGATCGTGCAATATCTCCGGGTAGGGCTCCCACTTATGGACATGGAGCTGCACTCTACCGGATCAACCTTCCACATCCGACTGCTCGATACCTGGGGGCTTGGTGAGCTGGCTCCCTGCGTCACGAAAATGTACATGGGCAGCATTCATCGCGTATCTGCAGAAGTCTGCGATCATTTCAATTTCCAGTTTGCTTTTTCCTCTAACCGCGACACCAGCTCATGGCAATCACTCGCGCCAGACTGCGAGTTCCACTTTGATGCGCCATATAACCAGATTTCCATGGCGCTGAAGGGACAGCCTACCCAAAAGGACACTGTCAGCCTGAGGTTTCTGCTTGCTCGCAGTCGCAACGCCAAAAAAGAAAAAGCCGGGCTGGCTGATGAAACACTGATGCAGGTTCGAGACATGGTTATGAGCCAGCCAGGCCGATCCTGCACCACCGCAAACATTGCCCGGCGCCTGGATATCAGCACTCGCACCTTGCGCCAACATCTTGCCAGTGCAGGTACGTCATTTCGTGAAGTCAGAAATGAAATTCGTGAAAACTTCGCAACTCTTTATCTGAACGACACCAATGTGCCATTGGAATCCATTGCCGAAAAACTCGGGTTCAGCGATCAGGCAAGTTTTACCAAGGCCTACCGCGCCTGGACTGGCAAGACTCCCGGCGACGTGCGAAAACAATCCCGTAAAACAACCTGACCCCTGACAAAAAAGACGTGACCGGAGCAATTTGAAGCCGGTCACGGTTTCAACATTCTCCGCACCTTCTCTCCGCTTTGAACAAAGACCATGCCGGGAACGGCAATGACCCCTGGCCACCTTCAAAGGCCTAATGCTCGGGCACACTTGCGTTTAAACGCGTGGCAAAAGGGTATTTTGCATGTCCGATCGAGCAGTCCTTAGTCGGTGCAGTCTGCGCGCCCTCCTATAACAACGATGCTTTACAGAGGACGAACTCATGAAACTCAGGAACTCCATCCCCCGCGGTCGCGTGCTTGCACCCGCCCTGGCGGCTGCGGCATTAATGTCCGGCGCCGGGAGCGCTATCGCTGCCCCGGTCTCCACAAATCTCCAATTCAGCTGCCCATTTCCACTCATAGGCGAACAGCCCATCAGTGCCGAAATCACCGCCGATATTCCAACAAACGCAGTCGTGGGCACTCCTTTGCCCGCCTTTGCGGTAACGGCAATGACACTGGTAAACGAAGATTCCCGCACCGGTCTCAAACTGGTTGGTTCAGAAACCGTTGAAGGCACAGCGGTAAATACCAATCAGATTATTACCGCTGGTCGCACGGTCGAGCAAACTGTCACTCTGACAATTCCCCCAAGCCCCATCCCGTCAGCATCCGGCCCATTCACTGTTCCGGCCAATGGCCAAGCTCCGGAATTCACCTTTACCGACCAGGACGTTGGTAACGCGGAAATCCGCGTTGGCGGCCTCACGCTGAATCTGGTGGCTCGCACCGCCAGCGGTGACATTGCACCGGCTCCAATTGGCGAAATCACAACAAACTGTACCCTGCTGGCAGGTCAGGACAACCTGCTGCAAACAGTGACCGTGGAAAATGACACTGTCGAAACACCACGCCTTGCCGTAAATCGCACCGACGTAGCCTTTGGCAACGTGCAGGCGGGTCTTACAAAAGATGAAACCGTTACACTGAGCAATACTGGTAATGCCGCACTGGGCATCAACAGCATCTCGATTGCTGGTACAAACGCCAGTGCATTCATGCAAAGCAACAGCTGTAATACCATCGCAGCCGGTGCAAGCTGTAACGTAAACGTTACCTATATTCCAGACGGCGAAGGCCCACAGAGTGCAACTCTGACCATTAACTCAACCGACGCGGACAACAGTTCTGTCGACGTTGCACTGACTGGCCGCAGTGTTCTTGCACCGGTTCCTGAAATTGCTGTAACACCCGGTTCTGTAGATCTTGGCCGGATTCAGCTGGGCCAGAGCAAATCTGCTCAGGTCACCATCTCCAACAACGGCACCGACACCCTCCTTATCAACAGCATCAACGTTGCAGGCCAAGACGCTAGCGAGTTCCTGCAGACCAATAACTGCACCACGGTCGCACCTGCACAGACCTGCGCCATCGATGTTGGCTTCACAGCCGCTTCCGCAGGCGTGCGCAATGCACAGCTGGTGATTTCTTCCAGCGATCCTGAAAACGCGGAGGTCTCAGTGGCCCTGACCGCTGAAGGCTATGAAGCACCTACGAATGAACTCGAGCTGTTATTGAGCCTTGCAGGTTCTACCTACATTAAATCCTCAGACAGCAGCCTGCCTTTGACCGGCAGCATCGCAACACTTCTGGAATTGGCTAGCGGTACCTTCGAAGCCGATCTTAACGTTGACCCCACTGTTGGTCACTTCTCAATCAAACTTCTGTTCAGTCGCCTGAAAGCGACAGCCAACGTAGAGTTCCAGCAGTCTGAAATGACCACTGGCAGCCTGGTAAACGGCAAGCTGACCGCCAACTCCCACCTGTTTATCAAGGTGCCCAAGGTTCAACTCAAACTGTTCGGCCTTCCCATCAAAGTTGGTGGCGGCGATCAGTGCCAGTCAATCCAGCCTGTGGATATCACCTTGACGTCCAAAGATGGCTCTAACTTCTCGCCTGCAACTGGCGGTGAAGTAAGCGGCGTTTATGACCTGCCACCACTGGAAAACTGTGGTCTTCTGACAAGCGTTCTTAACCAGTTCCTGACTGGTTCCGGCAACACCATCGTCTTGACGTTGACTCCGGAACTGTAAGGAAAAGAGGGCTGATTGAACAAAGCCCCAACAGGTCAGCCGGCATAAAAACCGGCTGACCTACATAACAAAAGCAAAAAAGGAATAATTATGAAAAGCCTGAAGAAATCAGTACTGGTGCTGGCAATTTCAAGTCTGTCGCTCGCGGCGCACGCGGAATTAAAGCCCCTTGAAGACACCCACATGGGTAACATCACCGGCCAGGCCGGTGTCACCATTGAGCTGGAAACCCAGGTCAATATTGGAGAGTTCCGCTATACGGATGAAGGCTCACTGTCCGTAAAAGACATTTTCATTGGCGGTGCTGATCGCACAGACATGTTTGCTGAATTTACAGATCCCGGAATCCGGAATCTGTTGTTTGGCCAGTCCAGCACCCTGATTGACAACATCAAGGTAGAAATTGACATTGCAGATGATGGTGACGCGCTCATCAACGTATTCCCATTGGTTGCTGCGCCGATCGATTTCTCTGTAACCACTGGCGAATGGTCACTACAGGGACACACTGATTCCACCCTGCTGGCCAACAACTTTGCCATGGACGGCATCCTGACGGAGCTGAGAATTCGCATCGACACAGCAACCGACAAGATGAACGTGCAAACCATGTTTGCCATAGACGACCTGGATGTCGATATCCCGTTTCTGGCTCTTGGCATTCGTGATATGCGCGTGACCGGCGCTGATTTCGATCCAAACAACCCGCTTATCACCCGTCTTGGCGCGAAAGTGGATTTGGATATCTACAACGGTGCACGGGCCAACGGCAGTTCAGCTTTGGCAATTGATCTGAATACCTTTGAGGCTGACATAACCATCGGGCAGGTGCTCGTAGGCGGCACCTCGATAGGTTCAGTTGCTCTGGACAACCTCGCAATCCAGAACACATCCATGCGGATATACGGGCACTGAAAAAATGGCCTCCGGTTTACCGGAGGCCATCAACTGCGTATGCCCCGGAGTTCTTATAGCGTTTCAGTGATTGAGAAAATGCCTCCAGAAACTCTGATGATGTTCCCGGACTGAAAACCAGGTAAACCGGCCCTCCACTGACGGGCTTCTCCGACGCCCTGATCTGATGCGTAATGCCCAGTCGCTCCCCCTGCCCCCGAACAACATTCCGATTTGCCAGCATTGCATCAATACGTCCTAGCAAAAGCATCTTGAGCCCAGACTCAATAGTTGGCATATCCACTTGCTCAAAATGAGTGGCGGCCCTGACTTCAGATGAATAAACATAGCCGGGAGACACACCAACATTCATACCTCTCAGGGAATCCAGACCCTCATACTCAAAACCTCTTTCCTTCAGCGTGTATACCGCCGTTTCACTAACCAGAAGAGCTTCTTCCGGAAAACGAAAGATTTTCTCCCGCTCATCCGTTATGCCTATACCAATAATACCGTCACGCGAATTTTCTGATACCAGGCGCTGAGCCCGTTTCCAGGGAACGAAATCCAGCTTTACATCATATCCCATGCTTTCAAGCACATCCCTCGATATGTCCCAGAGCACACCGCTTGGCCCCTGTGGAGTATCATCAATCAATCCAGGCCATTCCTCCGTTACCAGGTGAATCGTCTGCGCGGAGGCTGGAAGAGCAAGCAGCAGAACCAGACCTGCGAAAGCTTTTCGCAGGCGCACTGCCCACGGCAAGAGAAAATACTGGGTATGATTCATTGATGCCTACGCCCTCAGGGCTGATAAATACGTGTAAAAATAATGACAGACTGAACTATAAAGCGCCAACCGGTGGGCTGCGAGACAGCCAGCCGCCTGCTATGATGCCCCGTCTCAGCCTCACAACCGGACAATAAATG
Source organism: Marinobacter xiaoshiensis (assembly GCF_031631795.1). Taxonomy (NCBI): domain Bacteria; kingdom Pseudomonadati; phylum Pseudomonadota; class Gammaproteobacteria; order Pseudomonadales; family Marinobacteraceae; genus Marinobacter; species Marinobacter xiaoshiensis. Next base: position 271,149 of record NZ_JAVMBO010000018.1, read on the forward strand.
ACCAGCAATCATTCCACGCGCCTTAATAAATACATCAGCGAAAGCGGCATGTGTTCACGCCGGGAAGCGGATCGTTACATTGAACAGGGCAATGTCTACATCAATGGCAAGCGCGCCAGCGTGGGCGACCAAGTATCACCCGGCGACACGGTAAGAGTTAATGGCCAGGTGATTGAGCCTCGGGCGGAAGAAGATCTGGTATTCATCGCTCTCAATAAGCCGGTGGGGATCGTCAGCACAACCGATGATGCGGAAAAACACAACATCCAGCGCTTTGTTGGTCACAGTACGCGCATTTTTCCAATCGGACGCCTCGACAAAGATTCACAGGGGCTGATTTTCATGACCAGCAACGGGGATCTGGTTAACAAAATCCTCCGCGCCGGCAACAATCACGAAAAAGAGTATGTAGTCACCGTTGATAAACCCATCACCGCGGCGTTCATAAAAGGCATGTCCGGAGGTGTACCCATCCTCGGCACTATGACCAAAAAGTGCAAAGTGGTTCAAGAAAGCCGTTTTGTATTTCGCATCATACTGGTGCAGGGGCTGAACCGGCAGATTCGAAGAATGAGTGAACATTTCGGGTTTGAAGTAACCCGGCTTGAACGTGTTCGTATTATGAACGTCAATCTCAAGGGGTTGGCAGTGGGTCAGTGGCGGGATCTTACAGAGAAAGAACTGTCGGGCCTATACGATGCCATACGGGATTCTTCGTCTGATGGCGCGCCAGCCAAGCCCGCCGCCAGGAAAAAGGCGACTGGCAAACCCAAGGGTTCCCCGCGCCCGCCTGCACCCGGGCCAAAAACTGGCCAGCGGGATAGCAATACAGGCAGAAAAAAAACCGGGCCTTCGAACACAAGGCCCTCTGCAGGAAAAAAACCTGTGTCGTCAAAGCGCCCCAAAGCCGGAAAGCCACGGCAGCGCAGTGTTAAGCGATGATCGCCAAGCACGAAATGGCGGCTGCATCAGCGAAGATTTAACCAAATCAATGCCAGGACAGCCATTGTCAGCAAAAACCAGCGGGCATAAGAGTCCGGCTTACCCTCAACGGTTTCCGTGGCAGGAACGGCCTGACCATTTGCTTCATACTCTGCAATCACCTGCCGGGCCGGATAAAGATCCTCATCATCTACATGCACATTGCTAAAACCCGCTGCACCAATCTCACCCATTGCACCCTGCAGATAAAGCCCGCCCACATGGGTTTTAATGCCGCTGGCGTTCAGTAACCCGGCAACGATATGCGCTTCTGTGATGTCCTTGGCACGATAGGCTATTTGCATCGCCCTTCTCCTTCTGTGAAATTTGGGGGCATCAACCGCAAAAATCTGCGATGCTTTATACTCAAAGCATAGTGTGCCCGGCCCATCCGGGCCAACTCTCAGGATACGGGCTACTCATGTTCTGGATTATCGCCACTGTCGTTCTGTTTATTGTTGCACTGACCTTTCTTCTTTTCCGCATAGAGGACCTTTCCCACCTGGACAAGGAAACCTATTCAGTAAGGGCAACAAGCCCCAGTGCAGAGAACCAGAATGTTTTGGAGCGATTGAAGGAGATGCGCAGAGCTGGTATCGGGCTTCGCGGCAAAGCAAGACTCATGGCACTTCGTAAACATCTGGACAGCCTGAGTGATGGCCTTGAACTTACATCAGAATTTCGGCGATGCGATAACCCTCGCGGCGAATGGGTGATCGCGCCGGGTTGTGATACCCGCAGGCGCATTCTCTACATCCATGGCGGTGCATGGGCAGCCGGGAGCTCCCGAAGCCACAGGGCCATTACCAATCGGCTGTCCCACATAGCCAATGCAGCCGTCTTTGCCGTGGATTACCGCCTGATGCCAGAGCATCGTTTTATGGATGGTGTGCGTGATTGTCGTGAAGCCTACACCTGGCTGGTCGATAACGGCCCGGAGGGTGCTGGGGAGGCATCATTCATTCTGGTGGCGGGAGACTCTGCGGGTGGCAGCCATACACTTGGCCTGCTGGCCTGGATTCGTGACAGCGGCCTGCGCCAGGCAAACGGCGCCGTGGCGTTTTCACCGTCCACAGATCTCACTCTTTCAGCACCGAGCAACCGTAACAATATCTCTACAGATCCTATGCTGGGGCCTGTTTTTGGCGGTCTGTCGAAGATTCCAAAGCCGGTTATCTGGTGGGCAACACTGGCGGCTTTCCGTATTTCACCAACCAGTCCTGTTGCATCACCCCTGCTGGGTAATCTTGCTGATTTGCCCCCTATACTGATCCAGGCCAGTACGTCCGAGATGCTACTGGACAACGCCCGGCGATACGCCGCCAAAGCAAACGCTGCAGGCTCACAGGTGGAACTGCACACCTGGTCGGACATGGTTCACGTATGGCAGATTTTTACACCCGTGCTACCAGAGGCTGAAGAGGCCTTTGCAGACGTAGAGGCCTTTATCAAGAAGATTGAAGCCGTCAACCGCGAATCAGAGATGACTCACACCTGAACCTTGCCGCGCAGTGCTTTGGTTTTGCCTTTTTGAGTTTTTTTATCCACTCGTTTGCGCTGGGCAGATTTGGATGGCCGGGTAGCACGGCGCACTTTCTGTACCTTGACTGCCTCCTGAATCAGCTCTTTCAGGCGCTCAAGCGCATCTTCCTTATTCAGCTCCAGTGTACGAAACGACTGGGCTTTAATAATGATCACACCTTCCTTGCTGATGCGCTGGTCCTGCAGCGCCATGAGGCGCTCCTTGTAAAACGGCGGCAGTGCAGAGTTCGGCACATCAAAGCGCAGGTGCACCGCCGAAGCCACTTTATTTACATTCTGCCCACCGGGACCCTGAGACCGAATCTGGGTAATCTCAATTTCCCATTCAGCAATTTCGACAGCATTTGATAGTTTCAACATGCCGCAAGGATACCAAATCGTGCAAACCGTAACCTGACATAACTGCAGTTCGGTAATAAAGTAGGTTCAAAGAACGATTGCTCAGGTATTTGTATGTCTCAGGTTTTCAGGTTTGGCTTTATTATTTTTCTTTCCTCCCTGTTTCTTGGTGGTTGCGCCAGCAACCAGGCTCTGCAATCCGGCAATGCTTCAGCACAATACTCATCACCCGAGTTCATACCGGGTAATGCGAAAGCTGAAAAGCTGTGGCAAGCCTTCGAACGCTACCAGGGAGCGCCGTATCAATACGGCGGCACCACTGCGCAAGGGTTCGACTGTTCAGGTTTTATAACAACGGCCTATCGTGAGAGTTTGGGGCAAACCCTGCCGCGCACAACCTCGAAAATGCTGAGCTATGGCGATGTCGTTCATCCGGGAGACGTTGAACCTGGTGATATCGTGTTCTTCAGAATCGCGGGGAAAGACCAGCACGCTGGCATTTATATGGGCGATAACCGCTTCATCCATGCATCAACGTCGTCCGGCGTCATCATGTCGAATCTGAATGGGTATTACTGGAAAGATCGCTTCTCAGGCGCTCGGCGGTTTGACTAGGACTTCCTGATTATGGCTCCAGGCTGCCATTGAGAGCCAGTTGAAGAGCAATGGCAGCCATCATCACACCAATAACGCCATCAATAACTCGCCAAACCAGTGGGCGAGAGAGGACAGGCGCCATTGCTGACCCACCCCAAGCCAACAAGCCGAACCAAAGAACAGACGCACTGCTGGCGCCCGCTAAAAAAGCGGCTGCGCTTGGCTGCTGGGCACCCACTGCGGGCACTAACAGTAAAGTATCAAGATATACATGAGGGTTAAGCAGGGTAACCGCCAGGGTGGTGAGCAACACGCCTTTCACACTTCGGCGCGAAACCTCTCTGGCCTCAAGCGTTGCCCTGCCCCGACTGGCGCGAACAAAGGCTTGTACCGCAAGCCAGCCAAGAAAAACCACGCCAAACCAGCGCAGAACCTCCAGCGCCTGAGGCATGGCCATTAAGGCAGCACTAACTCCGAACATACCAAGGGTGAAAAGGGTGATATCTGCGGTCATGCACACACCGGCCGCCCACCAATGGTGCTCTCGCCGGATAGCCTGACTTAGCACATAGGCATTCTGTGCACCGATCGCAACAATAAGCCCGCCACCGACTATTAAGCCCGTAAGATAACTTTCAACCACAGGTTTTCACTCCAAATTTTATGCCGCAAGAATAGCCGCTTCTCCGTATACTTGAAATTCATATTCATAATGCTGCATTAATTTCTCTTATGATCGATTACAAATTACTGGATGCCCTCGCAACAGTTATCGAAACAGGCGGTTTTGAACGGGCAGGTGTCGTGCTTGGCCTGAGCCAGTCCGCTATTTCACAGCGCATCCGAACTCTGGAGATCCGGATCGGACAACCGGTTCTATTACGCAGCCCTGTTCCAAGAGCCACGCCTGCCGGGCAGCGGCTGCTAAATCACGTTCAGCAGGTTCAACTACTTGAAAGGGATCTGGCAAAATCCCTTCCATCGCTTCCCGAACCGACAGCTCGATTACGCATCGCCCTGAATGCTGACAGCCTCGCAACCTGGTGGGCCAGCGCCATCGGCGAATTCTGTCGGGGCGAAGCATTGTTGCTGGATATGGTCATTGAAGATCAGGACATAGCACTGCGCCGCATGCGTGAAGGTGATGTGGTCGCATGCCTGTGCAGCAATTCACAACCCGTACCCGGGGCTCGCTGCGTTCCGCTTGGCAAAATGTCCTATCTGCCTCTGGCAACACCTTCATATAAAGCACAGCATTTCAGTCAGGGCTTTAATGAGCAGAGCCTTCAATCAGCACCGGCAATTGTATTCGGGCCAAACGATCAGCTACAGCATCGGTTTTTGGCTCAGAGTGGCTACCATGGCGCCTTCCCCTATCATTTATGCCCGTCTTCAGAAGGTTTTGTGAAACTGGCTCTGGCAGGCATGGGTTACGGCATGATTCCGGAGATTCAGGCAAAGCCTGACATCGAGGCAGGGCGCCTTATCAGTATTGCTCCCGGTCAATCACTGGAAGTAACCTTGTACTGGCACTTCTGGCGTCATAGCGGGGGTGTTATCGAGCGGCTGACGGCAGCATTGAAAGCGGCACGCTCTTAATCTCTCGAGTGCAGGCTTATGCCAAACCACTCAGGAAACCGAAGCAGACAGAACAGCGCTACCATGTCGTAAACGCCGTGCCAGATCATAACCAAAAGGATGCTGTCCGTCATCGCATAAGCCAGGCCCAAAACCAGCCCAAGGACGGTAGCCACAATAAAGTAAGTGAAGGATATGTAGTGGACCAGGCCAAAGAGTACTGACGCTATCAGCACGGCAGGTATAGCGCCTGCGCTTGTGGCGAGCCAGCCTTGCAAGGCTCCCCTGAACAAGAGTTCCTCCCCCACCCCGGCAAACACCGAAAGCAGAAACAGAACGAACCATGAATACCCTGACGCAAACCGGTGCAAGCCGTGCATTTGGCGTTCGAAATTGCCCGGGAACAGACCTGGAATCTGACTGACCAGCAACAATGCGCCGTAGGTGCAAAGCGCACCCAGTACTCCATAAAATACGCTTGGCAGAATCCCGGTACCAAACGTCTGAATCGGGATATCGGCGACCAGAATCACCAACAACCCAGCAACCCCTATCCCACCCTGAAACATCAGGGCGGAAACAGGAGAAACTTTCGCGCGATTGTGTTTCGTCACCGCCGATTACTTTTCAAAAAGCCCCTTCACCGGGAACAGGTCATCGTATTGTGGCGCCTGCTTCTGGGCCTTAGCCTGGAAGGTTTTCATCATATCGGTGGGTCTGAACATTCCTGCCTGCCAGGTTGCCATGTACTTCAGGCTATCAGCGACCGTATGGTCACGGCTGTAGTTCAGCATTTCTTTACAGCCGGTAACCGCCAGCGGTGAATTAGCCGCAATTTGAGAAGCAATATCCATAACGCCTGCAATCAGTGCTTCCTGATCAGTGAAAACAGCATTCACAAACCCCAGCCCTTTGGCTTCCTGCGCGGTAAACTTGCGACCGGTGTAGGCCAGTTCACGCACAACGCCTTCCGGCATCAATTTGGGCAACCGCTGCAGAGTGCCCACATCGGCGGTCATCCCCAGTTCGGTTTCCTTGATAGTGAAATATGCATCTTCCGTGCAGTAACGGCTATCTGCCGCACATACCAAATCCAGAGCACCACCGATACAGCCTCCATGAATAGCGGCAAGCACTGGTAAACGAACATTTTCCAGCGACGTGAGAGTATCCTGAAGCTGCATAACAACCCGGCGCAGATTCTCTGCCATTCGGCCAGGATCACCGCTCATAGGCACTGCCTTGGAGTCTGTAAAAACACCAAGATCCATGCCGGCTGAAAAGTGCTTCCCCGTGGACGACACTACAATTACCCGGGCATCAGTGTTCGCTTCGATGTCCTGCATGCACTTGGGCAGCTCAAGCCAAAAGGCCTTGTTCATGGAGTTCAGTGCTTCGGGGCGACTGAACTGCACATGGGCAATCTTGTTTTCGACACTGACAGAAAAACTTTCGTAGGTAGATAGCTCAGACAAGGCGGAAACTCCTTTGTTAATTGATTGATATTTCAAATTGCTGAGGCAAACATACCTCATGTTGCTGAAAATGTCGGGTTTATGCGTACAAGAAAGTCCTTTGCTTTTCATCGACCAGCAGGTACAGTGGCCCTCGTTGGAAAGATTTAGCAAAGCACTTCATCAATATGACGCATTCCAGTAGTTGTACGTCCTGTTTTTGATCACGCCCGTTGTTTGTTTCCGCATACCGCTGACCAGCCATCAAAATGATGATCTGGCGGCACTTTAAAAGATTGAAATCAGGATTATATTATGTCTACTGTTACCGGTACTGTTAAGTTTTTCAACGAAGCAAAAGGTTTTGGCTTTATCACTCGTGAAGGCGGCCCCGACGTATTTGTTCACTACAGCGCTATTCAGGGCGGCGGCTTCAAGACTCTGGCTGAAGGCCAGCAAGTTGACTTCACCGTGACTCAGGGCCAGAAAGGTCCTCAGGCTGAGAACGTTGTTGCTGTTTAATTAACAGTCAGCGTTAAAAAAAGGCGGCTTCGGCTGCCTTTTTTGTTGCCCGAATTTTTTTACCGCTGCAGCTCTCCCTCCTGCTCTACACGATTTCGTCCTCCAGCCTTGCCGCGATATAACGCCCGATCTGCACGGCTTATCACAGATGCCAGATCGTCATTTGCACAGACCTCGCTCACACCAACGCTGATAGTTACATCAATCGACTCACCTGTAGCCTGCTTCCAGTCATTACTGCGGAGTGCAACTCTGATCCTCTCGGCACTAGCCAGTGCACTTTCAATTTTGGTATCCGGAAGAATAACCAGAAATTCCTCGCCTCCCCAGCGTGCAGCAATATCCTGGACTCTCAGCTGTGCCGGGATTAACCGCCCGATTTCAGTCAGAATCGCGTCACCCGTCCCATGGCCAAACTGATCGTTGAATGACTTGAAGTGATCCACATCAAGCAGCATGAATGCGACAGGGTGCCCCACCCTGCGAAAGCGTGCGATTTCATTTTCAGCCAGGTCGCTTCCATGGCGACGATTTAAAAGCCCAGTTAGCGAATCAACCGTGGCCAGCCTCTGGAGTTTGCGCTGTGCTGAAACCACCATCCTCATATAAAAGAATGACAGGTAAGCAAACATCGCAAATACAACACTAAGATTGAACAAGTGAACGCCGAGCAAAGCGCCTGAAGGTATTGGCTGGAAGGGCTCCATGAACCACATAAGAATATCGAGCCCTATGTAGTAACCCCACAACACGACTATCAAGGAAATAATAGTACCCGGGCGCACCGAGCTGATACACACGGTAGGGATAAACATTAGCAAATAGTAGTGAAAGCCACTCTCCCATCCGATCATCAGGGTTCCAAGTGCGGAGTGGATAATGACCTCTGACCAGATAAGCGCAATCGCAAGGCGGTTCTGCCTGCGATTGATCGCATAATACGCAGCCGTATACATAGCCACGCTGGCAACGTTTATCCACGCCAGGATAGGTGACCCGAGAAAAAGAAACAGGAAGAAAAAAGATATATCGATGGTCGCGGCAAGCTGACATACCCGGCGTGTAACTCGCCAGAACTTCACCCCTCGCTCACGCCGCGATGCGGACGTGACAGCACCACTGTGGTCAGCCATAAACTGCAAAATCCCTAACTATTAAACAATCTGTCCGGCCCCAGATTTTGCCGTTAAAGCTGCAGCAAGCGCACTCAAAGCTTTGAGCCTGGCTATGACCTTGTAGCCCATGACTTTAGCACATAAATGAATCCCCACTCAGTTTTTTGGATGTGCGTCTAAGCAGCCTCTTCAGCAGGCTGCCTCCGTAAAAACATGCATTGACACTTTCGCAAACTCGCCATAACATCCATACAAAATGAATCTTATTGTTCACCCAGCAGGAAACATCAAATGACACAACTATTTAAAGAAGTGACCAGCTCAAACGAAGGCGCCAAAGCGAGCGCAGATCAACCCACAGACGGTGCCGTTCAACAAACTGCTAACGCAGCCGAAAGCACAGAGAAAAACACAGAAAAGAAAGGCAAGCACGGGGATCCGGGCGTTTGCTGCGGTGGCTGCTCGTAAGCGCGCAGCAAATAGAATTGGCACCGGTGGCGCTTCTACTGCATCTGCTATTTGCAGGAAACGCCACCGGGGTTCTCGCGGGAAAAGGCTCAATGCTCCATTCCGTGCCCTGAATGATCCATTTCCACCTCTTTAGTGTCAGCGTCGAGCGACTGCACACTTAGCTCTACATTAACTGCTTCTGCGCCTTCAAATTCCAGCGTCAGAGGAATGCTCTCCCCTTCCTTGATAGGCTCCGCCAGCTTTTCCAGCATCAGGTGATAGCTGAGGGGCTTGAGTTCTACTACACCACCTGCTGAGATGGCCAGCCCCCCCTTAACCGACTGCATACGCATAACACCATCCACCATGACTGTTTCATGAATTGAAACATGTTCAGCTTTGGGTGTAGTTGCACCAACCAAGGTCACAGTCTTATCACTGTGATTTTTAATAACCAGATAACCCACACCCATAGGCGTGCCCGGCGGCGTTGGCCGGCTCCATGGATGTCCTATTTCAATATCTCCCACAGAATATTCATGGGCCATGGCAACACTGGCAAAAACCGAGGTAAGAGATGCGCTAATGGCAAACAGCAAAATGTTTAGTTTTTTCATGAAATCTCGCGTCGCTACTATTGATCTGAAAATGACTAATGTCAGAAGTGAAGGTAACAATGTCCACAGTGTTGCTTTCAGCTCAACCCGACGCAAGAATTAAGGTGCGTCGAATGGTCGCAGCGAGCGAGATTAAACCCGGCTTCAGGTATCAAGCTTTCTTGACAAACTCGGATTTCAGCTTCATGGCGCCAATACCATCAATTTTACAATCGATATCGTGATCCCCTTCAACAAGACGAATACTCTTCACCTTGGTGCCCACTTTTACGACTGAGCTGGACCCCTTAACCTTCAGATCCTTGATGACGGTCACCGCGTCACCATCCTGAAGTTCATTACCGTGAGCATCACGTACTACTTTACCTTCTGCTGCAGCTGCCGATTCGGCCTCTGTCCACTCATGGGCGCACTCGGGGCAAACGAACTGAATGCCATCTTCATAGGTGTATTCAGAAGCACACTGGGGGCAAGGAGGAAGTTGAGACATTGGATTTTCCTGTTAGTTGAATTTACAGGGATTATACCACCTGGAACGTTTCTGTTCTGGCGGTGTAAATTGGCGCCCACTTCCACACCTGTTGCCACAACAGGTAAACTCCCCTTCATCATTCAACCGCTAAAAAACCGCTTAAAGGAATACGCCATGGCAATCTGGGTCGACGCCGACGCCTGCCCCGTACCCATTCGGGAAATACTCTGCCGCGCGGCCACCCGCTGGCAGGTTCAGACAACATTTATTGCCAACCATATGATCAACCTGCCGCCCAGCCCTTACATCAAAGCCAGGCAGGTAATGCAGGGTTTCGATGTGGCGGATAACGAGATTATGGATCAGCTCAGCGCTGGTGACCTGGTGATTACCCAGGACATCCCGTTAGCGGCTGAAGCTATTGAGAAGGGTGCGGATGTGTTTAACCCAAGAGGCCAGGCCTTCACCAAGGAAAACATCCGCCAGCGCCTGGCTATGCGGAACTTCATGGAAGAGATGCGTAATGCCGGACAGGTTACCGGGGGTGCGGCACCATTCAATCAGACTGACCGAAAAGAGTTCGCTGACAAACTGGACAGCTGGTTACAGCGCAACCGCAAGCCCGATAACAACTAACGCCGCAAAAAGGCCAGCACCCGCCGCAATTTTAGCCCTTCCATCATTTCCTGTTCTGCCGTCATGGCTGTATCTCCCTGTGCTTATGGTGTAAACAGATTCTGTGAAGATTATTTGTGTTGTATGAACAAGCACAAAAATATATTAATGATATTGATTATCATTTGCAATACTTAAAGGACGACTCATGCGCCTTATTCAATTCTTGATGCCGTTGAGCGGCATGCTACTTCTAAGCATCCCCTTCGCTATAGCAGCCCAGACATTTAGCAGCCATAACACGCGCTTCAGCCTGGAAACCGTTGCTGGTGGGCTCGAACACCCTTGGAGCCTGGCCTTTCTCCCCGATGGATCCATGCTTGTTACGGAGAGAGCGGGCCGCCTGCGAGTCATCAAGAGCGGAAGGCTTCTGCCCCAAGCCATTGAGGGGCTTCCATCACTCGCTGTGTCTGGCCAGGGCGGATTGCTAGATGTGGTTCCGCACCCGGAGTTTGCAGACAACAAAACACTCTTCCTCAGCTATGCACATCGCTCCAGCCAGGGAATGACTACTCGCGTAGCCCGCGGGATTTTTGAAGGAGAGCGCCTGAAAGATGTCAGCACCATCTTCGAAGCGCTCCCTCGCTCCAGTACGTCCCGCCACTTTGGTGGGCGCATGGCATTCGACGCATCCGGCTACCTCTACATATCCGTTGGTGACCGCGGTGAGATGGATCGCGCTCAGGACACCCGGGACGATGCCGGCGGCGTTCATCGCATTACACTGAATGGCGAACCGGCTCCCGGCAACCCGGGGCTTGATGACCCAAGCATAAATGATACTTTTTTCACCTGGGGAAACCGCAATATTCAGGGCATGACCCTGCATCCTGAGACCGGAGAGCTCTGGACTCACGAGCACGGCCCGCGCGGTGGCGATGAAATAAACATTCTGAGCTCCGGCACCAATTACGGCTGGCCTGAAATCACCTATGGCATTGGCTACTCCGGGCTTCCGATAACCTTACATACTGAAAAAGAAGGCATGGCTCAGCCCCTGCACTACTGGGACCCATCCATTGCGCCCTCAGGCATGGCGTTTTACACCGGCTCTGAATTCCCCCAATGGCAAGGTAGCCTGTTCGTAGGCGCACTCAAGCTGCGCAAACTGGTACGACTGGAAATCGAAAATGGGCAAGTAATGGAGGAAGAAGATTTGCTCACCAGCCTGAACGAACGTATTCGCGACGTTCGAGCAGGGCCAGATGGCAGTCTTTGGTTACTGACAGATTCGTCAAAAGGGAAAGTCTACCGGGTGGTGCCTGCTCAGTGAGGGTCGCCGGTGCGTTCGGTTTTCTCAAACTGGGGCAGCGCATCGGTAATTTCAAACCAACCCGACTTCGAGCCTGTGTAGACATGCTGCACCCGCCCCTTTTCTATGGGTTCATTGATAGCGCCCACTCGAAGTCGAAGAATGCCCGGAATTGCATCTACGCGACTGTACAAATGGCTGCCACATCGGCTGCAAAACGCCCGATATTTTCCGGGACGTGACTCGTATTCAGTGAGTTGTGCTTCTCCGGACAAAAACTGGAAGCGCACTTTCTGTAGCGGGGAGCTGGCCGAAAACGCACTGCCATGGGCCCGCCGGCATTGACTGCAATGGCACAGGGACAGCGGCCCCAAAGGGCCGTCGTATTCAAACGTAACATCACCACACAGGCACTGGCCGGTATACATAGGCATCCTGACAATCGTTTCATGAGCACATTAATGGATGATTATAATACCTGCCTTACAGCCCATGAAACAGAGTTGCCGTACAGAGATCCCCACTGGAGCTGCTATCCATACTGCGTTTGCAGATAGGCCAGTATGCGAGCAGATTCAAACAGCCCTTCCCCGGTATTCGGATCTTCAAGGTAAGGTACCTGTACCCGGCCGTGAGCCTTGAAAAAGGCATCTCTCTTACCACCCGGAATTGGTGTGTATGGCCCTGGCTTGATTCGCTGTGCTGCCGGACCTATTTCCGTCCAGTGCTCTTTGCCGAGATTATGCAGAGTGTAGGGAACTTCCAGCTCACACAACTTCTCTCGCACCAGCCGGGAGAAGGGACTGCCCTCAAAACTCCACAAATGCAGCGGTTGCTCCGGCTGGTTTCCTGCACTGGCACGCAGGCCTCGCATGGCGCTGGCAACAGACGCCATCGACCCCAGAATCGGCTGCCAGACTCGTTCACGGTAGTAGCCGGGAACCTTACAACCAGCATATTGCCGAAACAGGTACTCGATGATGGCTTCCGATTCATACATTACAGCACCGGTGTTCTCGTCAACCAGCAAAGGGAACTGCTGCTTCCCACCGGTCGCTTCTGCATGCTTGCGGAATACGCGGCCACCTTTGGGACAAGGCCGAATTTCCACATCAAGATTGAGGGCTGTCAGTGCTTCGCGAACTCGCCGGCAGTATGGGCATCCCTCCATGTCGTAAAGTATCAGGGGCTGCTCGGGCTGAGGTACCGCTTTTACTACGAGGCACCCACGCCAGGCTGTCAGCGAGGAGGTACCCACGGAACCCAGCACCCTTGCATGGTGAGTCAGCACATTAGCCATAATTGAATCCTTTTGTTGAAAGCACCGTTATTATCATCAGATATCCCGTTTTTTCATTGGCCAACAATACCACCGGATATTGGCCGCAACGCAACTTACACCCTGTGACAAACCCCAATACAAACAAGCTGTCTACTGGCATTTTTTAACGTCATGTAGAGGTTTTCTGCATAGTACATTTACCAAAGATGGGCTATTGTTTAATCAGCGAACCTCTCCGCACATTTTATCGCGTGGCCATTAGGATGATTTTGGGTATGCCGCAAACAAACAGCGCAGGAACAGCCACTCGCCGGCCAAAGCGCCCTGCCTTGGTTCTGGCCGTGGCGCTTGCTTTGACTCCAGTCTTGGCAAACCTGCCATCAGCACTGGCTGCCGACAGTGGCGATGCCAACTACAGCGACAACCGTCTGTGGGCCAGCCAGATGAGGGATTTCGCCATGAAATCCCTCAACAGTGACGAAGCCCTGAGCATGGCCGCAATTCCCTTGAACGGCCCCGGGCTTGATCAAAACATTAACGCCGACGTGCCCATGAGCCCGGGCTCTATCATGAAGGTGATCACAACCTACGCTGCCCTGGAGATCCTTGGCCCCACGCACCACTGGGATACGGATTTTCTGACTGACGGGCAGATGGTTGGCGATACTCTCGCGGGCAATCTCTACGTGCGCTTTGGAGGTGATCCCAAACTCACCTTTGAACGACTCTGGACAGCCCTGCGGGAACTCCGCGATATGGGGATTAACCGCATTGATGGCAACCTGATATTGGATGGCAGCTATTTTAAAATTGACGGCGGCTTCCCTGCCTTTATAGATAATGGTGACAACCCGCACGCGCCGTTTTTGGTTGAGCCTTCTGCTTACCTGACCAACCTCAACCTAATACACTTCCAGATTCGGGCTGACGAGCGTGGCACTCAAGCCTGGAGCACACCCGCTCTTGGCGAAGTTGTTATCGACAACAGGGTAACAGCAGTAGCCGAAGGGCCCTGCCCATCACGTCGCAGTTTCGATTGGGAACCGATGGCCCAGGCAGGCGGAAAGGTAACTGTGCGGGTAACGGGAGAACTGCCACAAGGATGTCGCACCACAACTTATCTGTCGTTGCTTCCCCATGAGCAATACAGTGCTTCGATGATCCGCAGCCTCTTTTCGGAAATGGGCATCATCGTAACTGGCGGAAGCCAGACAGGGCTAACTCCGGAAACTGCGCGGCTGGTTATGAAAACCACATCGCCAGATCTGGTTACCATGGTGCGGGACATCAATAAGTGGAGCAGCAACGTGATGGCTCGGCAACTGCTGCTGACCATAGGCGCTCAAAACCGGCTGGATAGTGAAAACGACGACCGGGTTGCCGGCATTCGCGTTATTTATGACTGGCTGGGAAAGAAGGGCATAGATACCACCGGAATGGTAATCGATAACGGTGCAGGGCTTACTCGCCATGGCAGAATTACTGCCAGACAAGGCGCCAAAATTCTCCAGCACGCTTGGAACAGCCCCTACTCTTCAGACCTTATGGCCTCCATGCCGATTATTGCTATGGACGGAACCATGGCTCGCCGCCTTCGTAATACTGGCATGGATGGCGAAGGCCGCATTAAAACCGGCTATCTGGAAAACGTGAGGTCCATTGCTGGCTTTACACGGGATGAGAACAATACAACCTGGGCTGTTGTGGGCATGGTGAATAATGATCCGGCCTGGAATGGCCAAGCCGTTCTTGACCGGATTCTTTACTCTCTGCATTACCGGCCGCCTGTTGGTACGGCTCTATCACAAGCCTCTCCCGAAACGTCTGCAACCACTATTCAGTAAAAAAGACCCCGGAGATCCGGGGCCTTGGCTTTTGCTGAAACTGCGGCGCGCCCTATCAGGGTTGTGGCACCACAAAATTATCAAACAGGATCAGTCCGAGCTGGTTGTTGAGTGGAGCCTGCTCCCCAGGATCGGCATCCCGGGCAACCGCCGTGTAAACATCGCCCGCATTCAACTCGACGCCCTCAGCACTAATCGCCACGGTACCCGTGCCGGTCGGAGTAATGTAGACGTTGTAAGTTCCGTCTGCCACGGCAAGATAATCTGTCACGGCCTTGAAGGGCACGTTTGACAGAGCTGGGGCAAAGTTACCAATGCCGCTCTGAGTCCCGGGTACCAGGTAAATATCGACGTTACCTGCCTGAGTAGAAGCATGAATGATTCTCAAAGAAGCCTGGGTCGCAATGCTGCGCACCTGATCTTCAACTACCAGAGCCTCAATACCAGCCAGTTGACCAACTGCCAGCGCCGTGTAGCCCTGACCATTAACAAGTGGCAGCGTCTCATCAATCACGACCAGCCCACCACCGAGGCCAGTTCCAGCGGCCGCAACCTGAATGCGAGCATCCCCGGCTGGCAAGGCAGCATAACCATCCAGGAAGGCGAACGGAGCAACACTGCCAAATGCAATGTCTGCCAATGGAGTTGATTGTCCATCAACATACACGTCAACGTTTGGCGCATCAGAGGAAGCATGAACAACGCGCACACCGGCTGCCTGGTCTGTGTCGTAGATTTCTGCGACATCACCACCGTTCAACACAACGAGGCTAATCGGGCTGGCGTCACCATTGGCGCCGGTGTTATCAACAGCGCCAATCAATAGATTGGTGCCTGCCTGCAAAGACACTTTGCCACTATCAAAGACAACAGTGCCTGAACCCGCGGGGGTCACACGAATCTGGTAATCATTTGCCGGCAACTCCAGTGGTCCAATGCTCTCTTTGAAAGAAAAACTGAAGTTGGCTTCAGGAGGAAGTTCAGCACCGAAAGCAGTTACATACACGTCAACGGGTCCCGCAGCTGCTGCCTGAGCTGCCGGCGAAAGGTGGGCAACGCGCAAACGAACTGCATTGGCATCGGTGCGAGAACCATCATCCGCCAAGATTAACGCGTCAATATTGCCAACTTCACCAACTGCGATTACGTCGTAATCGAAGCCATCCTCAAGCGTAACGTCGGTAGGATCAATAACTGTTGTCGTGGAGCCGCCAGGGAGGATAGCCTCGACTGCCAGAGCATAGGTTCCCAACGTTGGAGAAATCACAGCCGCCTGTTTGAATTCAGCGCCGGAAATAGCCGGGCTCCCGTCCACAAGTACGTTCACCGCCGGCGCATCGGAAACCGCATGCACCGCCCTGACTTTTGAGGTAGGTTGTTGTGTTACAGAGTCATTGTCATTATCACTGCAGCCCACCAGCATCGCGCTGGCAGCCAAGGCCATCGTCAGTGCAACTTTTGTTTTCATTGCCTCTTGCCCTCTATTCCAAAGTTAAAAACCAGGATCAAGTAGTTTAAACATGCACAAGTTCAGTAACTCACATGCACGTAAAACAACCTACGGGAGGGCAATAAAAACAGATTACGGAATTTTACATTTCAGTTTACAGATGTGTGCTCATTCTCATTGCCGGGTCGCCCCAGCGTCATTTCAGTGAGTTTCACCGCAACCGGTGCAATAAAGGTTACCAGCGGGAAGGCAACTGCCCATGCCACCAGAAAAGCCGGCATCCAGCGATACATAAATGCGCTATCCATACCTGTGTTGATAAATGTAATCACTCCAGACATCAACAAAGACATCATTCCCGACATATAAAACCCAAATACCAACTGGCGCAGGCGGGCGGGTTTAATTCGGCTCATGGGCACTCCTGATTAAATTAAAGGTCTTCGAATGGCCACATCTAAAAGCCTTCGGATACCGTAGACTGTCAAGGCATAAGCGCGAGATTATAATGAGCTTGCAACCTTTTATCGATAGGCTCATACCGAGCAAGGCACCCTATGGATCAGTCTAGAGTTAGCAACGTTCGAACGGCAGCAGTTCTTTTGGCCACAATTCTTGTCATCACAGGGTGCAGCTCAACCCGGCTTGCCTATCGTTACGCTGACTGGGGCATTGTGTGGTGGGTTGAGGATTTCATCACCCTCACAAAGCCCCAAAAGCGGCAGTTGAATGCCGACATTGAAGAACTGAAACAATGGCACTGTAGCACCGAACTCCCGCGCTATCAGGCATGGTTACACAACCTCCAGAGTGAATTGGCAGAAGGCAAGCCAGGCCCGGCGGAAATAAGTAGTCATCAAAACCAGCTCCTTTCGCTTCTCCAGCCCTTGATGCACCAAATAACACCTGGCGCGGTGAACCTGCTTTCCAGTCTCAGTGATGAGCAAGTGCGTGAGCTGGCGAAAAACATGGCAGAAAACCAGCGAGAGTTGGAAGAGGAATTCCTGACTGGAGACGCGAAATCAATTGAGCACGCACGAGCAGAACGCACGGAAGAGCGAGCTGAGCGCTGGCTGGGTAGCCTGAACCCGGTTCAGAAAGACATTATCAAGGTCTGGTCAGAAGACCGTGCCGGGCAGACTGAAATCTGGCTCGCAGGCCGTCGAAATTGGCAGGATACCCTGCTAAATGCTCTCGAATATCGCAGCCAGGCTGATTTTGAAGCAACGATTACTGAACTGATTAACAACCCAAAAGCGGGCCGGGGCGATGCCTATGCGCAAAGGATAGATGAAAGCATGGTAGCCATGAATTCGTTGATTCAGGAACTGCTGCTGGCAAGCCACGCCTCACAGCTTGATCACCTGACCCGGCGGATATCGGAGTTGGGCGGCGACTTCAAAGCGCTGACCTGCAAGCCAAGCCCCGAAGTCGCCTCACGCAATAGATAGCGGGCAATCAGACCGTCAGGTAACCGCCATCGGCATTAATGCAGGCGCCGGTGGTGTAGCTGGATGCACCCGATGCCAGATACAACACAGTGCCTGCCATCTCGTTGGGATCGGCCACACGCTTCATGGGAATGTGTGCCATAGCCTGCTTTTTAATAGCTTCGTTGGTAGTCAAGGCACTGGCAAACTTGGTGTCTGTGAGCCCCGGCAGCAAGGCATTCACACGAATATTCTGCTGGCCCAGTTCCATGGCAAAGGATTTGGTCATTGAGATAACTGCGGCCTTGGTCACCGAATAGATGCCCTGATAATGGCCCGGGTTCACACCGTTTACTGACGCCACGTTTATGATTGAACCACCGCCGTTCTTCTTCATCAGTTGCGCACCGCGAGCGCACATAAAGAAGTAGCCGCGAATATTCACATCAATGGTTTTCTGGAAGGCACCCAGGTCTGTGTCCTCAACCGGGCCAAAATACGGGTTGGCTGCGGCGTTGTTTACCAGAATATCCAGCTTGCCGTGCTCTTTTTCGATATGAGCCCAGATCGCTTCTATCTGATCCATCTCACCAATGTGGCAAGCGTAGGCTTCAGCGCTACCACCCGCTTCACGAATGCTGCTGGCGACGGCTTCACAGCCATCAATCTTGCGGCTGGTTACAATCACGTGGGCGCCGTAATCCGCCAGTGTGCGGGCAATGCTCTCACCTATACCACGGCTCGCACCGGTAATCAGGGCAATCTTTCCAGTCAGATCAAACAGGTCTTTCTTGCTCATTGGTTCACCTCAATTCGTTATCGGAAGGTCACCAGGGCGGGGTCTTCCGCTTCCAGGTGGCTGTAATTATTGAAAACAGACAGGCTGCGGCGGCCCGCGGAATAGAGCACACGGGTAACGCTGGTATTAGCGATGACTTCGTTCAGCCCTAATGTGCGTTCGTCGCTCAGGCTCAAAAGGTGCTGGCACATAACGGCAATAGGCCCGCCGGATGTGGACACCAGAACATCGCCGCCGTCTGCATACTCGATCATTTCATCAAAGGCCGAGAGAACCCGGGCTTTGAACTCCCCCCAGGTCTCATCGTATTCACTATCGAACTTGCCAGACGCCCAGCGGCGCACGGCTTCAACAAATGCCTTCTGGAAGGCCGCAGCGGGCTTCGGAGAAGCCGCAAGGTCCCTCGCCATCACCTGCCGATCTCGCCACTGGGGTTTATAGGCGTTTACGATGGACTCATGATCAAACTCGTTAAAACCCAGCGCAACCTGCATATCCGGCAACTCCGCGCCGTACCCGGTTGCAATGGCTTCTACGGTTTCGCGATGCCGCTGCAAGTCGCCGCCAAAAATCGCCGCCGGTTCAAATTTATCGGCCATCCAGCGGCCGAGCACCTTGCCCTGCTCCCAGCCCTTCTTTGAAAGCTGATCGTAATTTTCTTTACCAAAGCTGGCCTGGCCATGGCGTACCAGGTACACCGTAGCCATTACAGAGAGCTCTCTGCGATCAAACGCTTGCAGCGCTTCTCCAGGCTGTTGGCTGCGTGGCCGAATATGGCAAAACGCTTGTCGCTGGTTTGGCCATGGTAGAAGCGGTAGTAGATCTGCTGCACGATCACCGCCAAACGGAACAACCCGTAGATCTCATAAAAATCGAAATTATCTGCCCGAAAGCCGGACTTCTCCATGTAGTACTCAACCACTTCTTTACGGGTAAGCATTCCGGGGCGGTGTGTAGGTTGACGGCGCAGCATCTTGAAGGATTCATCGTCATCTGCCTCTATCCAGTAGGCGAGCGTATTGCCCAGATCCATCAGCGGGTCGCCAATGGTGGCCATTTCCCAATCCAGAACCCCGATCACTTCAAAGGGGTTGTCGGGGTTCAATACAACGTTGTCGAAGCGGTAGTCGTTGTGAATCACTACCTGGGCCACATCGTTTGGCATTTTTTCGCTGAGCCAGGCCATCACTTCCTCAAAGTCGCCGACGTCGTCCGTGCGAGCCTTACGGAATCGATCGCTCCAGCCGCCGATCTGGCGCTGTACATAACCCTCGCCCTTACCCAGGGAATCAAGGCCTGCGGCTTTGGCGTCAACGCGATGCAAGCCCACCATCTTGTCGATTACGCTCAGGCAAAGCTTGCGGGTGTCGGCTTCATCCATTTCAAGATCTTTGGGGAAATCCTGGCGCAGAATGATGCCTTTCAGGCGTTCCATCACGTAAAAATCGCAACCCAACACATCGTGATCGTCGCAAATGGCAATGATGTTGGGCACATAAGGGTACACAGGCTTCAGCGCCTGCATCACTCTGGCTTCACGCAGCATGTCGTGGGCGGATTTCGCAATTTTGCCGAAGGGCGGGCGACGCAAAACAAAGGAACGGTCGCCGTAGTCAACCTGATAGGTGAGGTTGGAAGCGCCACCCGGGTATTGGCGGATAACCGGCTCGCCGGTCAAGTCCGGGATGGCGCCTTTCATGAAGCGGTCTACTGCGGATATATCCAGCTCTTCGCCTTCGCGGATATCTGCTGCCTGGTCAATCTGGGTCATTCATCACTCTCCTTTTGTTCCCGTGTGCTAATCAGGCTTTGGCCTTGTTGCCCATCTTCTTCATCCAGCGCTTGCTCTCTTCGTACATCAGTTTGTCGAACACCGCTGGCGCATAGCGCTTGAGTATCCACAAGCGGCGCTCTTTCACGTGGGGCAGTACCCAGAAGTCTTTTTTCTGCACCGAACGCACTATGTCGTCGGCAACCTGATCTGCAGTTATTGTCGAGCGTTTCATGAGCTTGTTGACATTTTGCTGTATGCCGGGAAGGTCCGAACGCATGCTTTGCGTGAGATTGGTCTGGAAAAATGCAGGGCACACACAGCTCACGTGAATGCCATCATCCCGCAGTTCCTGGCGCAGGGTTTCGGACAATGCTATAACACTGGCCTTGGATACATTGTAGCTGTCCATTAGCGGTGCGAGCATGAGGCCCGCCATGGAGGCAATGTTCACGAAGGTTCCTGAGCCCTGCTTTTTGAACTGCGGCGTGAACGCCTTACAGCCGCGCACAACACCCAGTACGTTGATGTCGATAATCCATTCCCAGTCGGCCATGGTGGTGTCTTCAATGGAGCCGGCAGAGGCCACACCTGCGTTATTCACCACTACGTCTACGCCACCCCACTTCTCGGTGAGATCGGCGCAGATTTTTTCGAGATCTGTCAGGCGCCGAACGTCGCACTCAACAAAGTAGCCTTCACCGCCGGCATTGTTAATTTCCTGCTCAACGCCTACGCCCTGTTCGGGATTGATGTCACCGATGCAGACTTTGGCGCCTTCTCTGGCATAACGCAGTGCAATGGCTCGGCCAAGGCCGCTTGCGCCGCCTGTTACGAATACTCTTTGTGTCATGGGGTTGTCCGTTGTTTGTTGTTTAAAAACGTCAACTATAGAGTGTGACGGAGCCAGCGGGGTGGGAGCTTCTGAAACACGCCGTGAATACATCCATGTAGGCTTGGCTCCGCCATCCATGGCTCCGCACAGTTTCAGAAGCTCCCACCCCGCCAGCTCCTCTCATCATTAGCGCTATACCATCAATTTTTATATTTGCGTAATTCGAGGCGAGCAACCGTGGCACGATGTACTTCATCCGGGCCATCTGCCAATCGCAGTACACGAGCATAGGCAAACAATTGAGTAAGCGGGAAATCATCATCGCTCACACCGGCGCCGCCGTGAATCTGGATCGCTTGATCCACAATGGTTTGCAGCATGTTTGGAATCAGCGCCTTGATCATGGCCACTTCCTGAATCGCACCGGCAATACCTTTGGTGTCCAGTGCCCAAGCACATTTCAGGGTCAGCAAACGGGCCTGTTCAATCGACATGCGGGCGTTGGCGATGATGTCCGGGTTGCCGCCCAGTTTGGCCAGTGGGCGCCCAAAGGCTTCGCGACTCAGGGAGCGCTTCACCAGCAACTCCAGTGTGCGCTCCGCTGCGCCAATTGCGCGCATGCAATGGTGTACTCGGCCAGGTCCAAGGCGACCCTGGGCAATTTCGAAACCGCGGCCGGGGCCGGCAATAAATGCGCTCTTGGGTAGGCGCACGTTCTCGAACAGTACCTGGCCGTGACCGTAGGGCTCGTCGTACTCGCCGAATACGGGAAGCATTCGTTCAATTGTAATGCCCGGGGTATCAAGCGGCACCAGAACCATGGAGTGGCGGCGGTGTTTGTGGGCGTCGGGATCCGTCAGCCCCATAAAGATGGCCACTTTACAGTCCGGGTGGCCAATGCCGGTGCTCCACCACTTGCGCCCATTAAGCACCACTTCGTCACCCTCAACCACGGCGGTTGCTTCCATGGTGGTAGCATCAGAGGAGGCTACGGCTGGTTCAGTCATGCAGAACGCTGAGCGGATTTCACCACTGAGCAAACGTGGCAGCCATTCAGCTTTTTGCTCCTCGGAGCCATAGTGAATGAGCACTTCCATGTTGCCAGTGTCGGGCGCGTTGCAGTTGAAAATTTCGGGGGCAATAAAGCTGCGACCCGTTTCTTCAGCAATCAGGGCGTAGTCGGAGTTGAGCAGGCCACAACCATGCTCCTCATCCGGGAAAAACATATTCCATAGGCCCTGTGCCTTTGCCTTTTCTTTCAATTCTTTGATGATTGGCAGTACAACCCAGCGATTGTCCAGAGACGCCAGTTCCTTATGGTACTGGGCTTCTACCGGGAGAATTTCTTCCGCCATAAACGCTTTTACACGCTCGAGATAATCCTGACCTTTCTCGGAGATACTGAAATCCATTGCCAAACCCTCTCAGAAATTGAACAACATCTATTAGATAGACCAGCAAACGGTGCGATGACTATAAGCACGATTAAACCAGTCTAGGGCTGCTCAAACTATTACGCGACTGAATTATTCTTATCGTTTACTATTAATGAAACTAATTCTTATAGAGATTAATGACTATGGCCGGGAATCGTCTGGATCTCAACCTGCTGCATGTGTTTGACACGATTTATCGGGAAGGCAGCCTTACCCGGGCGGCAAAGGCGTTACACCTTACCCAGCCCGCCGTTAGCCATTCGCTGTCCCGATTGCGCGACCATTTTGACGATCCGCTGTTCACCCGCCAGGGCAATCAAATGGTGCCTACACCTCTGGCCCGTCGCTTCCTGGAATCCATGAAGCCTGGGCTTACGCAGATTCAGGGAGCGGTGAATCAATTCCATGCGTTTGACCCGGCGAATCAGCGCAAAACCTATTCGTTGGGGCTGAGGGATGTACTGGAATCAACGTTTCTGCCACCGCTGATGCAACGATTAAACGCCTATCCGGAGTTGGAGATAGCCAGCAAACGGATTCCCCGGCGGGATATGGAAACGCAATTGGCCGCAGGCAAACTGGACTTCGCTGTGGATGTTTTACTGCCGGTCAGCAACCAGACATCCCATGAACTTCTCAGGCAAGACAGGCTTGTGGTTCTGGCGCGGGAGGGTCATCCCCTGGCGGGAAACACGCTGGATATGGACGGCTACCTTTCTGCGCGCCACGTACTGGTTTCATCACGCGCAGAAGGGCCGGGAATTGAGGATTTTGAATTATCAAGGCTAGGGGTTCAGCGCAGCATCCGCCTGCGCTGTCAGCACTATTACGCCGCCTGCCGGGTGGTGGAGAAAACGGACCTGTTGCTGACTATGCCGGAAACCTACGCCCAGATTATTTCCGAGCGGGCAAACATCACCATAATGAACCCGCCAGCCGACCTGCCCTCAGTCGATGTGCACCTGTACTGGCACACAGCCTACGGCCAGGAGCCGGCGCTTATATGGTTTCGGGAGCAGCTCAAGGCGATTCAGTAAGCACCCACAGCAATCAGAAAGCCGAAAAAACCGACTGCGGTAATGCCGAGGGAGGCCAACACTATACCGAATCCCCACCAAATGGCCGCGCCATCGGAGATGTCGACCCCGTGCCCACGCAGGGTGCGATAGAACGCCCAAGGCCCAAGGATAAACGCTCCAACTACGGCAAACACCAACCCAATGCTGATGCCGGCAAAGGTCCAGGTAGCGAGCTCGGTTGTGCGGTCTGAAAGGTTATCGATAACGCCGTGGCGCTGCAGAAACTTTTTGCAGAAAATCCATACCAGCGCAAAGAGCGCCGCCACAAATACCAGGCCGCCAATGACGGTAAGAAGTCGGTAAAGCAAAGCTGCCTTCCTGTAGTAAGTTGAAACGAAAAAAGCACGAATGCGCCAATTGCGGACACACTATAGCGCCGGGCTGCAGGTGGGTAAAAGGGGTTTATTTCCCACACCGGTGGCAACCCCGGCTTCCCTGACTAAACTGGGTTGGTTATCCATACGAGTCAATTTTAAAAGGAGTCTCCAAAATGGCCCAAACTACCCGCATTGCAGTAACACCGGGCGACGGTATTGGCCCGGAGGTTGTTGGGGAAGCCATACGCTGCCTGGAAACCCTGCGCACCAAGCACAACCTCAACCTAGAGTGGGATCAGTTCCCGTGGCCGTCGCACGCCTGGCACCAAGAGCATGGTGAATCCATGCCAGAGGATGCCCTCGCTCAACTCAAAGCTTATGACGCCATATTACTGGGTGCTCTGGGTGATCCCGGCCCCTTGAACGATCCCGATCGCTACCTTTTGACCGATAGCGTTTCATTGGCACCGCTACTGGAAATGCGCAAAGGCTTTGATCAGTGGGTATGTGAGCGCCCAGCTCGCCTGCTGCCCGGCGCCCGCCAATATCTCGCTGATGAGCGCGCAAAAGACATAGATATGCTGGTGATTCGGGAGAATTCCGAGGGCGAGTACGTGAGTCAGGGCGGGCGCCTGCGCAAAGGCACCGAGGATGAGATTGCGACCCAAATGGAGGTGTTTACCCGCAAAGCCACCAATCGCATTATTCGCTATGGCTTTGAGCAGGCTCGTGCCAGAGCGGCGGATCGCTCAACCGAAGGACGCATTCGGGAGTTTCGCACGCTCAATGGCAACACATGTGAAAGCCAGGTGTGCCTGATCACCAAACGTAATGCGCTGCGTTATTGGGGCGATATGTACACTGAAGCCTTCGAAGAAATCAGCAAGGAATACCCGGATGTGGCCACGCACCACGAACTGGTGGATGCAGCCTGCATGAAGTTTGTGCAAGTCCCCTGGGCGTTCGATGTGGTGGTTGCGAGCAACCTGCAGGGAGATATTCTTACAGACCTTGCGGCCGTATTATCCGGCGGTATGGGCGTTGCCCCTTCCTGCAACCTGAACCCCACCGACCCGGACATGCCTTCCATGTTTGAGCCAACCCATGGCAGCGCCCCAGACATCGCGGGTCAAGGCTTGGCAGATCCAACCGCCATGCTGTTTACTGCGGCACGTATGCTGGAGTGGTTTGGCCGGAAAGACCCGGTAATGGCGACCGCTGGCAAAGAGCTTTTTGGTGCAGTAGCGGCAGACCTGGCGGAAAATGCCGGCGCGCGACGGGGAACACAGGAAATCGGAGAGGCAATCTGCCAACGGCTGTCGGCCTGATCGATTGCTTAACCAGAGCCAGGAAGCAGTTTCTGGCTCTGGTCTGATAAAAGCCGCTTACTTGTCAGCCATTACAAACTCAAGACGCCCCGGCGCTACACGCACATCCATCGGCACCATTCCAAACATACGCTGGGCCATATTGGATTCGTCCAGACGATATACCGGCATGGTTTCCAGCATCTGAGCCACCACACTCATCACGGTGTCGGTAACGGGCGCAAGGTCACCCTTGAAAAAGCCGGAATCTATGCTGCTTTCAAGTAACTTGATCCTGCGAATATAGATGGCTTTTTCCTTGCTGTCATAAACCGGTGCGCCTTCCACTTTCAGGGCAATATCAACCGGTAGTTTGGCCAGAAAAGCGTTCAGCGCTACCTGCCCTTTCAGATCAATCACTGCCACATCCCGGCCATCTGGTCCCAGGGTAATGTCGGCATCGCTAAGACTCATACTCAGCGGCGAGCCATTCTTTAACTGAGTGCGATCAAAATCGCTAACAACATCTCGCAGGTGCCGTTCCAACTCCCCTTCCGATATTGCGTAAGGGGACATGCTGGCACAGCCGCTCGTCAGGGCAAGAACCAGCAACACCAAGCCCCAGAGGCCATTAAGGTGCGTGTATTTCATCGTTTGATCTCCATGGACTGACCCCCTATCCTGCGGCAGCAAGGGAGGCGAGACAAGATTGGCAGGTTAATGATCGGTCAGAATCCGAACACTTCTACTCGTTTTCGGCCCGGGCTTCTACATGCGGGGTGAGATTATCATCGAAAACAACCTGCAATAGAATGGGCTGGCAGCATACCTGGCAATCTTCAACATATTCCTGTTCCGCCACTGAAGGGTCGACGCTGATATCCAGCGTCTCCCAACAGTAGGGGCACTGGATAAGGACCGAATCCAGAGCCGACATAAGCACTCCTCAGAACTTCTGTTTGGCCATCCACGGAATGATACGATCAAACGCCGCATCAAGATTCTCGCAAGTGGTAGAGAAGCTGATCCGAATGGCATTGGTACAGGCCTCTCCAAATGCATCTCCCGGCACCACACACACTCCGGTTTCTTTGAGCATCCGCAAAGCCAGGTCCGACCCATCAACATGGGGCGGCAAATCCGGGAAGACAAAAAACGCTCCTCCTGGTTTGTAACCGGTCATGTATGGAGTCTGATCAATCAAGTCCACTACTTTATCTCTGCGCTCCCGATAGATATCCAGCATGTCCCTAACGCACTGCTGGTCACTCGTTAATGCTGCCACTCCCGCATATTGGGAGGGCGTATTAGCCACCGACGTGGTGAACATGTGGTAGCGCCGCAGGTATTTGATCGTAGCCTGGCTGGCAATGACCCAACCCACTCGCAGCCCCGCCATACTGTAGGTTTTCGAGAAACTACTGATGCACATGATGTTGTCCAGATCCACGGAGCAACTGAGAACACTGGCAAAATCTTCATCATCAAAAATCATGTGGTCGTACACCTCATCGGCATACACCTGTATGCCCCGATAGGCACACTCTTCCAGAATGGCTTCCACGGTACTGCGGGGATATACCGCCCCAGTAGGGTTATTCGGATTGTTCAGTATCAAGGCAAAGGTGCGCGGCCCCATGGCTGCGATCACTTCATCGGGATCAAGCTGATGATCGTTTTCCACACGGGTCGGTACAAACTTGACCTCTCCCCCGTTCATACGAATAAGTGGTGCGTAAAGCAGGAAAGAAGGATCCGTAACAATAAATTGGCGGCCCGGTGCAGATGTAGCCGAGATAGCCAGATACATGGCTTCGGTTGCTCCGCTGGTCACCAGAATATTATCTCTGGTGAGTTTCCGGTTGTATCGTTTGCCGTAGTAATCCCTTAAGGCCACTAGCAGTTCAGGCAAACCGGCATCCATGGTGTAGCCAGTTTGTCCTGCATTTAGGGCGTCAATATAAGCATCAATAACATGCTTGGGTGTTGGGAGATCAGGCTGGCCAATCGACAGATGAATAACATCCTTCATAGTGGCCGCCATATTGACCATGCGCCTAATCCCCGGTACCGGAATTGCCTGCATTGCAGGGTTCCAACTGGCCTTCGCCTTCCGGTATTTCACTCTCCGCACTTTATCCTCGCCGGTATCTTTATTGGCGCCATTTGCCATAACAACCTCCTACAACGGGAACGGGAGGGCCAAAACAGACCCCTTTGCAGGTTAGTCACGAAAATCCGGGCATACAAGGTAATGCCGGAAAGGGTTTGATAGGTACAAGTACCCACCAGGATTCCCGATGATCACCACTGTATGTGCGAGCTGAGGTTGACCAGACGACATCCGCCTACCAGACTAACCTCAGGGTTTTGTAGAGGAAAATGCCTGGCCCATAAAAACAACTCTCGACAATCAGCAACCGAAGCCGCGGAGGTTCAATGTCCCATCTCAGCAAGCCTGTTGTAACTGTCCTTACTGCTCCCGGAGAGCAGGAGCCACCAGGAATGGATTCTCTTCGGGCTCGTGCCGAAGTGCGTTTCGCCAGTGACGAAGCAACCCTGCGAAGCACCTTGCCGGGTACTGATGTGATGATGGTGACAGATTTTAGAACCGAGGCGCTGGAGGCTGCCTGGGGCTGTGCGGACAAATTGAGATGGATACACGCCACCAGCGCCGGGGTAGATGCGCTGATGTTCCCTGCCCTCACAAACAGCAGTGTGGTAGTCACTAACGCCAGAGGCATATTTGACCGCACCATCGCTGAATATGTGCTATGCACCATCCTGATGTTTGCCAAGGATTTTCCCGGCTCAATCCGCCTGCAAATGAAACACAAGTGGAAGCATCGGGATACGGAAAGAGCAACAGGCAAGCAGGTTCTGGTAGTTGGTGCAGGCTCTATTGGCAGGCAGATTGGCCGCCTTGTTGCCGCTGCTGGAATGAAGCCCCACGGCATTGCCAGAACCGCCCGTACGGACGACCCGGATTTTGTAGCGGTTCATGGTAATGATGAGTTATACCACCAGCTGGAACTGGCCGATTACGTGGTGATTGCTGCACCGCTGACGCCGCAAACTGAGGGGTTGTTTGACGAAAAAGCCTTCAAGGCCATGAAAAACACGGCGCGCCTGATTAACGTTGGCCGCGGCCCGATTGTAAAAACAGCCGATCTTATTGCTGCTCTGGAGAGTGGTGACATTGCTGGCGCCGGGCTTGATGTATTCGAGGAAGAGCCCTTACCGGAAGACCACCCGCTTTGGGACATGGAAAACGTCATCATGACGGCACACATGGCCGGTGACTTTATCGGCTGGCATCGTGCGCTTACCGATCAGTTTCTTGAAAACTTTGATCGCTGGCACGGTGGTGAAGAACTGTTCAATCTGGTGGATAAAGAGCTGGGGTACGCGGGGAGCAAGTAGCCGACGTTCCCTCAAATGCCGGATCGGGCGGGGGAGATGTTCCTAAAACCGTGCGGAGCCATGGATGACGGAGCCGAGCTTACAGGGATGTATTCACACCGCATTTTGGGAACACCTCCCCTGCCCGGTCTCCTGACTTACTGGGTCTACCTCAGCTGCCAGACAACGACTGATCCGCTGGATCGATCTCCATCTGCTGTATCGCGATTACCGCCTGGGTGCGATTACGAACCCCAAGCTTACGGAACACAGCTGTGATGTGCGCCTTGATCGTTGCCTCAGACACCTCGAGATCGTAAGCAATCTGCTTGTTCAGAAGGCCTTCCGCCAGCATACCCAGAACCCGGAATTGTTGCGGGGTCAGTGACGCCAGCTTTTCAGAGAAGTCTGTGGTGTCGGCATGCATGCGCTCAAGCTTGTCTGCTACACCTTCCGGCAGCCACACATCCCCCTCAAGAACAGCCCGTATAGCCTCGGTGATGGTGGGCAGCGGCGCCGACTTCGGAATAAAGCCAGACGCCCCATAGTCAATCGAGCGCCGCATTACCTGCAGTTGTTCCGACCCTGACACAACCACCACGGGTAGCCCGGGGTATTGTCCACGCATGAACACCAACCCCGAGAAACCGTGGGCACCCGGCATATTCAGATCAAGCAGGACCAGATCTGCATCCGGGTGCGAATCTACCGACGCCTGGAGTGCCTTGATGCTGTCAACTTCTACTGTTTCCGCATCAGGTACCGCCTGACTGACCGCCTGTTTCAGGGCAGCCCGAAACAGCGGATGATCATCAGCGACGATAATTGTTTGTGTCATTAAACCGATTCCTCACAGGTTTTCGGCCTGTTATCAGACCTTATTTAAACTCACGATTGCTGATCAGATCGTCCACTACACTCGGATCTGCAAGTGTGGATGTGTCTCCCAACTGGTCGTGCTCGTTAGCAGCAATCTTACGCAAAATCCGGCGCATAATTTTGCCTGACCGCGTTTTAGGCATGCCCGGCGCCCACTGGATAACATCCGGAGAGGCAATGGGGCCAATTTCCTTACGAACCCATTGTACCAGCTCTTTCTTGAGCTCATCTGAAGGCTCTTCACCCTGCATCAGAGTCACGTAAACATACAGCCCCTGACCCTTTATGTCATGGGGGAAACCAACAACTGCGGCTTCTGCCACCTTGTCGTGGGCCACAAGGGCGCTTTCAACTTCAGCGGTGCCGAGGCGGTGCCCGGAAATATTAAGCACATCATCAACGCGGCCGGTAATCCAGTAATACCCGTCTTCATCTCTGCGTGCGCCATCTTCGGAAAAGTACATTCCGGGGTAGGCACTGAAATAGGTTCGGATAAAGCGCTCATGGTCACCATAGATCGTGCGCATCTGCCCAGGCCAGCTGTCCAGAATAACCAGGTTACCATCAGCTTTTCCTTCTAGCAGATTCCCTTCGTTGTCCATCAGGCCCGGCTTCACGCCAAAGAAAGGTACGGTCGCGGAGCCCGGTTTCAAATCAATGGCGCCGGGTAGTGGCGCAATCAAAATGCCGCCGGTTTCCGTTTGCCACCAGGTATCCACGATCGGGCATTGGCTGTTGCCGATTACACGGTGGTACCATTCCCAGGCTTCCGGGTTTATGGGTTCGCCCACAGAACCCAGCAACTTCAGGCTCTTGCGCGTTGTACCCGCCATGCAGGCTTCGCCTTCGGCCATCAGTGCCCGAATAGCCGTTGGCGCTGTGTACAGGATGTTGACCTGGTGCTTGTCTACAACCTGGCCCATACGTGAGCTGTCCGGGTAGTTGGGAACGCCTTCAAACAGAAGCGATGTTGCACCGTTACACAGAGGCCCATAAAGAATGTAACTATGGCCTGTTACCCAGCCAAAGTCTGCGGTGCACCAGTAGACATCACCTTCTTTGTAATCAAACACATACTCATGCGTCATGGAGGCGTATACGAGATAGCCACCGGTAGTATGCAAAACACCTTTGGGGGCGCCAGTAGACCCTGAGGTGTAGAGCATGAACAAAGGATCTTCCGCATTCATTGGCTCTGGCGGGCAGTCAGCGGATGCGGTTGCCATCAAATCTTCATAGCGCACATCCCGGCCATCACTCCAGGGCAGATCTTTGTTTCCTGTGCGGCTGACAACCACAACCTTCTCAACGGCCGCGCCTTCCCTGTCTTTCAGGGCAGCATCCACGTTCTTTTTCAGTGGCACCTTGCGACCACCGCGGAGCCCTTCATCGGCAGTAACAACAAAGCGCGACTTGCCGTTCACAATTCTGGCACCCAATGCTTCGGGCGAGAAGCCCCCAAAAACAACTGAATGGATAGCACCAATACGGGTACAGGCCAGCATGGCCACGGCGGTTTCAACAATCATTGGCATATAAATCGTGACAACATCACCTTTTTTTACGCCAAGGCTTTTAAGTACGTTAGCAAACTTGCTGGTTTCTTCGTGCAACTCGCGATAACTGACGTGACGGGATTCGGCTGGGTCGTCGCCTTCAAAAATAATGGCCGTCTGATCGCCGCGGGTTTCAAGATGTCGATCCAGGCAGTTTGCAGAAGCATTCAACTCACCATCTTCAAACCACTTGATGGAAACGTTTTCAGGGTCGAATGTGGTGTTCTTGACTTTGGTGTAGGGCTTGATCCAGTCAATTCGCTTTCCATGCTCTCCCCAGAACGCATCCGGATCTGCGATGGACTGACGATACATTTCGTCATACTGCTCCCGGTTTACCAAGGCCCGTTTGGCCACTTCCGGGCTTACCGGATAAAGGTTTTTATCAGTCATAGTGCTCCCCTTTGATCAGAGTTTGTTGTCATTGTCGATTTTGTCAATCCAGAGCGGTAGGGCGTGCAGGCCCTGCGGACACATAGCCGTAGTTCAACATGTGAGCTACCACACAATGAATTAGACTAACGTCCTAACGTACTTGAACTTTTAGCTTAAAAAGTTCAGTAACCTGCAAGAATTCAAGGGTAATTTCCAAACAGTATGGGCTTCAAATTAAAGGCGGCCCTACTTCCCGGGGAGGTAAACCAGCCCCCGTTTAATCGGGCCAGATAAAATCACGCAGCTTTCTTTCGTCCCCGGGAACTCCGTGGACCACGGGCTTTTTTCGCACTAAGTGCGTACCGGTTCAGGCCAGCCAGGTGAATCTTGCGTAAATATACTGCCCAATCAATCTGGCGGGCATCCACAGGAAACAATGCCTTATCTACCTCCCCCATGCGCGTGGCCAAAGCCAGAAGCTCGTCATTGCGGAAGATATAATCCGGGGCAGTGTAAAAGCCGAAAATGGTTGCCAATGAACGAGTGGTATCAAGGTTTTGCAAGACCTTAAGCTCGCGCCCCTGCCCCAACAGCCCCTTCATGCGGCTTGCCATACTCAATGGAATACGGGCACCGCCCACCAAGGCATCGAACAGAGCGCGATTTACTGCAATGAAGGGTTTGACGGGCCGACGGTAAAACAGGTTTGGGTAGGCGGCGTAGTTGGTCTTGGCTTCCGCCAGCAGATGATCAATGAACGCACCCACAGACACCGGGTTGGAACTGCCACTGCAACACTGGTAGATCCTCGACTCCGGCGGCTCGCTCAATGCTTCAGCCACCGCAAGAATGATGGAGTTTGCAACCAGATCAACGGGAATAACATCAACAATGCCAGAGCGCTTGCCGGGGAAGAGGGTTACTTTTTCCCGAGCGTAAGCAAGAATGATGGCATCCGCCACTTTTACACCTTCAATCCAGCCAGGCGCTGGCTCTTCCAGAGCGCTTTCAATTATGGACGGGCGTACAATGGTAAGGGAGCGACCCTTCAGTGCTTTCATTAGCAGCTGCTCGCCCAGCCATTTAGTAAAGGTATAGGTGTCACTCCAGCCGTATCGGTTTGCCTCACGGATCCCCAGGTCTACAAGCTTGCGCTCCAGCATTTTGCCGGTATAGCGCGAACGCACATCTGCGATGCTGTCGTTAAGCACCCGGATCAGCTCTTCTATTTCATAGTAGCCTGAGGCGCTGCGAGGAATATCCTCACCCGCAGGCTTAATTACCGATTCGGTAACCTGGCCGGAGTTCATTCCGTTTACATAGCAGGTTGAAACCTGAACAACCGCAAGGTTGGGGTTCAGTTGCGCCAGCTCCGCAATGTTTTCCAGGCACAAGGTATTGATCGTTAGTGCCTTGTCGAGCTCTTCGCGAAAGTTGACACTGGCAGCGGAATTAACGACCGCATCGATGCTGTCAGCCAGCTTTTGAAGGGCCTCGGGCTGCAGACCAAAACCGGGTTCAGTTACCTCTCCTGTGACACAGTGCAGGCGCTCTTCCAGAAACGACTCGAACGCTTCGTTGTCCTCCTGACGCAAACGATCAAACACAGACGAGGTGGCAATTTCCTGGAGGAATCGACTACGGGCATCAGGGTTCTGCTTATTGCCCCGTATCAGAAGATGTATACCACCAATATCAGGCACCGCCCGAATCAGTTTTTCCAGAACAACCTTGCCCAGGAACCCCGTGGTGCCGGTAATCAGAACATGCTTGCCTCGCAGTTGCTCAAGTACCTTGGACGAAGACATTCCAGCCTCCTTTGTTTGGTTTACGATAACGAAAATTCCTTTTTCATGATTTCCTGCAGCTCCCAATACTTGCACAAGAATCATGGCAGTGTGGTGACAAACCGCAAGGTTATCACCAAAACTCACGCAACAGCGCCAGCACAAAGTGCTGCTCTACAAACGCCCCGGAAGAAATAGCGAATTAGCCGACATGTTCCCGTACTTGCACCCAAGCAACCTTGCTCAGGCGCCACTGCCTTCTTCATCAACCAAAGACCGTAGCAATTGGCTCAGTGAAATACCGGAAGGCTGTTCTTTCAAAACTCTAACCAGGTTTTCCTGATCACCAAAACTGATGCGATCATAAAATGGCTCGGGGAGTACCGGCTGAGGGAGACTCTGCGCAAGAGCACTGCTATCACCCGGGGTCATATCTGTGTCGGGTGGCGAAATTTCTTCCGCCAAATGCCTGAGGTGCGCTGCGAGATGTTCACGTTGCTCCCGATTCAGGCCTTCCCAGGCAATAGCACTCAGCCCGGTCTGGATAATCTCAATAGTGTCGTTGTCGGGCGTGCGCCCCAGCAAGGCAAACAGGCGCATAAAAACGTCATAGCGCAGCATAGCGTTATCACTTACCGGCCCAAGCACTGCTTCCAGCTCAGCAACAGCCTTCAGGCAGCGATCCCGGGGGCTGACCGAGGGCTTTGTTACTTCCGGCTTCTGCTCACGGGTCTGCTGACGCTTCGAAACGGAATGCCAATAGGCAGCTATACCCGCTTTGCGCACAGGGAGTTGCGTGAGTCGCACCTCAAGCATGTCCGCCAATGTACCGAACTGTCGGCACGACGGGTCAGACTGTGGCAAGAGTGCAACCGGCTTCTGATTCAATACTGATTGGCGCAGCGTCTCATCGCGCCATATTCCGCCCATGTAATGCAGGGAGCACTCAAGGTGACGACGCGCGGCGGCATCGAGGCGTTGAAACACCGAGCGCGCCTGACTGGCACCCTGCGCCATATTGATCAACACACTGGGCGTTCGTTTATAGCCACGGCGCCTCAATACCTTGATCAGGGAAAAGGCGTCTGTCAGAGAGGCTGGGTCTGGCGTTACCACCACACAGGCCAGTTCCGCAGCTGCAATCATGTGCAAACCAGTCGGCTGAAGACCAGCTGCAGTATCCGTTATCACGCAGTCATAGCGTCGTTCCAGCATTGAAAGCGCACGCAGAATGCGGAAGCTGTCCTCGGGTGCCATATCCATGCATTCCTGGACACCGGACGCCCCGGGCAGGATATGCAAGCCGTAACTCACCTCCAGAAGTATGTCTTCCAGACGGCATTCACCGGCAACCACATGCGCCAGTGTGCGCTCGGGGTACAGCCCCAGCATAATGCTTACATTGGCAAGATCTGTATCACCGTCCAAAAGCAGTACACGTTTATCTTGGCGCGCCAGCGTGAGCGCCAAATTCAGCGCAACAGATGTCTTCCCCACTCCACCCTTGCCGCCAGTTATGGCGATGGTTCTGGGCGGGTTAGCTTTGCGTATTGGTGATTGCTGAGCACTCATGGCGGATGACCTTACATCCTTGCAGGAACAACAAACGGCACATTAACCTGTAAAAATTGTACACACATCACGTTCCAATGAATATACCGATCAAAAAAAGTACAGTTGATGTTTAAACTTCCCGACTTTTTGACTAAGCTCGACTACTAATAAAAATGAACACAGTTTCATAATGTGATTTCAGCGCGCTCTACAGGCAAGCCTATGAATACAGTTCCCGACCTCCAGCTCCCGAGCCTTCCGGAAGTCACCCTGCGCGCGCTTGAAGCCTGCCACCGGGATGACAACTATCGTGCTATCAGCGAAATCGTCGCATCGGATACCGCCTTGGTGGTTCGAATTCTTGCCTTGGCCAATTCCGCTCTCTATGGCCCCACCCCCGGAATACGATCCATTGATCAGGCATTAATGCGCCTTGGAACACGACGCTTCAAAACACTGATACTGACCGTCGCCCTCCGCCAGGTACTTTTTGACTTGGGCGGTGGCGCCTGGCAACAGTTGCGGGATTTCTGGCGACATGCGCTGACTACAGCACTTACGGCTCGTGCTCTGGCAACCCTGACCCGCTATCCGGAAGCCGATGAAGCCTTCATGCTCGGTATGCTTCACAACATCGGCGAACTGATCGCAATAAAGACGCCTGATATGGAGGCGCGGCAAGAATTCATGAATCGTCAGTCCGAGATCGCAGCAGAGCTGGTTACCTCCTGGGGCTTGGGGTCAATGGCAGCAGACGCCATGCGCTATCAACAGGCGTTACCCTCAGAGTTACGGGACGCAGGGCATCTGGTAAAAGTTATCAGCCTATCCACCCGCCTCGCCTTGTCCGATTCTGCCGGCATTGCAGCCGCGGGCACCATGTTCGGACTCAGCGAAGACCTGGTCCGTGAAGTCAACCGGCGCATCAACCTGGACGTTTCCCAAATGGCAGAGTCTATGGGAATTCCGCTAATCAACAGCTACAGCGCCGAGCCCGCATCAAAAAAACTCCGTCAGACCGTATTGCGACAGGCCATTGCGCAGCAAGCTCTTGGCTTTGCAGATTTGGCCGGCACCAGTGGCGCTATTCTTGCGGAAACTGTCAGTAGCCTTACGCTGATTACCGGGCTGCCTGCACTGTGCTTTGGGCTCGACGATGACAGCCTTGTACTTCTGTCAGGCACCGCAGGGGACAACCCGCGCCTGGTTATAAACGCACAAGCCGGTGGCAGTGCCTTGAGTGAGGCTTTTGCATCGAGAACGCAGGTCAGCCTGAGTGGGCGCACGCCAAACGTGCTCGACAACCAGCTTTTATCTCTGCTCAGAACCCCATCACTAACCGCTGTTCCCGTGATTACAGGTAATCGTTGCCCCGGCGTATTTGTGCTGGGCACCGATGGCAAGACACCCGATACATCTGCAGAGCTGGTAAATCTTTTTGTCCAAAAACTTTCCGCGACACTTCAGGACAAGAGCGCTTCCCTGGAGATCAGCACAGAGGAAGCAGACCTGAATCGCCAGATCGCGCTGGAAAAACTGCACAGGCAAGTGCATGAAATCAGCAATCCTCTGACCATCATTCGCCAGTACATCCACCAACTCAAAAGCCGGCTTAGCGATCAGGAAATGCAGGGAGAACTGGATGTCGTGCGGGATGAAATAGATCGGGCAGGCAATTTGCTGCTGCAACTCACCCACACCACAACCCGCGATATTGGCGACGGAGCAGCCGATCTGAACGCAGAGATATCAAGCCTCGCCCGCGTACTGGAAGACAGCCTTTTCAGCGACGGCAACCTGCATTTGAACGTGCTACTGTGTAACACTCAAACGTTAGTTAACGCTGGCCCGCCTGCCATCCGCCAGATCCTTATCAATCTGGTCAGGAATGCTGCTGAAAGCATGTGTGAGACCGGCGGAACCGTTACAATCAAGACTTCGGCCCCGGTTTGGCAAGGGCATAGCAACTGGGTTGAGATGGTAGTGACCGACACGGGTGCCGGCATTCCCGAGAGTTTACGGAAAGCCCTGTTTACACCGGGAAAGACCACAAAAGGAGAAGGCCACAGCGGTTTGGGCCTTAGCATTGTGAAACAACTTGTTGATGACATGGAGGGCATCATTGCTTGTCATACGGGGCAGGAAGGAACCACCTTCCGACTGCTGCTGCCTGCGACTAGCCACGAAGACACCAAGACCGACTGACGAACGATAGCGGATCCAGAGCAATGGCACCTGATCAGCCCAACAAGCATACCTTGCATGGCGCAGCGCGCATTCTGGTGGTTGATGACGAGCCACGCCTGGCAAGCGCTTTGTCTACCCTGCTGCGCAGCTGCGGCTACGATGTAACCGAGGCCCATGGCGGAAAACAGGCCTGCGAACTGGCAGACACCCTTCGCTTTGACCTGGCCCTGCTCGATTTGCGCATGCCAGAAGTAGATGGTTTTGCAGTCATGAGCCACCTGAACAGCCGGCAGCCAGAATGCGCGATTATCGTTATCAGCGGAGAAAGCTCATTCACAGCCGTCAGCCGCGCACTCAGGCGCGGTGCTCTGGACTACGTTCGTAAGCCATTTGATCCTGAAGAACTCATCGCCACAGTAAAAGGCGTTATTGGCAAGCAGTCGCTTCTTAAAGCCCATGAAGACATACAGGTGCGCCTTGAGAAATCTGAAGCACTGCATCGTTACATCGTAAACAGTTCGCCCGATATCGTATTCATGCTGGATGCAAAGGGGCACTTCTGTTTTATTAACAGCAAGGTCGAAAGCCTGCTGGGCTATAAGCCGGCTGAGCTCTGTGGCAAGCACTTCCGGAACATTCTTGATGAGCGCGATCTCGCCAGAGGTGTTTACGCACTCAACGCGCCGGACATCAGCGCAGACAACCCCCGTACTCTTGAGATACGTCTCAAAACACGAGGTAGCCGCCGAGCTACCCGGCATTTCGAGATAACAGCCTTTCCCATTTCACCCCAGGCTTGGACACACAACGGCAGTACCAACGGCGGCGGTAATGGCCAAAACGCCAGCTACTACGGCACTGCACGCGATGTCACTGAACGCAAAGAAGCTGAAGCCTTTATAAATTTCCAGGCCTATCACGACCTGCTCACGCGCTTGCCTAACCGCGCGTTGTTTAAAGATCGTCTGGAGTTAGCCATCACCCATGCACGTCGCGGCCACCAAAAGCTCGCAGTGATGTTTCTTGACCTGGACCGCTTCAAAATCATTAATGATACCCTTGGCCACGCTATGGGTGACCGGCTGCTACAAGCTGTCACCCAACGCTTGGAAGGCTGCCTGCGCAAGGGCGACACCTTGTCTCGCTTTGGCGGCGACGAATTCACCCTGCTTCTTCCATCGGTTCACGGTCACGAAGACGCAAGCCAGATCGCCAGAAAACTCATCAAGACACTCAAAGCGCCTTTCCTGCTGGGCGAGCATGAAGTGTATGTGGGGGTCAGCATTGGCATCGCTATCTATCCGGAAGCAGGCTGCAGCATGGATCAGCTGATCCAGAATGCTGATATCGCCATGTATCACGTCAAGGCCCGGGGCAAAGACAGCTATCGCTTTTACTCCGAGAGCATGAGCATCGACAGTACCCACCGCTTGCTGCTGGAACGGGATCTGCGCATAGCTCTTGAGAAAAAAGAGCTGCGGGTGTTTTACCAGCCCCAGGTTTGTGCCCGCACTGATCAGATCGTTGGGCTCGAGGCTTTGGTACGTTGGCAGCACCCTGAACGTGGCCTGCTCTACCCCCGGGATTTTCTCAGTCTGGCCGAGGAAACCAAGCTCATTGGCCTGCTCAGCGAGCAGGTTCTGGATCAGGCATGCCGGGATGTTGGCCAATGGATCCGCGCCGGGCATAAAGACTTGCGACTGGCCGTAAACCTTTCCCCTATTGAGGTGGAGCATCCCCGGTTTGTTGAAACCTTGATAGAGCGAGTAAACGCTAACCGGTTCCCTCCCGCAAATCTGGAAATCGAAATTACCGAAAACGTGATCATGAACGACCTGGAGCAGATCAGCCAGAAGCTCCGGGAGCTGGCAAATATCGGCGTACGTATCGCAATCGATGATTTTGGCACCGGGTATTCATCACTGAACTACCTGCACAGACTGCCTATCCACACCCTGAAAGTTGATCAATCCTTCGTTAAAGCCATCCGAAGTGGCGTGGACGATGCCTGTATTGTTAACGCTATTGTAGCTATGGCTCACGGGCTCAAGCTGGAAATTGTTGCCGAGGGCGTAGAGACTGAAAAGCAGCTCGATTACCTGCGCGCACTCGGCTGCCATCAGGTACAGGGATTTTTCTACGGCCCCGCACAACCCGCTGCAGAAATCAGCAAGTTGCTGACACACCCAAAAACCGAAATGGCTGCAACCGCCTCAAGCTGATCTGCTCCGAGAACACTGTCTTACAATCCTATACCGAACCTTGAATCTGTTATCAAAGTAGTGCCTCAGGTTAATTTTTGTATCTCGAAATGGGGATTACGGCACATATTTTTTCTACCCTGCTCAATAGACTTGAATCACAAAGACATTGGCTATCGAAACATTCTGACTAGTCAGAATGGCAAAAATTACAATAACGATGGCGGCATTCAAGCTAACAAGAACAGGCAGCAGTTATCATGCGTGACAAGTACCGCTACATAGGCCCCGTGTACGATTTCCTCAGCAATCTTTACAGCGGAAAAAACATTCACCGATGTAAAACCGCGATGCTGGATGTGGAAACAGTGAAGCAAGGCGACCGCATTCTGTTTGCCGGTGTTGGCCATGGCCGGGACGCCATACGTGCAGCAGAACTGGGTGCCGACGTTACGGTTGTTGACTTGTCAGAAACCATGCTGCGCAAGTTCGGAGAAGCACAGGAAAGCGAAGCACCCCACCTCAGCATTCGCCGCATTCACAGCGACATCATGAAAGTGGATGAAGTAGGTCAATACGACATGGTTGTCGCCAACTTTTTCCTCAACGTATTTGACGAAACCATGATGGTGAAGGTTCTGGAACACCTGATTCAACTGGGCAAGGAAGACGCTCACATTGTTGTAGGCGATTTCTGTTACCCAACCGGCAATGTGTTCTCGCGCACCTTCAAAAAGCTGTACTGGTACATGGCCGTGTTTACCTTCTGGCTGTTCGCCAACAATGCCTTCCACAAGATATACAACTACCCGGAGCACATGCGTAGCCTGGGCCTTGAGGTAACGGAGAAAAAGCACTTCAAACTGCTGAACATGGATTGTTACTGGTCAATTCTCGGCCGCAAGCAGGCATAACAGATCATCTGCCAAATAATAAAAACCGGGGAGATTCACATGTCAGATCAAATCCTTGCTCTCGACCAGGCCTCCGAGCTTGAAAGCACCGCTTTTACCTTCAGTGAGCGAGTAGGTTACCTGAAGAGGTTTGGCGGCCATTCCCAATCCTTCTCTACCCTGCAGCCAGGTATGCAATATTTTGATGTACCAGGGATGGGGTATGTGGCCTACATGCGGCAGTGGGGCACCACCATTGTTCTCTCAGACCCAGTCTGCGCCCCGGAAAACTTCGGTGCGGTTCTGGAGCTGTTTCAAAAGCGCTTCCCTAACGCCTCCTATGTACAGGTTTCCAAACCGGTTGTGGACTTCTTGCACCAGCGCTTTGGCTTGTACGGCACACAGTTTGGCAGCGAATCCCGAATCGACCTTGCAAAGTGGTCTCTTAGCGGCAAGAAAAAACAGATTCTGCGCACCGCATTGAACCAGGCTGAAAAAAGCGCCATCACGGTGCAGGAACGGTTCAGCGACGACCACACCCGGGAAATCTCGGAAGCCTGGATTCGTACCCGCAAATGTAAAAGTAACGAAATCCGCTTTCTGATTCGCCCCATGGACATGGAATACCGGGAAAACGAGCGTCGCTTCTATGCGTACCAGGATGGCAAAGCGGTTGGATTTATCTACTTTGATCCGATTTACCGCGACAACGAAATCATCAGTTACGTCCCTAATATTTCCCGCGCAAACGCAGATTTCAAACAGGGCATTTTCTATACTCTGATGGCACACGCCATGGAAGCATTCAAGGCCGAAGGCGTTCCCTATCTGGATTTGGGGCTTATCCCGCTGTCGCTTGACTCAACCACGGAACACCAGGAAGGACGGCTTCTAAAACGCATTTTGCACGGCATCTACAACCGGGGTAATTTCATCTATAACTTCAAGGGACTGGAGTTCACTAAATCACGGTTCCGCGGCGACAACTTCAAGACATACTGCTGCCACAAGCGGAGCATACCAGCACTCGAGTTTCTTGCCATGTTCAAGCTGACCCAAGTGCTATGACTCTGAAGGCCAATTCCCGACAACCTTGGCAGGCTGCAGGCCCATGATTGCCATATAATTGGCAACACCTTCCGGAGCCTTACCGGTGAACAGGGCTGCAGCCACAGGTTCGCCTTTAACGTCACTGGGCGCCGTCGCGGTTAAAGGCTTTTCGGCTTGCGCCAGAAGCCAGGCAACACGGCGCGCAATAGCCTCCCCGGAATCCACCCAGAACTTCACCTCCGGCAGACTTAACCGAAGATTATCCAGCAACAGTGGATAGTGAGTACACCCGAGGACAACGGTATCCACTCCAGCATTTCGCAGGCTCGCAACTGCGCTATCGAGTTCAGCCTGAGGCACAGCTACACCTCTGGCCAAATCCTCCGCCCACTGAACCAGCGCCGGGTGCCCAACACGCTCAACCTCGCAGTGAGAGGCAAATTCCCGCACCAACTCGTCGAGGTAAGGCCGGCGTACCGTTGCAGGGGTGGCCAGAAGCCCAATCCGGTGATTGAGGGTTTGCGCCGCAGCAGGTTTCACCGCTGGCACAACACCCACCACCGGCACAGCTGTTATAGCGCGCAGGTGCGGCAGGGCAACCGTGCTGGCCGTGTTGCAAGCCACCACAATCGCATCACATGGGTATTGTTCCAGTGCTTTTGCAATAAGCGAGCAACA
Organism: Marinobacter xiaoshiensis; assembly: GCF_031631795.1. NCBI lineage: Bacteria > Pseudomonadati > Pseudomonadota > Gammaproteobacteria > Pseudomonadales > Marinobacteraceae > Marinobacter > Marinobacter xiaoshiensis. Next base: position 312,855 of record NZ_JAVMBO010000018.1, read on the forward strand.
ACGCTCAATAACGACAGATTCTGGCTGACCACCGTAGGGAAAGGCGGCGTTATCTGCCAAATATACAATAGATGTCTGCGGCAGCTTTTCATGGACACAGGCTGCAACGCTTAACCCGCCAACGCCTGAATCAAAAACCAGAACCCGCGGTAAGCCACGCTCACTCAAGGCCGGACACTCCACCAGTAATCATTCTTTCCATATCCCGTATCAGTCGCCCGGAAATTGTCGTTTCTGGTGGCACTGGCGGCCTGCTACCAGGTAAAAACCAACCTGCATCAGCAAGCTCATCCTCCTGGAGAACCAGCTCGCCACCAGCATAGTCAGCAAAAAAACCGGCCATCAACTGGTGTGGAAAGGGCCAGGGCTCAGACGCCCGATATTGAATATTAGTCACATCCAACCCGGTTTCTTCTTTTACCTCACGCACAACGGCAGCTTCCAGGCTTTCTCCTGGCTCCACAAAACCTGCTATCAGGCTATAGAAATGGCGCTTCACACGAGAGGACTTGGCCAAAAGGTAGTGGTCCTCTTTGCGAATCACCACAATCACACAGGGCGCAAGCCGCGGATACCAAGGAATGCTGCAGCTATCGCACCACTTTGCCCGTTCCCGGCGATGAAACCCCATGCAGCCACCACAGCGCCCACAATACTGGTGATCCTGAAACCACTGCCAAACCTGAAAGCCGGTGCTGAGCATGGCCGCGGGCACATCGCTGATCATCATCAAGGCATCGCGCAACGAAACAATATCACCGTCAGCACTAACGGATTCCGGTACTTCGGTCACGAAAACTGCACGGCCATCTGCGCTTCCCAAAGATACAAAGCCCGCACTTCCTGCCTGCACAGGCATACTTTCCAACGGCTGCAACCATCCATCGCCCGGCTTGAACACACCGGATCCAGACAGTACCAGTACAAGGTCTCCCCGCTCGGGCTGCCTGGTAGTCCATCCGGGGTTCCACTGAATAGATGATGTCGCCATCTGCTATCGCACCTTATAGTGTTAAACGGGCCAAACAGGAATGTATCACACGTAAGAGAGCTTCAAGAATGAAGCATTGGCTTTCCGGCTCTCACTCAACCAAGTAAACTTGGCGGCTGTTTTTCATCGGAGCGACATTTTATGCGTCTTTACCAGGGTATTCGAAGCCTGATCCTGACACTTTTCCGGAAAATCCTGTTTTTATGGGTTCGGACAGACGTCAGCGGGAACAGCATTGAAGCACTGGGGCTGTCGCCTGAAAAGCCCGTCTGTTATGTACTGCAATACAGCTCGCTATCGAGTCGACTGGTTCTTGAGCAGGAGGTGATACGAGCAAATCTGCCCGGTGCCACTACATCACTTCCGGTAAAAAATGGCCCTTCGCACTCCTTCTTTTTTCTGTACCGTCGAGTTGGCAGATCCTTCCGCAAACGCCAGGCGCCTGTTCCAACCCCTGAATTCCAGGCGCTGGTGCGCTACGGTCTGGAAAACCCGGAGAAGGATGTACAGATTGTTCCTGTATCCCTGTTCTGGGGACGTTCTCCGGACAAAGAAAAGTCCCTGGTGAAACTGCTTTTATCAGACACCTGGTCTGTTGCTGGCCGACTGCAAAAATTCCTGATTATTCTGGTGCATGGTCGTAACACCTATGTTCAGTTCAATAAGCCCTTCCCGCTGAAGCAGATTATTGAAGAGTATCGCCACAGCGAAGAGCGCGCCAACCGCAAGCTTGCCCGTATTTTGCGAACCCACTTCCGCAAGGTTCGACAAGCGGTGTTAGGCCCGGATTTGTCGCACCGGAGAACGCTCGTAGAAGGCTTGGTAAGAACCCAGGCCGTTAAAGAGGCTATCCGGGAGACCGCAGTCAAAGAAGACATAGCGCCAGAAAAAGTACGTGCCCGGGCCTACAAATACGCTGATGAAATTGCCGCCAGCATGTCCATCGTCACCATCCGTATTTTTGAGGTACTACTTGCCTGGCTCTGGAACCGCATTTACAAAGGCATTGCCGTTAACAACATTCGCGTGGCCAAGGAAACTGCTCAGAACAACACGGTCATATACGTGCCCTGCCACCGCTCCCATATCGACTACCTGTTGCTGTCTTACGTGCTCTACAAAAACGGCCTGATGCCCCCGCACATCGCAGCAGGCATCAACCTGAACATGCCGATATTAGGGCCAATCCTGCGCCGGGGCGGGGCCTTCTTCATGCGCAGAAGCTTCCGGGACAACCCGCTTTACAGCACCGTTTTCAACGAATACATGCACGTAATGTTTACCCGTGGCTACTCGGTTGAATATTTTGTAGAAGGCGGCCGCAGCCGCACCGGCCGTATGCTGCAACCCCGCCCGGGCATGCTCGCCATGACAGTGCGCAGCTTCCTGCGCGACCACCGCAAGCCGATTGTTTTCGTTCCTGTGTACATCGGGTATGAAAAGGTCATGGAAGGGCGATCTTACCTGGGCGAACTCCGGGGTAAGAAAAAGCAGAAAGAAAGCGTGTTCGGGCTGGCAAAATCCGCCCGCAACCTTGGTAGCTCCTTCGGCAAAGTTGCACTCAACTTTGGCGAGGCCATACATCTGTCTGAGGTATTGGACGATGTCCGCGACAGCTGGCGCGATGAAGCTTACAGCTCAGAGTATCGTCCTGCCTGGCTCAATGAAGCGGTTGGCGAACTATCACAGCGCGTTGCCTCAAGCATCAACGCATCGGTAGCAGTAAACCCCATTGGCATGATCGCAACCGTATTGCTTGGCGCTGAAAGGCTGGCCATGGATGAAGGCCAGCTTGTTCGCCTGGCGGATCAGTACGGAGACCTTCTCAAGGCTTTCCCCTACGCAGACACTGTAACCTTGCCTGAAGGCTCAGGAAAAGACTGGGTTACCTACTGCGAATCCATGGGGCTGGTCTCACGCCAACCCCAGAAGCTGGGTGACATCATTGGGCTGGAAGGCAGCAATGCCATCCTGATGACCTACTATCGCAACAACATCCAGCACCTTTTTGCCTTGCCTGCACTGGTGGCTAGCCTGTTCGAGAACAAAAGCTCACTTGCACGTGAACGAATCGTCCATCTTGCTGGCGTCGCCTACCCTTATATCCAGTCTGAACTGTTCCTGAAGTACCAACCTGAAGAAGCGGAAGCGGTTATTAACCAGTGGATTGACGTTCTGGTAGAACAGGGCCTGTTGGTTGCCCAGGAGAACGACAGAATCGCGCGCCCCGAAGAAGGCACTGAAGCCATGCTGCGCCTCAGAATACTGTCCAGATTCATCATTCAGACGGTAGAGCGGTACCACATCGCGCTGGGTATATTGCGCAAAAATGGTTCAGGGACGATTACCGCAGCAGAACTGGAAGAGCAGTGCACCTTGCTGGCAGAACGTATGTCTATCTTGTTCGGGCTGAATGCGCCTGAGTTTTTTGACAAGAGCCTGTTCCGGAACTTTATTGCCAACATGCAAAAAAACGGTGTTATCACCACCGATGACAACGAATTGCTATGCTATGGCGAAGGCCTGGATGAAGTGGCGGATGATGCCCGACTGGTACTGAGCGTGGAGAAACGACAGGCCATTCAGCAAGTCACTATGCTAGGCGTGTAACGCCGCCCGGCAACGGCCTCTGGTTAACTGCACTTGCATGCGCACAACCTATCACTAAGCATGTTGCTGCAACTGGAGGCTACAACGGCCGATCTATGCAACATTGCCGCTCCCAAAAAGGCCGCTAATTTGTCGGTTAACAGCGACTTGCTGAACAGAGCTCGTGCTCTGAACATTAACCTACCAGCGCCCCTTCCTGAAGGCGCCATTCAAGCCTCTCATACAGTGCGATATCGTAGCCTTTGGGAAAGAGGAAAAGGACTTCCGCATCTTTTGTCTCGCCTGGATTAATCCATTCCACCGCTTTGACTTTCAACTCGACGCTATAGCGTTGGGTCTTCTTCCCCGTGATCATTTTCGGCATCGTACTTCTCCTGTGGCGGAGTTATCGATGCGTGTCTACTGAAGTGGGGGAAGTCCATGTCGGCCTGCCTTGCCTTGTTATGGGTGTCTTGGCACAATGTACCAATATTTGGTACAGGAGGCTACTCATGGCTAGAAATACCAGCATTACACTTGGCCCTCACTTTGATGAGTTTATTGCGGCCCAAGTGGAGAATGGCCGTTATGGCTCGGCGAGCGAAGTGGTCCGCGCCGGACTGCGCCTGCTTGAAGAAACAGAGAGCAAGCTTGATCGCCTCCGACGCCTCTTGGATGAAGGTGAGCAAAGCGGGATAGCGGATTATTCCCTTGAAAGCATTATTGCAGAACTGGATAACGAAGCTCACTAATGCGTCCTTACCTGCTTACCGCTTCTGCCCGTAAAGATCTTATTAATATTGGCCGCTTTACCACCGAAAAATGGGGAAAGCGGCAACGCGATAAATACCTCAAGCAGTTTGATGATGCATTCAAACTGCTTTCTCGCCAGCCTGAAATAGGCCGCGATGCGGACGATATCAAGCCAGGGTACAAAAAATTCAGCCAGGGTAGCCATGTCATCTTTTACCGGGCTGGCACGGAATCCCATATCGTTGTAATACGGATTCTTCACAACAGCATGGATGTGGAACAGCACCTGTAACCCCATAACGCTGAAGCACAGCGGCGCCAAGTCAGTGGCGTCCGGCGGCCATCGGCCGCAAACTGCTGCGACTTGTTAATTTGTGGGTGTAGCACTGCGCCCGATCCAGTATTCAAACGGCCGAACCAGGCCTGGAATTTTTAAATTTCTCCCACGAAACCCTGCAACTGAAAGGAACACGGTTGCAACGATGCTCAAGCCCATACCAACCAGCATGAGTATATTTTTAAGACCATCGCCTGAAAGGTAAGGGATGCTCGTGCCTGCGTCACGAACCGCAATACGAACCCCAACAGCTAGTGCCGCCAGAAGCATGAGGTAAATAAATGTTGATAGCCAAAGATCCATGAACTTCAGCAGAGTCATCTTGCTATGCGTAAATTCGAAACGACGAGCCAATAGCAGGAAAAGAATAACCAATGGTACATACAGCCAGAAATAGGTATAGAAAATGATCAAGCTGACCAATGGCACCGTGCCAGCGATGATACGTTCTTGAGTGCTTACTTCCATATACCGACAATCTCCTTGAAATTAACAGCTAATTATACGAACGAGTTCGTATATCACTTATTCGTAAAACTCCATTCAAACACACTCAAGAAAACACGATTTTCCAAATAAAAACAAAATCTTGAGGACCAATTACCACGACTACCGCCGGAGTTATACGCCCTATTTCGAGCCACTCCTGCTCCCACCACGGGCGTATAACTCCACCCTTCCTGCTTCAACTTTCCAACCCTATCAGATAGTTACCTTCTTTTCTTTGGAGATTTCTGGAGTTTTGCGAACGCGTTCGTATAACTCCTGCAGCATGCGCGCCCGTGCTGGTTAGATTCGGATCTTCGAATATCACAGGAACTACAACACCAGCTTCAAACCTGGAGGCCAGGTTAGGCCAAAATGTATCTGAGGAGGTCAGTCACGGCTTGTAGTGGCATCGTAACGCGGAGCGTCGGTGGGCAAAGGATCGGCTAGAGGGCTAGCGCGAGGGTAATGCGCGGACAGGGTAGATATCGTAACGGCTACTCTTGCCCTCTACCCGGGTGCTCGGCTCAGGCCCGGGGATCGCCGGTGCCTTCCGTGGGCGTTTAACCACCACGCGATAGGTTGCGGTGGCCAGTGCAGCGTTCAACAAAGCTTCTGAGTCGTCGTCATCCCCTACTACCGTTCGGAACACCTGCATTTCTTTCTTCACCAGCGCAGGTTTGTCCCTGTGGGGAAACATGGGGTCGAGATAGATAACATCGGCCACTTCTGAGGCCTCTTCAACGCTAGTCAACCAGTCAATGCTACTCCCGGCCCTCAGTGTCATTCGGGCGATGATGGGTGCGCAATCCATATTCAGGGCTGCCCGGGCCAAACCATCCGCCAGCAGCGCATGAATCACGGGGTTACGTTCAAACAGGCTGACATGACAACCAAGGCTAGCGAGCACGAACGCGTCTTGACCCAAGCCAGCAGTGGCATCCAGAACATGCAAGCCTGCTTTGGCTTTCTGTAAGCCAACAGCGCGCGCAACAAGCTGGCCGGAGCCTCCACCATGCTCACGACGGTATCCCATCTTGCCGGTCACAAACTCTGCTCTCACAGGGCCTGGTGCGCCTTTTCCGGCTACTTGCAGACACAATCCGTTCTCGTCCAGAAACAGTAAGGCATCAGCCTGCTGCACATCTTTCGGGCGGACAACACCAAGGTACGGCAAGGATAAATCAGAGCCAAGCAGTTTGGCCTTGTGATCATCGCCAAGCGGACTTCGGGCGACAGCCAACGGAATACGTGTGTGGTCAGAGGGGACTTTCGAAGCGTTAGGGCGTGACATCAGATAAAAACCTTATTCACGGCCCGGCAATTTCTTCCAGGTAACTTCATCGCGGATGTAAACCGGTTGCGCCTGCTCTGCCGGCACAGCCAATCCCTGACTGAACTTCAACGCGGCCAGACGTGCAACCCAGGCAGCCCGGGGAATGAGAGATTCATCCACCGCAGTGATCAGGCTTGAAGCCTCCGGGGGCATCTTTTCACGAAATGCCCAACCCTGGCCCGCACCAGCCCACTCTTCAATTCCGGGCTCCAGAACAACGCTGGACGGTGAACAGACGCGCTCCGCGCCAATCAGCTCTGGCAAGCCCGAGCGATTCAAAAAGCAGCCCCAGTAGACTTCGCTCATGCGGGCATCAAAGGCGACAGCTACGCCTTGGCCTTCACTTACCTGCAAGCCCTCAATAGCGCCAAGCGCAACCGTTTCAAGCGAAGAGACCGGAACAACCGGAAGGTTGAGTCCCCATGCCAGGCCCTGAACCACACCCGTGGCGATACGGACACCAGTAAAGGATCCCGGACCACGGGCAAATGCCAGGGCATCGAGATCGGCTGGTTTAAGCCTTTGCTCCGCCAATAACTCTCGCAGCATCGGCATCAGAAGGCGTGTATGGCCTCTGGGCGCAATCTCAAACTTCTCGATAACCTCACCGTCAACAAAAAGGGCTGCAGAGCAGCCCTCTGAGGAGGTGTCCAGTGCCAAAAGTTTCACAGGCGTGAATGGCCTCGGTAGAACATCAATGGATTATTTGAGGCGAGCGCTAATCTGTTCGCGAATACTGTCCAAGCTGCCTACGCCTTCAACGCTCACATACTCTGGTGCCGCTTCAGGCTGTGTCTTGGCCAGATCCTGGTAGTACCCGATCAAAGGTGCGGTCTGATCGTGGTAGATCTTCAGGCGCTTGCGAACAGTTTCTTCCTTGTCGTCTGCACGCTGCATCAGCGGCTCACCCGTTTCATCGTCTTTACCTTCCACCTTGGGTGGATCGTATTTGACGTGATAAATCCGGCCACTACCCTCATGCACACGGCGACCAGACAAACGGCTAACAATCTCTTCGTCGTCGACAGCGATCTCGACAACATAGTCGATAACAATGCCCTGATCTTTCAAAGCTTCAGCCTGGGGAATTGTGCGCGGGAAGCCGTCCAGCAAATATCCATTTTTGCAGTCAGGGCTCTTAACCCGCTCTTCAATCAGCGCAATAATGATGTCATCAGAGACCAGGCCGCCGGTCGCCATCACTTCTTTAACCTGCAGTCCAAGCTCAGTTTCAGCTTTAACAGCGGCCCGCAGCATATCGCCAGTGGAAATCTGGGGAATACCAAAACGCTCAGTTATAAATTGGGCCTGAGTCCCCTTTCCCGCGCCTGGTGCGCCTAACATGATGATTCGCATACAGCTGTGCTCCCGTTTTCGTTATTAAAGTTTGAAAAACTGTGGCAAAAACCCGTGCCTTTGCGACAACCTCTCCCATTGAAACAGATGTCGGTCGAATTCGACGATGGCGCATTATACGAAGTCAGGCACTTCAGAGAAAGTCGACCTCCGTATCATCTACATAAAACTGACGTATAACGGAGGCTAGCAAGACCAGTATCAGGTGTTCAGTGACGATGCCAGGGCATCCAGTTCCGGGGCCACCTGATCAATTTCGACATTCAACTCATCCACGAATCCTGGCTCCAACCCCAGGCCATCCAGCAAGGCAGGAATATCATCTGAATTGAACTCGTCGCCAATGCCTCGCTCCTTCAGCAATGCGTTAGCCAGCTGAACCATCATCACATAGTTTTGATGCTCACCTTGGTAGCCTGGCTGCTGGTGCACGCCTGCAGCTTTGACAACCGGGTCAGGCAACTCCCAGAGACGATGCAGAATTCCGCCAATGGCACCGTGACCTACAGAAATAATTTCCTGCTCACCGCCCTGCCCGAACACCTGCTGCTCCAGAGACTGCATGCTGGCTTCCGGGTTGGCTTCTCGCAGCTTATTGAGCTCTTTGAATTCTGCCGGAAACAAGTGCCCAACCAGCAACAAACCAAAGTTGTGCAACAAGCCGCACAAATACGCCAAGCCTTTGTCTGCACCGCAGCGAGGTGCCATGCGTTGACTCACAAAAGCACAGTAAAGTGAGTGACGCCAAAAACTATCCATACCCAGGATGCCCGCCTTGGGCACATCGAACGCACGAACTGAAGCAATGCCCAATGCTATGTGGGCAACCCGGTCGAAGCCCAGCACGCGGGTTACAGCATCCTGAACAGAGTTAATCTGGCCCGGGTAATTGAACAGCGCCGACCGGGCATAGCGCATTACCTGCGCCGTCAGGCTAGGGTCAAACTCAATAAGCTCCGCCAGCTCCCGGGCCGTGGCCTCGGTGTTGGACGTCAAGCGCAAAATACGCAATGCCAGTGCCGGCATAGGCGGCAATCGGTACAGTTTTTTCAATTTGCTGGCGACTTCTGCCAGCGTCAGCGCATCCCGGCCACCGTTATTACCCGGCCCGCGAATAGCCAGATTCCCTTCCCGGCTACCGGCCATCGCCAGCCGCAACGAGCGCCCATCCAGCTCTACCATGGAGTGATCTGTGCCACTGGAAAACAACACCTGCTCAGCCTGTGAAATACCTTCATCCAGCAATACTGGCAACTCGTAAGCATTGCCAATTGGTGGCGTAAACCCGGGGTCACAATCACCGAACAACCGCATGGTCTGCTGCGCCGTCAGGGGTTGCAAATGGCGCCCTGTCAACTGGTGTAGAGCTTCTGTATCAAGCGCACTGTCGAATTTGTGCACAGCCATAACAATGCCACTGATATCAATCAGCAGTGTTGCTTTAATGACGTTTTTCCGGGATTCGCCCAAGGCCGATACGGCCTCATCCAGGCTGCTAGCCCGACCGATGGGCCGCTCCTGATAAGCAATGCCTTGCTGATTAAAAAATCGCTCCAGTCGCGCTGCGAGAGCCAAAAGAATACTCCTGTTATCCATGGCAGGGGCGCCTCTGCCCCTCTATCCATTCCCGGCCGATTTAGCCGGTGTTGCGCATTCCGGCGGAAATTCCCGCCATTGTAACCTTAAGTGCTCGTTCTACCAGCTCAGGAACCTCTCCTTTGCCTTCACTCTCCCGGTCACGCCTCAACAATTCTGCCTGAAGATAGTGCAAGGGATCTGTGTAGGGGTTGCGAACGCGCATGGAGTGAGCAAAAACCGGCTCGTCTTCCAGCAACTTGTCCTGTTCCTTGAGTTCCAGCAAGCGCTGAACGCAGCCCTCAAGACGAGCACCCAGGCTTACCCCGAGCGCTCTGAGCTTATCGTCGTCCAGCAGAGTTTTCTCATAGTAACTGGCAATGCGCAGATCCGCCTTGGCCAACACCATTTCAAGCATGTCTACATAGGTGCGGAAGAACGGCCAGCCATGCATCATCTCACGCAAGACAGGCAAGCGTCCCTCTTTAGCTGCATCTTCCAACGCCACGTCGCTGCCAAGCCAGCTGGGTAGCATTAGCCGCATTTGAGTCCAGGCAAAAATCCAGGGAATAGCCCGCAAGCTTTCCACTCCACCGCTGGCTTTACGCCTGGCTGGCCGGCTGCCCAACGCCAGCTTTCCCAAAGCCTGCTCGGGGGTTACCTGGCGGAAATAGGGTACAAAATCCGGATTCTCCCGAACCACATCCCGATAAGCTTTGAGCGATCGCTCCGTCAACCAGTCCATGGTGTCTCGCCATGCATCTTCTGGCTCAGGTGGTGGTGCCAGAGTCGCCTCAATAACAGCTGTGGTGTATAGCGTCAGGCTTTGCACCGCAAGCTGGGGAAGGCCGAACTTGAACCGGATCATTTCGCCCTGTTCTGTAATGCGGAAACTGCCATTTACCGAACCGGGAGGCTGGGAAAGAATCGCACGATTGGCGGGTCCACCACCTCGGCCGACAGTTCCCCCCCGACCATGGAACAGAGTCAGGTGCACGCCGTAACGACCTGCCACCTGAGTAAGCTTTTCCTGGGCCTGGTATTGCGCCCAGGCAGCCATTAGCTGGCCGGCATCCTTGGACGAATCCGAGTACCCAATCATGACCTCCTGACGTCCCTGGCAGTAGTCCCGGTACCAGTCCACCTCGTACAAGGCGGCCATGCTTTCAGGCGCACCTTGCAGGTCGTCCAGGGTTTCAAACAAGGGCACAACACGCATGGGGAATTTCATGCCGGATTCACGAAGCAGCAAGATGACACTCAGAACATCAGACGGCTTGCTGGCCATCGAAATAACGTAGGAGCCCAGCGCTTCCGGCGTTTGCTGTGCAACCACCTCGCAGGTATCCAAAACCTCACGCACCAGCTCGGAAGGCTCCCAGTTCCGGGGGACCAGCGGGCGACGCCCCTGCAGCTCACGAACCAGAAAGGCCTGTCGGTCTTTTTCAGGCCATGAAAGGTAATCACCCAAGCCAAGATACTCCACCATTTCCGCAACCGCTTCCGCGTGTCGGGTGGCTTCCTGACGGATATCGAGACGAATCAATGGCAAGCCGAACGTATGGGCGCGGCGGATAGTGTCCAGCAAAGCACCTTTGGCTATGTGCTCAAGCCCGCACTCCACCATTGAGCGATAACAAAGTTCAAGCGGCGCAGTGAGATCTTCATTTTCGAACAATATGCCATTGCTATCGGCAGGCTCTCCGTTGATAGAGGCTTCTGCCCAATCGCGGGTTTTAATCAGCCGGTCACGAAGCTCCGCCAACACATGACGGTAAGGTTCGCGGGAATCGCCGGCAAGGCCACGCAGCTCATCGTTTGCTTGCCACATGGAAAGCTCAGCCCGCAGCGATTTGATGTCGCGGAGAAACAGATCGGCAGCCATCCAGCGCCCAAGCAGGAATACCTTTCGGGTTACCTCATGGGTGACGTTCGGATTGCCATCGCGGTCGCCACCCATCCAGGATGCAATGCGCACAGGCGTTGCCTGCAATGGCAGCCCTTGGTCCGTTGCGTCCTGAAGCGACGTATCAAGATCGGCAAGAAACCGGGGCAGAGCTTGCCAAAGGCTGTTTTCGATAACTGCAAACCCCCACTTGGCTTCATCAACTGCCGTAGGGCGCTCATGTCGAATTTCATCTGTGTGCCAGGCTTCTGCCACAAGCCGGGACAAACGCTCGGTGATGGCATCCTGTTCTGCCGGCAACAGGTCATCGTGATCCAGACGGGCCAAGCATTCCGACATCTCATCGTATTTCATGATCAGTGTGCGGCGTGCGACTTCTGTGGGATGCGCCGTTAGCACAAACTCCACACGCATATCGGCTACACATTTATGCAATGCTTCGGCCGTCACTCCGCTGGTTTTCAAGCGTTCGAACACGCCTGCCAAAGGCTCAACCATAAGGTCCGACTGGTGCCCGCGCTTGCGACGAATACCATGATACTGCTCAGCCAGGTTCGCAAGGTTAAGAAACTGGTTGAAGGCTCTGGTGACCGGTAACAGCTCATCATCGCTTAATTTGCCCAGAAGGCTGACCAGTCGCTGACCAGAGCCGCTTTCCTGCCGGCGGTCCGATTTGGCAGCAGCCCGGATTTCCTCAATAAGGTCATAACATTCACGGCCGGGGTGTCGCTGTATGCTCTGCCCCAGCAACTCGCCCAGCATTCGGACATTTTCTCGGAGATCAGGGTGTAGCTCGGTCACATTGGCGTCCTTATGGATTGACGGAGACAAAGTAAACTAACGATACTAAGGAACGACTGGAAAAGTCTATTGGCGTTTAGATGCCTGAGGAGCGACCATGAAAGTCACAGATCTGCCCAAGCAATGGGAGCAAAAGAAAGAGCCTGCAGAGCGCACTCATGAATACAGCCTGAGGCTTCCCCTTGGAGACGCTGCAAGAGTTGCAGCTCTGGCCGAGATTTACCCCGATCGCAACGAAAGCGACATTCTCAATGACATGGTGGCTGCCGCCCTGGACGAACTGACCAGCCGAAATCCGCTAAAAGAAAAGTTGGGCAAGCATAAGCTGTAGGTGTTTAACTCCAGTTTACCGATGGCGAGCGAGTAATCAGGCTACAGATTCGATCTGGCGAGCCTTCAGGCGCTTGATATGCTTTTGGCTAAGACGCACAAATTCCGGTGTAAGCCCTTTGTCTTCGTACAGTTCAAAGCCATCCTCGTCAAAGGCAACTACCTGATCCCCCTGCACATAGGGGAACTCAGCTTCAATCTCATCAAGCGCCACCGTTATCAAGTCGCGCAACAAATCCTCAGGCGATTTCAGTGGGTAGAGGGTCGATAAGGCCTCAAGTTGCTGGTGATGATGATCAGACAAAGCCATAAGGTGGGTATCACGAGTAAGCTTTCGGCTTGCGTGCTTATCCCAGTAACTGACCAGATCTTTTATTTTCATCAAACCTGACTCCTGCATCCTGTTGGTGACACTCAGAGCCCAAACAGCGCTCCTGCTTCAACCAGTGTAGACGAAGCCAAGGATCAGCTCTTCTTTTCCACACCTTTGACTGACTGCCAGATATCATCGAGTGCTTCGAGCGTTTCCCCATCAAAGTCGCGGCCTTCTTGAACCAGCGCCTGTTCAATGGCCCTGAACCGTGCCTCAAATTTGTGATTGGTGCGCCCAATTGCCTGTTCCGGGTTAACCTTCATAAAGCGGGCGAGGTTCACACACACAAACAGCACATCGCCCAGTTCGTCCTCAACGGCGTCGCGCTCACCCTTCCCGGATTCGGCGGCCTGCCAGGCCTCTTTCAGCTCATCAATCTCTTCATGGAGCTTGTCAAAAACAGGCTCGATATTTGGCCAGTCAAACCCGTGTCTTGCCGCCCGCCTCTGCAATTTCTCCGCACGCACCATCGCAGGCAGCGCCCGTGCAATGCCATCAAGCCGGCTTGGAGATGGCGCATCCGCTGCGTCTGCTTTTTGCGCCTGTGCCCGTTCTTCCGCCTTGATACGCTCCCAACTCTCTTTGATCCAGGCTTCGTCCGGCCGGTTATCCGGATCAATACGGCTTTCCAGCGTACCCTCGGGAAAAACATGAGGGTGTCGCCGAACAAGTTTGCGCACCAGGTTATCGACCACAGAATCAAAATTGAAGCGGCCTTCCTCATCCCCTATCTGTGAGTAGAAGATCACCTGAAACAGCAGATCACCCAGCTCATCCTTGAGGTTTCCGTAATCCTCCCGCTCAATGGCATCCGCCACTTCGTGGGCCTCTTCCAGCGTATGGGGCACGATGCTTTTGAACGTTTGTTTTGTATCCCAGGGGCAACCGGTTTCAGGGTCACGCAGCCGGGCCATCAATACTTTCAAATCGTCAATGGAGTAAGTCATGAGCGCTTACGCCTGACGTCAATAATATTGGGCAGGTTACGAATCTGGGCCAGCAACCGCGCCAACTGTTCCAAGCTGGAGATTTCTACCGTCACAATCATGGTTGCGGTGTTGTCATCCCGGTTCGTCATGGTATGAAGCGCCAGAACATCACTCTTTGACAAGGACAATACCTGGGTAATATCACGCAGCAGACCCGACCTGTCGTAGGCTTCGATTTCGATATCCACCGGGTAAACAGAGGCTTGCTGGCCACCCCAACTCACTTCAATAATCCGGTTCGGCTCGAATTCCTGCAAGTTCAGGAAGGTAAGGCAATCCTGCCGGTGAACCGTTACTCCCCGCCCGACGGTAATGTAGCCACCTATAGCGTCCCCCGGCAGAGGCTTGCAGCACTTCGCCACCTGGGTTTTCAGCTTGCCTACACCCAGTATGTGAATATCCGATTCGGTATCGTATGGCTTACGGCGCTGGGCAGTCAGCTTCAGATCAAGCTGTTCCGATTTCGGTTCCAGCATTTGCTGGGCAACATTGGCCACATGCGCCGGCCGCAGGTCGCCTGCACCCACTGCGGCAAACATATCTTCGGCGTTGTGATAGTTTACTTTTACCGCCACCTGGCCGAAATCCACGTCGTGCAACGACAAGCGCCTGAGCTCGTCTTCAATGATGGCGCGCCCATCGGTCACGTTACGTTCGCGATTCTGCTGCTTGAACCAGTGAGTAACCTTGGCTCTTGCACGGGACGTTTGGAGATACCCAAGGCTTGGGTTCAGCCAGTCCCGGCTTGGAGCGGGATTATTCTTGGAGGTGAGCACGAATACCTGCTCCCCGGTTTTCAGCGGGTAGGTCAGCGGCACTATCCGGCTATCTACCCGTGCACCGCGGCAGGCATGGCCTATCTCGGTGTGCACCCGGTAGGCGAAATCCACAGGAGTAGCGCCCTGAGGCAAATCAACCACATGCCCATCGGGCGTGAAGACGTATATCCGGTCTGATACAACGTCCGTTTTAAGATGATCAGCCAGCCCGGAGAGATCGCCCAATTCCTCCTGCCACTCCAGCACCTGGCGAAGCCAGTTGATCTTGGCTTCATAGCCGGATGCTTTCTGATTTTTATCCGTACCCTTGTAAAGCCAGTGAGCACACACTCCCAACTCGGCATCTTCATGCATGCTGTGGGTGCGAATCTGAACCTCCATTACCTTGCCATCAGGCCCGATAACCGCCGTGTGCAGAGACTGGTAACCATTTTCCTTGGGGTTGGCCACGTAGTCATCAAATTCATTGGGTATGTGGCGCCAGAGTGCATGCACAATCCCAAGTGCCGCGTAGCAGTCTTTAACTTCCGGCACCAGTATGCGCACAGCTCTGATGTCGTACACCTGAGAAAAGTCGATGCCCTTTATGCGCATTTTCCGCCAGATGCTGTAGATATGCTTGGCGCGACCGGAAAGTTCAGCGTTGATACCAGAAGCTTTCAGCTCAGCCTGAAGCGTGCTGATAACACGGCGAATATACTCCTCGCGATCAAGGCGTTTTTCATCCAGAAGCTTTGCGATTTTCTTGTACGCAGTCTCATGGAGATAGCGAAAGGACAGATCTTCCAGCTCCCACTTGATGTGCCCGATACCCAGGCGATGGGCCAGGGGCGCGTAGATATCAAATACTTCCCGGGCCACCCGCATGCGCTTTTCTTCCGGCGCATTCTTGACCCCGCGGATAGCACAGGTGCGTTCCGCAAGTTTGATTAACGCCACCCGGACATCATCAATCATGGTGACCAGCATTTTGCGGACATTGTCCAGCTGGCCCTCACTTTGCCCAAGCACATTGCCTTTAAGCGGATGATGAATCGAGGAGATGGCTGCCATTTGCTGAACACCGTTGATCAGCATGGCCACTTCGTCACCAAACTCCTTGCGGATAACCTCAAGAGCAACTCGCTCTTCCCGTACTGCCCGGTAGAGAATGGCGGCAACCAGGCTGGTTTGATCCAAGCGCAGCTCTGCAAGCACCTGAGCCATTTCTATGCCAATGCGAAAGCTGCTGGAACCAGCCGCCCACAGGCGGTCTTCACGGTAGGCCTGCAGATCTATTTCAGCAGCTTTTTCGCAAGCCCTGCGGAATTGCGCCACATCATCCAGGTGGGTCTGCGATGAAATCTGCTGAACCCAACCATCGATATCAATCTGGCCATCGCCATCCACTGCGTAGTCTTCGCGAACTTTTACCATATCTGTTTTGTTATTCCTGGTGGTTCACGCAGCAGTCCTTTGCTGCGCACAACAACATTCATTGTCAGCCGCGCTCAAACAGCGCAATCGACTCCACATGCGTGGTGTGAGGAAACATATCCATCACTCCAGCACGTACCAACCGGTACCCATTTCGGGCCATTACACCCGCATCCCTGGCCAGGGTGGCAGGGTTACAGGACACATACACAATGGTCTTGGCGCCGAATGCGGTCAGGTACTTGCAGATTTCTTCTGCCCCCGACCGGGGCGGATCGATCAGGATTTTATCAAACCCCTCCTGCGCCCAGCTCTGGCCGGTAAAATCTCCGTGCAGATCCGCGCCGTGGAACGCTACGTTCGTAAGCCCGTTCAGTTCCGCATTCTCCCGGCCCCGCACAACCATCGCATCGTCGCCTTCAACGCCAATCACCTGCCCGCCCTTGCGCGCAAGTGGCAGTGTAAAGTTGCCTAACCCGCAGAACAGATCCAGAACCCGCTCACCTGGCTGCACATCCAGCCACTCCACGGCCCTGTGTACCATGGCCTTGTTAATATCTGCATTGACTTGGGTAAAGTCCATGGGATGGAACTTCATGGTCAGGTCGAAGGCGTCAAGCCGGTAGCTGAGCCGCTCATCCTGCCGGCCGGCCGATTCCGGCCAGATGCGATGAACAGTATCCGGCCCTTTCGGCTGCAGATAAATATGCAGTTCGTGTGCCTGACCAAAGGCAATCAGTTTTTCCTGGTCGCCACTGCTCAGTTCATCCATATTGCGGAAAACCATAGCCGCTGTATCGTCGCCACAGGCAATCTCCACTTGGGGAATGCGGGCATAGGCATCCATGCTGTGCAGTAACTCGCGCAGCGGAACAATACGCTCCCCAATGCGCGGGTCCAAAACCACACACCGGTCAATATCCGTAAGGAAGCTGTTGCGCTTCTCCCGGAAACCAACCAATACCGACTCGCGAGCCTTCACATAGCGCACACCCATACGCGCCTTGCGCCGATAAGCCAATGTGCTGTCAGGGCGTAGCGGCTCAATCCACTCCTCAGGCTCTATACCGCCAAAGTGCGCGAATTGTTCACGCAGTGTGTCTTCCTTGAAGCGGATCTGGGCATCGCTACTCATGTGCTGAAGACTACAACCACCGCACAGATCTGCGAACTCGCATGGAGGTGTTTGGCGGTCCGGTGCAGACTCCAGCACCTCAAGGGTACGCAGCTCATCAAATTTGCTGCGGCTGGACACCACTTTGGCCATCACCGTTTCACCGGGCAAGGCACCATCGACAAACAGGATTTTTCCGTCCTGACGAGCTATGCCGCGGCCATCATGGCTTAGCTTGTCCACTTCACAGCGTACGGGTTCCGTAGGAAGTGCCTTCCTGCGTCGTCTGCTCATAATCTGTTCTCTTGGTGTCGTCAGTCAGGTTCAGGTGTTTGGAAACACACCCGTGGATAAATAGCGGTCGCCGCGGTCACAGATAATGGCTACGATAATGGCGTTTTCAACCTGGGCAGACAGTCGAAGTGCAGCGGCAACTGAGCCGCCGGATGATACGCCACAGAAAATCCCTTCTCGCTCAGCAAGCGCACGCATGGTGTCCTCGGCTTCTTGCTGGCCAATATCGAGTACCTGATCCACCCGGGCAGCATCGTATATGCTGGGCAGGTAAGCTTCAGGCCAGCGGCGGATTCCCGGTATGGAAGCACCCTCTTTTGGCTGCAGGCCAATGATGCTGATATCCGGGTTGCGCTCTTTCAGGTAACGGGACACGCCCATAATAGTACCGGTGGTACCCATGGAACTGACAAAGTGCGTTACCCGCCCCGCCGTCTGCTCCCAGATTTCAGGGCCTGTGGTGCGGTAATGCGACAGTGGGTTGTCCTGGTTACTGAACTGATCCAGCACCTTGCCTTTGCCTTCCTCCTGCATTTTCAAAGCCATGTCTCTGGCCACTTCCATACCTTCTTTCTGGCTCACGGTAATGATCCGGGCGCCGTAGGCTCTCATGGATGCACGGCGCTCTTCGCTCATGTTGGCCGGCATAATAAGTATCAGCCGGTAACCCTTGATGGCGGCTGCCATTGCCAGAGCAATACCGGTATTACCGCTGGTCGCCTCAATCAGCGTATCCCCGGGCTGAATCTCACCGCGACGCTCCGCTTCCTGAATCATTCCCAGAGCAGGTCGGTCTTTTACAGAGCCCGCCGGGTTATTGCCTTCCAGCTTTGCCAGAATTACATTGCTGGTCTCGCCAGGAAGACGCTGCAATCGAACCAGAGGCGTATGCCCGACATAATCTTCAACTGTTGGAAAATGCATATGAGAACCCTGTGGTACACTTTTGGGTGGCATGATACGCCTTATGGCCCCGGTCGCCCAATACAGCTTCTCGCTAAAACCATGACTGGAGGCTATATGAGCAACGTATTTTTCGGCTCCGCCGGCTTGGATACTCAGAACATCCGCGCCCGGATGACCTACTATTACAAGGACGTAACCCGCCCATAAAGGTGGCGTTAAGTTATTTTTCAGGAATTTCGTATGCGACGTTGGGGCATTCGCAAAAAGGTGCTGGTGGTTACTCTGGTTCCCACCCTTATCACCACCCTTATGCTAGGGATGTTTTTTACCTATAGCTGGGTTAACAATATTGAAAGCCTTCTGAAGGATCGTGGCGAGTCACTCTCTCGCCAACTCGCGGCTGGCTCAGAATATGGCCTGTTCACGGCGAACCGCAGTCTGTTGAGCAATCTTTCCAGCGCCCTGCTGGAAGAGCAGGACGTTCGCTCAATTACCTTCTTCGACAGCAACCGCCGTCGTTTACTGCACACTGGGCCCGGCAGTTCAGACAACCTCGACAGCAAAGAGCTGGTCAGCGAAGAGGCAAGCCGGATTACCCGCAAGACCAGTACACGTTTTGTGAACCCTGTTTTTCTCCAGGATCTGATCATTCAGTCCATCCACGACCAGGGCTCACAGCAGCCCTCCTCCGAGCAAAGGCAGCCGCTTGGCTGGGTGGCAGTGGAGATGTCTCATATCCGTACGGAAAAAGAGACCTACAAAGCCTTACTGATTTCCCTTCTGCTGGTTCTGGGTGGCGTTATTTTCAGTTTACTGATCGCCCTGCGCTTGAGCCGTGCCTTCACCGGGCCAGTGTTCGAGCTCAACGAAGCTGTCGCAAAGCTTAAAGAAGGCAAGCTGGACACCCGCATTCATACCAAGGCCGGCCCGGAATTCGAGCAGCTTGAATCTGGCCTTAATGCCATGGCAGAGGAGCTGAGCAAAGCCCAGGCCGAAATGCAGCAAAACATTGATCAGGCCACGGAAGACCTGCGCGAGACTCTGGAAACCATTGAAATCCAGAACATAGAGCTGGATTTCGCGCGCAAGGAAGCCCTGGAAGCCAGCCGCATAAAATCTGAATTCCTGGCAAATATGTCCCATGAGATCCGGACACCGCTGAACGGGATTATCGGCTTTACCGAACTACTGCTCAAAAGCCCCTTGCCCCGCCAACAAAGGGATCATTTGAGCACCATTCGCAAATCATCCGAAATTTTGCTCACCATCATTAACGACATTCTGGATTTCTCCAAGATTGAAGCCGGCAAGCTGATTCTCGACCGTGTTCCCTTCCAGCTCAGGGATATTGTGGAAGAGGTAATGGTGATGCTGGCCCCCGCTGCCCATAGCAAAAACCTCGATTTGGTACCGCTGGTCTACAACGATGTGCCCGATAACATAATGGGCGACCCATTGCGGGTAAAACAGGTAATTACCAATCTCGTCAACAACGCCATCAAGTTTACCCAGACCGGTGAAGTCGTTCTGCGGGCGAGCCTGGAAGAGGAAGACAAAGAAGGTAACCGCGTTACCCTGCGCCTGAGCATTACCGATTCCGGCGTTGGCTTGTCACGGGCCCAGCAGCAATCGCTGTTCAACGCCTTCAGCCAGGCCGATGCATCTACCGCAAGGCAATATGGCGGCACGGGCCTTGGGCTGGCCATTTCCAAGCGGCTGGTGGAAGAAATGGGCGGCCAGATTGGCTTGCAAAGTGAGCTGGGCAAAGGCTCTACCTTCTGGTTCACTCTAACTCCAGAACTGTCCTCAAGTGGCGAAGCCGTCGCCCCCCGGGACGCTTTGCGGGGCGAGAGGGCCATCTATCTGGAACACCAGAAAACCTGTGGCCTTGCCGTTGAACACCTGCTGCGGGACTGGGGAATGACGGTTGATCGCGTTACCTGCCCAAGCGCCATGCAGGAGAAGATTGAAGAGGCCCAGAAAAGCCAATCCGGGTACGCCGTCGCTATCATTGGTATTACACGGCATCTGCTCAATTCCAGCCAGTACTGCGGGCTGGTGCGAGCCGTGGAGATAGAGCGGGATTGCCGCACCCTGCTTCTTACACCGACCCTCGACGTCCATGACACCCCGCTGGCCGGGCTGGCCAGTGGCCACCTGACAAAGCCCGTTTGTCGAGATGCCTTGTACGATGAATTGCTGCTCCTGGTACACGGCATCAACACATCCGGACAAGGCATTTCACGCCAGGACTACAGCGCACGACTGCCCGCCCCGGTGAATGTGCCCCGCGTACTGGCAGTGGACGACAACGATGCCAACCTCAAGCTGGTCATGACCCTGTTGCAGGATTATCAAATAGACGCAGAAGGCGCTTCAAGCGGCTTCGAGGCCCTGAGCAAAGCCAGGCAGAAGTCCTTTGATCTGGTGTTCATGGATCTTCAGATGCCTGGCATGGACGGAGTAGAAACAACGGCCCGAATCCGTGACATGGACAACAGCAACCACAGAACAGCCATTATTGCCCTCACGGCACACGCCCTGGCAGATGAGCAGGAGCGTTTGACCCGGCAGGGTTTTGACGGCTATATGCCCAAGCCTATCAGTAGCGGGCAGCTTGCAGATACCATCTTCGAATGCACCGGATACCGTTGCCAAAGCGCCGGTGAAGCAGGCCGAATTCCTGTGCCGGAGGTGCGCGACACCAGGCGCGCCCTCAGACCTTCCACCCGGAAGATGCAGCGAGAGTGCGTAAGTGTGGATGAGGGTATTCAACTGGCGGCAGGGAAAACAGATTTGGCGGAAGAGTTGTTCAGCATGCTGCTGGAACAGTTGCCGGCAGATTTCAACAGTATTAACCAGCTCTGGAATACTGGTGATCTGGCCGGCCTGCTGGAGTGCGTGCATAAGCTGCACGGTGCCACGCGCTACTGCGGTGTTCCGGAACTGCGAACTGCCGCAAACCAGCTGGAAACCGCCCTCAAATGCTCAGCGCCTGACATGGAACTGCAGAAAGACCAGCTAATGTCAGCTATTGAGCGTTTGCAAATCTGGAGCGAACAAACAGACTGGCAGCAAATGTTCCGGGCTCATCATCAGCGGGCCGAAACCAGCTGATGATGGATGGGTGCACCTGCAAGACCTTATCCGGCTTGCCTGCCCGCCCGATCAAGAATGGCCTTCATATCCTTAACTGCCTCTTTGAGGCCGGTGAATAAGGCTCTGGCAATAATCGCGTGGCCAATGTTCAGTTCATTGATACCGGGAATAGCGGCGATCCGCTCGGTGTTGTGATAATGCAAGCCATGCCCCGCATTCACAATTAGCCCTTTCTTGCGGGCGTAACTGACGGCGTCTGATAGCGCTTTGAACGTCGCGTCCTGGGCTTCAGCACCAACCGCCTCAGCGTACTCGCCAGTATGAAGCTCGATAACCGGAGCACCACAACGCACTGCTGCATCAATCTGTGCAGGGTCTGGATCAATAAAGAGCGAGACTTCGGCGCCAAGCTTGGCAAGGCGCTCACACGCATTTGCCACGCGCTTCTCCTGACCTACCACATCAAGACCACCCTCGGTTGTTAACTCTTCCCGCTTTTCCGGAACCAGGCACACACACTCAGGGCGGACTTTCTCGGCGAATTCCAGCATGGCATCAGTTACCGCCATCTCGAGATTCATTTTGGTTTGAAGCACTTCTTTTAGCAGCAATACATCGCGGTCCTGAATGTGACGACGATCTTCTCTGGGATGGATGGTAATACCATCGGCCCCGGCTTCTTCTGCCATCAAAGCGGCCTGGACCGGATCGGGATAACGCGTTCCCCGGGCCTCACGTAAGGTAGCAATATGATCGATATTGACACCAAGCAATACTCTAGGATTCATGTCGTTCTCCCTCATGATGAGCGAATAGAAAGATGACTAAAAAGACTGCGACTGTTCAACGGGCGCCCCTGAAGCAGATAATCTGTCAGTACGCGCATGACCCGCTTTGACACCCGTCGGCTCGCGGCAGATTCATAATCCCCACCAGCAAGTGCCAGCAGCGTCTCCCCAGGCAGATTTTGCAAACGCACACCGGCGGACGCTGCAGCAACAATACCCTGTTCCGGGTCGTAGCAATAAACCTGTGCGGCATGGACTGCCTTGCCCGTGTCCATCACCTCATCCCAGCGAAAATCGTACCCCAGGGCAGCCGCAAACGCCTGCTCAAACTTTCGCAATACCGGCTCTACATCCGACGTTTGTGCAAGCTGGCCCAGCGCTTCAATATAAGCAGCAAAGAGTGTGGGGTGAGGATCGGCCTGGGGCAATACCCGTTGTATCAACTCATTCAGATACAGACCACTATAAAGGGAAACCGTGCGGTGCAGGGCCTGGCCATCACGCACATCCACATCGGTCAGGGTTTTCAGATCGCCGCGCCCCACCCAACTCAGCATCAGTGGCTGGAAAGGCTGAAGCTGAGCTTTCAGTGGGCTTTTATTACCGCTGGCACCCCGGGCTACCACGCTAAGACGGCCGTGATTCAGAGTAAAAAGGTCAACCATGAGGCTGGTTTCCCGCCAGGGCCGCCGATGGATCACATAAGCGGGCTCCTGTTGTTGCGCGTCTCTTCTCATAGTGCCTCAGGGGGGGCGTGGCAGCCTCAGAGGTCGTTCATGCCCAGGCTTTTAAGTGCACGGTCACTGTCGGCCCAACCGCGTTTTACCTTAACCCACAACTTGAGCATGACCTTACAGTCGAACATGCGTTCCATATCGGCCCGGGCCTCCTGGCCAATACTTCGCAGCCGATCGCCTTTATCACCAATCATGATTTTTTTCTGGCCTTCGCGCTCCACAAGAATCAACGCCGATATATGGAGTGTCTTGCCATCATGCTGGAACTCTTCAATTTCCACAGCAACGGAGTAAGGCAGTTCAGCGCCCAGTTGGCGGGTGATTTTCTCACGCACCATCTCCGAAGCCATAAAACGCTCGCTCCGATCGGTAATCTGATCGTCCGGATAAAAGTGGACGCTTTCTGGCAGGAAACGTGTCACCGCTTTTTCCAGAGGCTCCAGATTAGTTTCCTTTAGCGCAGACATGGGAATAATTTCCGCAAAATTGCGCTTTCTGGATAGCATATCGAGGTGCGGCAACAGGCTTTCCCGCTTCTCAATCCGGTCAACTTTATTCACCGCCAGAATAACCGGGCAATCGAGCTTGCTCAGCTTTTCGAGCACCATTTCATCTGCCGTGGTCCACGCAAGTTGATCCACCACAAACACCACAACATCCACGCCAGAAAGCGCGGAAGTTGCTGCTTTGTTCATATAGCGGTTAAGAGCGCGAGGCTCTTCCACATGCATCCCTGGCGTATCCACATAAATCGCCTGCACTGGTCCCTCGGTTTTAATACCCAGCACCTTGTGGCGAGTGGTTTGGGGTTTACGGGAAGTAATGCTCAGTTTCTGCCCCAGAATATGGTTTAGCAGCGTCGATTTGCCCACATTGGGACGGCCGACAATAGCGACAAAACCACAACGACTGTCGGGGTTTTCGGGACGAGTAATATCATTCATCAGGGTGTCTCCACGCCAAGTTGCTTCAGCGCGCTACGGGCCGCTTCCTGCTCCGCCACACGGCGACTGTTGCCCACTCCACTGGTTTTCCGATCCAGCGATGGCAACACACAGGACACATGAAATGTCTGTTTATGAGCTTCCCCATCTACCGAAATAACATCGTATCTGGGCAAGGGGAACTGTCGGGACTGCAAATATTCCTGCAAACGGGTTTTCGGGTCTTTCTGGGTATCCTGAAGATCCAGCTTTTGCAGACGCGCCTCAAACCAGCGCAGCACCTGCTCGCGACAGGTGTAAAAATCGCTATCGAGGTAAATGGCACCGATTACCGATTCCACTGCATCTGCAAGAATGGATTCTCGACGAAAGCCCCCGCTTTTCAGCTCACCGGAACCTAGTCGCATGTAGCTTCCAAGATCAAACTCTCGCCCAATCTCCGCCAGGGTTACGCCTTTAACCATGCGAGCCCGAAGCCGGCTCAAGTGGCCTTCCCGGGCTTTATCAAAACTCTGAAACAGGTACTCGGCAATCACCATGTTAACAATGGAGTCGCCAAGAAACTCAAGCCGTTCATTGTTCTGATTTCCGTAACTCCGGTGTGTAAGCGCCAGCATAAGACGCTCTGGCGACTTGAATTGATAACCAATCCGTCGCTGTAGTTGATCGAGGTCTGGTTGCGAACTCACTTACCCCTCATCTCGTAACTGTGCTGAAAGTGAACAACCGTATCAATGTTGCGGAAGATGTTATTGCGGACTTCGTAGTCCACAGCAATCACAACAATCTCACCGTCCTTCTCAACAGAAATGTTTTTGGTATCAAAACCCCGGATGCTGTTCACGCTCAGTCGCTTGTTGATCAGGGTAAGAATTTGAGCCGGCCCCATCTGTGACAGACCTTCCGTGCCATCCAGACTTTGAAGCGCTTCCTGAATGGTGTAGTCATCCATATACGCTGGCCCAACCTTGATCAGCAAGGTAAGCAAACTGCCAAAAAACAGGACCATAATGAGAATGACAAGCGCTGAGGCGCCGCCTTGGCGGCCCATGGCGGACAGATTAATGTGTTTCATTACAACTGGACTCCAGAATAGTCAAAATTACTCAATTCCACCCACACGCTTGAAGGATGGCAGACTGGTGAGGGATTTCCAGTGCATCCAGATCGCGAAAGCTTTGCCCACAATCAACTCGTCGGGAACCGTGCCCCAATAACGGCTATCGTTACTGTTATCGCGATTGTCACCCATCATGAAGTACTCACCTTCGGGGATTTGCCATTCTCCCTCTCCGGCTGCACCCGGGCGCCCCATGGTCAGGAAAATATCATGCTCTACCTTGCCCAGATCTTCGCGGCGCACTTCCACCGGCGGCAAGCGCACAACAAACTCGCTTTCCACCTTTTGGTCGTTGATAAACAACTGCTTGTCGCGATAGCGCACCGTATCCCCGGGCAGGCCAATCACCCGCTTGATGTAGTTGGTTTTGCCGTCTTCGGGATAGCGGAATACCATCACGTCACCCCTTTCTGGCTCCCCTATACTCAATATTTTGGTTCCCGCAACAGGCAAGCGCAGGCCATAGGCGTACTTGTTAACCAGAATAAAATCGCCAACCTCCAGGGTTGGCAACATGGAACCCGAAGGAATCTGAAAGGGCTCCACCAAAAACGACCTGAGGATAAGCACAACCGCCAGTACCGGGAAAAACGAGCGGCTGAGGTCTACCAGGTACGGTTCTTTAGGTAGTTCCTCGCCATCCACGGAGGCAGCCGGGGACGCTGCAAGGCGACGCTTACGCAAAAACAGAATGTCTGCCAGCCAGATCAAGCCTGACACCAGAGTCAGAACAACCAGAACCAGAGGAAAATCAATATCCATCAAGATGCCTTCTAATTATCGACTTTCAATACGGCAAGGAACGCTTCCTGAGGTACTTCAACATTACCTACCTGCTTCATGCGTTTTTTACCTTCCTTCTGCTTCTGGAGCAGCTTTTTCTTTCGGCTGACATCGCCGCCGTAACATTTTGCAGTTACGTTTTTCCGTAGCGCCTTAACGCTGACTCTGGATACCACCTGATTACCGATAGCTGCCTGAATGGCTATATCGAACATCTGACGGGGAATCAGTTCTTTCATCTTCTCAATGAGCTGACGCCCCTTATAGTGGGACTGATCTTTGTGAACAATCAGCGCCAGAGCATCTACCCGATCACCATTTATGAGAACATCCAGACGCACCAGATTCGCCGGCTGAAAGCGCACAAAGTGGTAGTCCAGAGAAGCAAAACCACGGCTGGCAGATTTGATGCGATCAAAGAAATCGAGCACTACTTCAGCCATGGGCAGCTCGTATGTCAGCTGCACCTGATTGGTCGTAAAGTGCATGTTTTTCTGAACACCACGCTTCTCTTCACAGAGCGCTATAACGTTGCCCAGATGCTCCTGGGGCACCAGAATATTCGCTTCGACGATAGGCTCGCGCATTTCCTCAATCGAGCCGGTATCCGGCAACTTTGAGGGGCTATCCACGGTCAGGGTCTCGCCCTGCTTGGTCAGCACTTCGTATATAACCGTAGGCGCGGTTGTGATCAGGTTAATATCGTATTCACGTTCCAGCCGTTCCTGAATGATCTCCATGTGCAGCATGCCAAGGAAACCACAGCGGAAGCCAAAGCCGAGAGCGTCAGAGCTTTCTGGCTCGTAGAATAGTGAAGCGTCATTCAGGGTGAGCTTCTCCAGTGCATCACGGAAGTCGTTGTAATCATCCGCACTCACCGGGAACAGGCCAGCGTATACTTGAGGCTGAACCTTCTTGAACCCCGGCAGCATTGGAGTTTCTTCAGCAAATTTGTGGTGCACGATGGTGTCGCCAACCGGCGCACCGTGAATATCCTTGATACCGGCAACCACAAAGCCAACTTCGCCAGCTTCCAGTATGTTGGTGTCGTGGGGCTTGGGTTTGAAAATCCCTACCTTATCGGCATTCCAGGCTTTGCCCGTCGACTTGAGGACAATCTTGTCACCTTTTCTCAAAACGCCCTGAGTTACCCGGACAAGAGAAACAACACCCAGATAGTTGTCGAACCAGGAATCGATAATCAGCGCTTGCAGGGGCGCGGAACGGTCACCCTGCGGTGGCGGAATTTTCTTGATCAGGTCTTCAAGAACATCTTCAACGCCCATCCCACTCTTGGCAGAGCAGCGCACCGCGTCGGTTGCATCGATACCGATAATGTCTTCTATTTCTGCCGCAACCCGCTCCGGCTCCGCCTGAGGCAGGTCCATCTTGTTCAGAACCGGAACGACTTCCAGGCCCTGCTCAATGGCTGTATAGCAGTTAGCGACCGACTGGGCTTCAACGCCCTGCCCCGCATCCACAACCAGCAACGCGCCTTCACAGGCATACAGTGAGCGCGACACTTCGTAGGAAAAATCCACGTGCCCCGGTGTGTCGATAAGGTTCAGTTTATAAATTTCGCCATCCCGGGCCGTATAGTGCAGCGTAACGCTCTGGGCCTTGATAGTGATGCCCCGCTCCCGCTCCAGATCCATGGAGTCCAATACTTGTTCGGCCATTTCCCTTTGGGTCAAACCACCGCATATCTGGATAAAACGGTCAGCAAGGGTAGATTTGCCATGGTCAATGTGGGCAATAATGGAGAAGTTACGGATTCGGCTCAGTTCAGTCACAGACAATGAATACTCATAAAAAGACGAAGGATTGAGCCCGGAGAGGCCATTATCAGGATCCGGGACCGGCGTGATTTTACCGGTAACCGGCCGCTATTGCCATGATCAGGAAATAACCGGCCGTTCATACTGCCGCACAAGGAAACCAATCAAAGCATCCTCATCCAGCGGGTAACTGAACAGATTGCCCTGGCACTGGGTACACCCGGCAGATTTCAGGAAACTCAGCTGCTGCGGTGTTTCCACACCTTCAGCAACCACAGTAAGATGAAGCTTGTGTGCAAGCGCAATAACCGCAGAGGCCACGTCGGTTGCGCTTACATTGTACGGAATATCGCGAATAAAGCGGTGATCAATTTTGATAACATCAAGGGGTAACTGCTGCAAGGCAACCAGGGAGCAGGAACCTGCCCCAAAATCATCCAGAATCAGGCACACACCAAGATCATTGAGTGACACCAGCAGCTCACGCACCGCCCGCGAGTCCTCATTCAACAGTTCAACAGGCATTTCGAGCTCAAGCTTCTCAGGGGATACGCCCGTCTCTGTAATCACCTGCCGAACCATATCAAGGAAGCGCGAATCCGTTACCTGCCTCACGGAAAGATTAACCGCCATTTTCAGGTCCTCAAAACCCGCACGTTCCAACGCTTGAACCTGAATACAGGCCTGACGCAGGGCCATCTCACCCAACCTCACAATCAGGCCGGTTTCCTCTGCCAGCCCGATAAACTGCTGCGCAGATACCAAGCCTTTTTCCGGATGATGCCAGCGCAGGAAGGCCTCAACACCAATTACCCGCTCCGTGGACAGGTCTATCTTCGGTTGGTAGTGCAGAACAAATCGTTCTTCTTCAAGTGCACTGGCCAACTCTTCCTGCTGCAACAAGCGGCGGGCGGCCTTTATATTCATAGCGGGGGTGAAGAACTGGTAGGTGTTACGGCCCATTTCTTTGGCGCGGTACATGGCCAAATCCGCAAACTTCATCAGGGTTCCCGGGTCTTCACTGTCATGGGGGATCATAGTCACGCCAATACTGACAGTAATTCCCACCTCATGGTCGTTCAGGCGAATCCGTTGGCACAGCCTGCGCAGAATGGTTTCAGCAACCTTGCCGGCCGCCTCGGCGCCACTGATCTGCGACAACAACACCACAAATTCATCACCACCAAGCCTTGCAACAGAATCCTCTTCTCGCACACAGCCCTCAAGCCAGGTTGCCACCTGACTCAAGAGTTCGTCACCCGCATCATGGCCGAGCGTATCATTGATGCGTTTGAAGCCATCAAGGTCCAGGAACATAAGGGCGGCGGGCTCGCCACTGCGACGGCTTCGTTGCACTACACTATTCAAACGGTCACGAAATAACTGTCGGTTGGCCAGCCCGGTGAGCGGGTCGTAAAATGCCAACCGGTGCAGCTCAGTCTGTGCAGCTTTCAGCTGGGTAAGATCACGCAAGCTAAGAACCACACCATCCACGCCCGGCACCGTCAACATTGCAGTGTAAGTGCCTTCCATGTCGCGCCAGTTGTGTTCTGCATCGTAGATACGCGCACGGATAACCGGCATCTGCTTGCCCGGGGCCTTAACTGCGTCTTCAAACCCCTGTTTCAGTTGAGCCCAGTCGTCTTCATGAACAAGGTTTTCCAGTGCAAGCGCCTGTATTTCGCCGGGATTAAACCCG
This sequence comes from Marinobacter xiaoshiensis, assembly GCF_031631795.1. NCBI lineage: Bacteria > Pseudomonadati > Pseudomonadota > Gammaproteobacteria > Pseudomonadales > Marinobacteraceae > Marinobacter > Marinobacter xiaoshiensis. Next base: position 342,134 of record NZ_JAVMBO010000018.1, read on the forward strand.
AGAATATCAAAGCTGGAGGGGCTGGCATAAAGGGGCTTGCCTGCTTCGTCCATAACCAGAGTTACGTTGGCGGCGCCCTCTGTAATTGCCCGGTAACGCCCTTCACTGATCTGCGCCATAAGACGGGAACGGATCAACACCAAAGCGACGATGAACAGCAGCAGGCTTATTGCAATGCCGCTGCCCAGCACTATGGACGGGCGCGGATCAGAGGCCAGATAATCGAATGCAGGAGTAGACCGGGTTTGCAGCAGCCACTCGCGCCCACCGTGGCTTACGGTCTGGCTCATGTCGAAACTGAACTGGTCGTCCAGAGAGCCAAGGTTTGAGCCGTACATGAGGTTTTCACGGGCAGCGATGGCATTGTCGTAGATACGAACATCAAGAAACGGCGAGATAAGGCCAACGATGCCATCAAGAAGGTTATTCATACGGAAGGCACTGAACACAAAGCCCGCCAGCATCATACGTCGCTCAGCGCGTATTTCAGGCACCTCCCCGCCTTGATAAACCGGGTAATACATGAGGAAACTGGCCTGCCCTTCTTCCATTTCCTCCTGAATCAGAACCACCTTGCCCGTTACCGTTGGAATGGCATTGTCGCGGGACTGCTCCATGGCTTTGCGGTGAACCGGGTCACTGAAGGCGTCGTAGCCTAGCGCCCTGCGATTACTGACGGTTCCCGGCTCGAGGTATACCATAGGGTAGTAAAAAGGCCCGACCCCCAAAGGCTTCACCAAATAATTATGAACACCCTCTGCGCGCACCGAAGCAATGTGATCTGCCATATCCCGCACTTCAATGCGTTCAACAAACCCTATGCCCTGAATACCCGGGTAGTAGCGATTTATATCGACATTGTGAACATATTCCTGCCACTGATCACGGGAGACATTGCCTGCAACAGCAAAGAGGCCTGCACTACCGGCCAGGACCTGCTCGTAGTTGATCAGGCGCTCTTCAATTGCAGTTTTCAATTGCAGTGACTGGGTTCGGAATCTGGCTTCTGTACGATCTTCAACCAAGCGGATCGAAAACTGCCAGGACGCAATAGTGACAGCGATCGCCACAAGCAGAAGCAACCAGGCAAGCCAGGCGTTACGGAGTTTCAGAAGTTGCAGGAGGGGGAGATCCTTTCTGTTCATCATAATCTGACCTGGTCCATTCCGTGGCCGTTCTTATTATTACCGCGAAGCAGTATAACAAAAGCCTCCTGACCTGTCGTTTATAACATCAGGCCAGGAGGCTTAACGCCATTATATGCGACCAGTCAGATCAGGGCTTCATTACCAGATAGATTGCTCGCCCCTGACGCACCACTCGAACTGAGACCGCCCGCCCTTCCGGCAAGGTTCTGACAACCTTACGGAAGTCATCAACCGATGACACAGCTTTTCTGTTGATTTCGGTAATCACATCCCGGGCGCGAATACCTGCATTGTAAGCCGGACCTCTGCCAACGCCTGTTACAATAACGCCGCCCGACACACCTATAGAGTCCGCCAGCTCTGATGGTAATGGTTCAACGGTGAGCCCCAGTGGCGCCGCAGATGAATTACTGCCCGAGGGGCTCGCTTGCTGAGCGCCACGCTCGTCCGGTAACTGGCCGATCTCCACATTCAGGGTGATTTCTTTCCCACCGCGAAGAACGGTCAGCCGCGCTGATTCTCCTACCGGGGTGCGCCCCACCCTTGGTGGCAAATCAGACGACAAATGAATATCTTCACCATCGTACTCAAGAACAATATCACCGGACTGCAAACCACCAGCTTCGGCCGGTGAACCTGACATCACCTCTGCAATCAAGGCACCCCTTGGGCGCTTGAGACCAAACGACTCAGCCAGGTCGCGATTAACTTCCTGAATCAACACGCCGAGCCAGCCACGGGATACCACACCGCTATCACGTATCTGACGAAATACACTCATGGCATCATCTATGGGGATGGCAAATGAAACCCCCATAAAGCCGCCCGAACGCGTGTAAATTTGTGAGTTGATACCAATAACCTCACCATCCATATTGAACAGCGGGCCGCCAGAGTTGCCTGGATTAATAGCAACATCTGTTTGAATAAAAGGCACATAGTTTTCTGACGGCAGTGAGCGCCCGAGCGCACTGACAATGCCAGCCGTGACCGTGTAGTCAAAGCCAAACGGTGAGCCTATTGCAAACACCCACTCCCCCACTCTGAGATCCTTGGACCGCCCTGTTTTTACAACGGGCAAGTCATCCCCATTCTCGATCTTTAAAACTGCCATATCCGAGCGGGGATCTGTGCCAACCAGTGTTGCTGGCAACTCACGACGGTCATTGAGCCGGACGATAATCTCATCAGCCCCTTCAACCACGTGATTATTGGTCAGCACGTACCCGTCAGCAGATACAATGAACCCGGACCCCATAGAGCGGCTTGGCTGTGAACCACCCGGCGCACCACCAAACGGCGATTGCGGGCCACGGAAGAACTCCTGAAAAAACTCGGGCAACTGATCGAACTGACGCTCATCAAAAGGCAACCCGTGAAAGCGTGTGCCGCCCGCTGCAGGAGTACTGGTGGTGCTTATATTGACGACTGCGTCTGCATTTTCTTCAACAAGCTCGGTAAAGTCTGGCAAGCTCCGCGCTGCACCTGACTGACTCCAGACCACCAGCACAAAGGCCAGCAACATCATCAGCACAGAAGCCGGCACCCTCTGAGTGAGTGATGCCGGGGAAAGCCAGGTAACTGCTGGTGTAGTTCTCAGCATATCAGGGTCCCCTGTAAGTCATGTTAGCGAGTCTGTATGTGAAACCGCTCCGGCCGGGATACGGTTAACCCGAAGCAGCCTGGGTTCATAACCACCGGATTTCCGGTGTTGTAATTTCCGGCTTATAAAAAAGCCTGATGCAAGGCCAGCGGCCGCGCCGACCATAGAAACAAAATCATTGCCTCCGGACACCTGATGCCCAACCACACTGGCAACCACCATAAGCAGTAACGGTAGCGCATACACCAGCATCGATGCTCCCAGGAGTGCACTTTCCTCAATACCGAGCGTAACGTCCTGGCCAACACAGGCATTCACAGAATTAACAACCCGAACCTGATTGGCACGCCCGCCAGTCGCTGAAGCCAGTAACTTCTGCCCACACCCGTTGCGTGCCGAACAGCTTTGGCAGGCACTGATGCGAATGGTCTGAACCCAGGCGTGTTCACCTGAAACAGCTACCACTTTGCCAGTCTCGGTAATCACGGCTTTGCTACACCCAGCACAAACGTCTCATCAATCCGCACTGACTCAGCAACCTGACGCGCAGAGGCGGGAGGCAACTCACCTACCACAGTCACTAAAAACATTTTGTTACCGCTTTCCAACTGACGCATATAAACGGTTGTTGCTCCGATACGCGAGGCCCCTGTAGGCATACTGATCCTGCCGGCAGGTTCAACAAAGACCGAGAATGCTGCCAACCCATCCGAAAATGCAACTGCCTGACCTTTGCCGGACCCTGGCGCAGCAGCCGGTTCAAACCCTTCTGGCCGCCAACCCAGGTGCCACCCATGCATACGCGGCACTTTAGAAACCTCTCCCTCCGAGCCTGAACCACTGAGGGTGCGGGAGATCTCTCGCCCTTTGGAGCGGATCTCAAATTCGCTGTCAGAAATATCCTCGGTGATCTCCAGGCTGGTGAACTGGAAGTGTTCCAGCACTTCACCTTTTGCCGTGCGTACGTGGCTTTTTACCAGAAGTCCTGTCGATTTTTCCAGCCAAAGGCTGTGACTGTATCTGTGTTTATCGTTAGCCGTTAACGCCACAGTTACCACCTCATAACCGGCAACTCGATCCTCACCTTTCAGCTCGGCAGTGTACCACCGGTTTACGGGAATCAGCTGGTTTGTAAAGGCCTCAGCAAAAGGGCCGGAAGGTATGATCTGATCCAGTTGCACCTTACCCTGTTCCGGGAGTACACAGACGACTTTCATATCCCGGCGCACGATTTCACCAGTGCCTCCATCCTGCAAAACCAGCCGTTCCTCCACAATGCCATTGTGATAACGGTGGGCAATCTGCATGGAATGGACGTTGGCACCCCGGGCATACACAAACACACCGCGGTAAGAAGTCATATTGAGGGCGGGCCCCAACTGTTCAAGCCAGTCAGCCGCCGTTTTATCCCCGGCAAATGAGTACGCCGGCATCATCACTGCCAAGACAAGGGCGAGGAGGCTCTGCGCTGTCAGATCAGTTAAACTCAGGCCAAAATAACGGGCTTTGCTCATGGACACCTTCATCACTTGCTATCAATAGCCGCCACTTGCGCTGACAAGGCGGGCATAGCCCACTGAGCCCTGCCCTGCACCTACACTATTGTGCTGGGCGTGCTCCAACAGATAGCGACTCATGTGCTCCCACTGTTTCTCATCAAGCCCCTGCAAGGCAACCTCCTGAACTGGCCCGGCATTGGCGGGCGATTCATTTGCAGATGCTTCCGTGGCAGGGGCAGACGCCAGCGTACCGGAAGAAACCGCATCGGAGTCCCAGCCTGTGCCCGCACCAAAACCAACCAGCAAAGCAGCGGCAACCATGGCCGCGGCTGCTGGCCACTGCCAGAATCGCTGCGGCTCTCGGTGCCGCGCTGCGGCAGGATTTTGCGGCCTGGCACGCCCATCGAGCGCTTCACGCACTGCAGCACTGACATCAACGCCCTCAGCCGGGGAGCGCCCCCGGTGCATCAGATCATGCACACCCTGCCACCGCTGCCACTGGGCGCGAACATCGGCCTGATTTTCATGGGACAACAGACGCCGAACCGACAGTTCATCGGCTTCATCGTCCATCATGGCCGACAGCGTTTCTCTGAGACGATCATCCATAGGATGCACCTTCAATTACGTCACCGAATGATTGAGCATAGGCCCCAAATGCTTGTCAACAGCATCCCTGGCCCGAAAAATACGCGAGCGCACAGTCCCGATAGGGCACTCCAGAATCCCCGCGATGTCTTCATAACTGAGACCGTCATACTCCCGCAACAGGAACGCTGATCGCAGCTCCTCTGGCAGATTGGCTATGGCGTTACTCAGCTCTTTCTGCAACTGCTCTCGCTGAAGCAAGCGCTCGGGCGAAGCGATGTCACGCAACCGCCGTCCATCATCAAAGTTCTCGGCTTCCGCTGAGTCAGCGCTGCCCTGAGGCCTTCGATTACGAGATTCAAGATGGTTTTTCGCGGTGTTCACCGCAATACGATACAGCCAGGTATAAAAAGCACTGTCGCCACGGAAACGGTCAATGGCACGGTAGGCCTTGATGAACGCCTCTTGGGTAAGGTCCATGACCTCTTGGCTGTCGTATACATAACGGCTGATGATAGAAGCCACCCTTGACTGGTATTTAACTACCAACAAGTCAAAGGCTGCACGATCCCCGCCCCGAACTTTGCGAACAAGTTGCAAATCGGTCTGGCGATCTGACGGCTCAGCCTGTTTTTGATCATTTTGGGCCATGGTCGATGTGCCGGTACGCTCCGGTTTCATGGCCAGTATTTCGGCCGATACGAGTTTCTGGTGATTCATACGCTCTATCCGGCGCCCGTTTCAAGAAAAGGACAACCCTGCCTGCTAAGCCTGTTATCCGTTAGGCCAAATAGACAGCAAGCGTAAAGTTTAGTTCAATACACGTCTACATTATGGCCCGCGACAACGACCCGATGCCACAGTCCCACGAATACGATGTTCTTATTATTGGCAGCGGCGCTGCCGGCCTGACCGTTGCCTTAAATCTGCCGGAACACCTGAAGGTGTGTGTTGTGAGCAAGGCAGACATCAGCAGCGGCGCCACCCTCTGGGCCCAGGGCGGCATTGCCGCCGTTCTGGACGACCAGGACTGTACCGAAAACCATGTGCAGGACACACTCGTGGCCGGCGGAGGTCTTTGTAACGAAGATGCCGTGCGCTTTACGGTTGATAACAGCAAAGAAAGCATAGATTGGCTTATTGGCACCGGGGTTGATTTCACACGGGATACAGACGCCCAACTCCACCTCACCCGGGAAGGCGGGCATAGCCACAGGCGCATAATCCATGCTGCCGATGCCACTGGGTACGCGGTATCGACAACTTTGACCTCCCAGGCACAGGCCCGATCCAACATTGAGCTGAAGTCCGGACGTGTTGCGGTAGATCTGATTACCAATCGCAAGCTGGCCCTACCCGGCAACCGCTGTGTTGGCGCCTACATACTGAACCTTGAAGACAACCACGTGGAACTGTTCCGGGCGCGCTTCACGGTGATCGCAACCGGCGGCGCATCCAAGGCGTACCGATACACCACCAACCCTGACGGCGCCTCCGGGGATGGCATTGCCATGGCCTGGCGTGCAGGCTGTCGTGTCGCGAACATGGAGTTTAACCAGTTCCACCCGACCTGCCTGTACCATCCTCACGCCAAGTCATTCCTGATTACCGAAGCCGTGAGAGGCGAAGGTGGATTACTGAAACTGCCTGACGGCTCCCGCTTTATGGATCGCTTCGACAAGCGTGGAGAGCTGGCGCCCCGAGACATAGTGGCCCGCGCCATTGACCATGAAATGAAGCGACTGGGTGCCGACCACCTGTATCTCGACATAAGCCACAAGCCTGACGACTTCATCCGGCATCACTTCCCGACTATCTACGAGAAGTGCCTTGAATTTGGTATCGACATCACACGCGATCCAATCCCAGTGGTGCCAGCAGCACATTACACCTGTGGCGGTATTGTCAGTGATGTGCGGGCAAGAACCGATATCAACCAGCTTTATGTGGTGGGTGAAGCCGGGTTTACCGGACTTCATGGCGCCAACCGTATGGCCAGTAACTCGTTGCTGGAATGTCTGGTCTATGGGCGAGCTGCCGCAGCCGATATTGCGCGCAGGGAGGCAGATATTCCGCCCCCACCGGACGCCCCGGCATGGGACGAAAGCCAGGTACGCGATTCCGACGAAGACGTTGTTATCTCCCACAACTGGGACGAACTGCGGCACTTCATGTGGGACTACGTTGGCATTGTGCGCACCAGCAAACGCCTGCAGCGGGCAAAACACCGGGTTGATCTTCTTTCTGCAGAAATCAGCGAGTTCTACAGCAACTACCGGGTAACCAACGACCTTCTGGAATTGAGGAACCTGGTAACCGTGTCCGATCTGATTATCTGCTCAGCGTTGCAACGCAAAGAGAGCCGAGGCCTGCACTACACGCTGGATTACCCGGGACTACTACACGAAGCCCGTGATACCGTACTCGTACCAACCACTTACAGAACCCCTTCGCCGTAAGGGCAGCGACCAAGAGAGCAATTATGCAAGACACCCAAGCAGAAAACCCGGATTTCAAACGTCTCTGGTGGCATAGCCGCCGTGGCATGCTGGAACTGGATGTCCTGCTTATCCCGTTCCTGGAAGAAGCCTACCTTGGCCTGGACGCGGAAGACCAGGAGCGCTACAAAAAGCTCCTGAGCTGCGAAGACGCGGACATGTTTGAGTGGTTTATGCAACGCAGCCGCCCAGATGACGCAGATCTGCAGCGTATCGTTGACATCATTCTCGCCCGTGTCCAGCCGGATTGACCTGACGCTGTCACCCAGTGTGGCGGTTGGTTGCCTGGCCGCCACGCCATGGCTAACAGCCAGCGCTTTCGTACTCATTGCCGCTGCTGCCGGTAAAAGCTGGCTGTACGCGCTAGCGCCACTTACCCTTGCGGGTGCCCTCTTCCAATACCGACTCAACGGGCTGCTTATTGGTCCTTCTGCAGTTCTCGGGTTGTACCTGGAAAAAAACACGCTCTACGCACGACTCGGCAACGGGCAAACCGCAGCTGTTAGCGCCTGCCGTTCTAGCCGCCTGAACTCCCGGATGGCGCTCTTGAAACTGCACGCTGTCGCCTCCAGATCTACTTCATATCCGGTTGTGATACTCTCGGGCCAACGGGTTTCCGGTAATCTGCCCGAAGAACAATTTCGACGCCTGAGACTGTGGCTCAGACTGGGCCGCACTCAACAATCCTTTGATTAGCATTCTGCCCGGAGTTTTTCCATGACTGGTACAGAAACACCTGTTTCAGCCACGCCTGTTTATGCTTCTGCCGAACGCCCACTTCCAACGTCGGGCCACATCCAGCTGACCAACCGAGTCCTGGTTCGCATCTCCGGTCCAGGCACTGACAAGTTCTTGCAGGGCCAGTTAAGCCAGAACCTTGATGACGTCAAAACCGGTACTTCACCCCGCGCTGCAGGCGCCACACCCAAGGGCCGGGCATACTGCCTGACCCGTCTGGTGCGCGATGGTGATGACGTGCTCATGGACCTGCCTTCCGAGCTGGCAGAAGCAATCATGACTCACCTGAAAAAATACATGATGCTGTTTCGTGGAACCACCATGACCGCGCTCACTGACGGAAGGATCATCGGGCTACTGGGCATTGAGGCAGCATCAGGCCTTGCAAGAGATGAGCTGAACAGCCTTGAGACTGCCGGGGATACCCTTATGCTGGATTGTGGGTTTCTGATTCGCACAGAAAACACAGCAGACGGCCTACCTCGTTTTGAACTGTGGCAAGCCAGTGCAAGTGATGTGCAACTGGGCGACATTCCTGAAAAAAACCTCTCTGACTGGCAAGCCTCGGAGATTGCAGCAGGCGTGCCCATGCTGAGCAAGGCATCCAGCGACGCCTACGTGCCGCAGATGCTTAACTGGCAGCATCTGGGTGGCGTGCATTTCAAGAAAGGCTGTTATACCGGCCAGGAAATTATCGCCAGAATGCACTTTCTCGGACAACTTAAAAAAAGCCTGTTCCGCTTTCGTATTGCGGATGCCAACTCGCTACCTGTGCCGGGAGCCTCAATCATGGCGGGCGATCGGTCAGTAGGGGAAATCGTCAACGCAGTGGGCTTCACTGACGGCTCTTGCGAACTACTTGCGGTTATTCGGCATGACGCCGCTAACGCAGTCCTGTTAGCAGAAGGTTTGCCACAGGCAGTGCTGGAGCAGCAGCCACTGCCCTACTCGGTTACCGAGCGTGAGGGAAGTGAACCAAAGGATACATAAGTTGACAGGCAAGGCTGTCAGAATTTGCTATAAATAGGGACTATACTTCTGGCCTTCAGATTGCTCATCTCACAGGATAATGGGCGACCTGAACTGACAAGCGGATCCATACGAAATCATGTCGAACATTGCCGAAACCATCAAAGCGGATCTTATAACCGCGATCGAAGAAGACAAACTCCTACTCCCAACATTACCGGAAGCCGCACTTCAGGTAAGGGATATTGCCGAGTCTGAAGACTCCGCCATCGCAGATCTGGTAAAGGTCATCAGCAACGACACTGCTCTGTCTGCACGCATCATCCGTGTGTGTAACAGCCCTCTCTTCCGGGGCAATCGAGCTATAGAGAACCTGAACATGGCTGTTAGCCGTCTGGGCATGGCTTACACCAGCAGCCTGGCCATGGGCTTGGCGATGCAGCAAATGTTCCAGGCAACCTCAGAGATGATCGACAAGCGCTTGCGCGCAACCTGGCAAGCGAGTACCGAAGTAGCAGGCATTTGCCACGTACTGGCCCAGCACTACACCAAACTGAAACCGGATCAGGCAACGTTGGCAGGCCTGGTTCACCTGATTGGCGTGTTACCTATCTTGCGTTACGTGGAAGATGAAGACATACAAATCAGCGGCGCCATGCTCGACAGCGTTATTGAAGAACTGCACCCCAGAATCGGCACTGCCATCCTGAAAAAGTGGGACTTCCCCAAGGACCTGTTGAACGTTCCTCTGGAATTCGCCAAATTCAAGAGGGAGGTCCCCTCAGCCGACTACGCCGATCTGGTTATGATCGCTAACTTGCAGCTGATTTCAGGGACAGAGCACCCTTGGGCACAGATGGACTGGACTGCCATTTCAGCATTTGACCGCCTCGGCCTTGACCCGAACATTGATATGAACGAAGAAGAAGATCTTAATGCTCAAATGGAAGCCGCAATGGCGCTGCTTCAATAATCGGCATCCAGATCTGCTTTCGAAGGTAGCGCCCAACATACTGGCGCATGTCCTTGCTCCCGGAGCCATTCATTGGCCCGGGAGAAATGCTTGCAACCAAAGAATCCACGATACGAACTGAGTGGTGACGGGTGCGGCCCTTCAAGCACCAAATGCCGACTACGATCAATGTGCCGCCCTTTCTTTCTGGCATAGTTACCCCAGAGCAAAAACACGACCCCATCGCCTTTACGATTCACCGTTTCGATCACACGATCAGTAAACGTCTCCCAACCTTTGCCTTGATGGGCGCCTGCCTGGCCTTGCACGACTGTGAGCACGCTGTTCAGCAGCAATACGCCCTGTTCTGCCCATGGCTGCAGACAGCCGTGATCAGGCGGAACAATGCCCAAATCACTCTCGATTTCCTTAAAAATGTTAACAAGTGAGGGCGGCGGCGGAACGTCTGGCCTTACAGAAAAGCACAGGCCGTGCGCCTGGCCGGGGCCGTGGTAGGGGTCTTGCCCAAGAATCACAACACGCACATTACCCAGAGGCGTGCTGTTAAGGGCATTAAAACAGTGTTTGCTGTCCGGGAAGAGGACCTTTCCGGCACTTTCTTCTTCGGCGAGAAATTCTGCCAGCGCCTTCATGTAGGGCTGGCAGAATTCACCTGAGAGATGTTCTTTCCAGCCCCGGTCGGGCCTGAGAGTGTTTGCCAGTGCCTCAACCGGGTGCATGATTACTCCTCGTCTTTCGAGTTCTCGGCCTTGTGCTCAGGGCGCATGGCCGGGAACAGGATTACGTCGCGAATGGACGGCGAATTGGTCAGCAGCATGGCCAGGCGGTCAATGCCAATGCCCTCGCCCGCTGTTGGCGGCAGGCCGTACTCCAGTGCCATCACGTAATCTTCATCGTAGAACATGGCCTCATCGTCGCCGGCATCTTTCTCGGCAACCTGCGCCCTGAAGCGCTCAGCCTGGTCTTCCGCATCGTTAAGCTCGGAGAAACCATTGGCAATTTCACGTCCACCCACAAAGAACTCGAAGCGCTCGGTCACAAATGGATTACTATCCTTGCTGCGGGCCAGCGGTGACACTTCCTTCGGGTACTCGGTAATGAACGTTGGTTGCATCAGGCGATGCTCTGCCGTTGCTTCAAAAATTTCGATTTGAATCCTGCCCAGGCCCCAGCCGGATTTCACATGGATGCCCAGATCTTTTGCCACCTGACGAGCAGACGTCTCATCCGCCAACTGCTCGGCAGTTACATCAGGCGCATAACGCAGGATTGCATCAACTACGGTCAGACGCTCAAAGGACTTACCAAAATCGTACTCGATACGCTCTTCGGTGCCGTCGGCCAACATGCGTGTATTCACGACAGTGGTGGTACCCAAAACATTCTGCGCGATCGTGCGTAGCATGTCCTCGGTAAGATCCATCAGATCGTTGTAATCCGCATACGCCTGATAGAACTCGACCATGGTAAATTCGGGGTTATGGCGGGTAGAAAGCCCTTCGTTCCGAAAGTTTCGGTTGATCTCGAATACCCGCTCAAATCCGCCTACAACCAGGCGTTTAAGGTACAGCTCCGGCGCAATGCGCAGATACATATCCATACCCAGTGCGTTGTGATGGGTAACGAACGGGCGCGCAGTTGCCCCACCGGGAATCACCTGCAGCATGGGCGTTTCAACTTCAATGAAATCCCGATCTGCGAAAAACTGGCGCATGGAAGTGATGATTTTCGAGCGCGCCAGGAACACCCGGCGACTGTCTTCGTTAACCATCAAATCCACATAACGGTGGCGGTAGCGTGATTCAGTATCGGTCAGCCCTTTATGTTTCTCGGGCAGCGGACGCAGAGACTTGGTGAGCAATACATACTCATCCATAGCCACATAGAGATCGCCTTTACCTGATTTACACAAGGTTCCCCGCACACCGACAATATCCCCCAGGTCCCAATGCTTGGTGTCTTTCTGCACATCCTTGGTGGCGTAGATCTGGATACGACCAGTCATGTCCTGAACCACCTTGAATGCCTTGCGGTCCAGCATCATGCGGCCTGCAATCGCAACCTTGATATCCAGTGACTCAAGCTCTTCCTTGCCATGATCACCGTATTTAGCCTGCAACTCAGCAGCGGTGGCATCACGACGGAAGTCGTTAGGGAACGGATTGCCACTTTCACGCAGTTCGGCCAACTTGGCGCGACGCTCAGCAATCAGCTTGTTGTCCTCTTGGGGTGCATTCTTGGCGTGTTCAGTCATGTTGGCTCACTAGAAAATCAGGGGTGTCCGGAGTTGGCTTGGCAATGGCGCTGATTACAGCGCCATCTTCAGGCTGGCTTCAATGAACTTATCAATATCACCATCCAACACCGACTGGGTGTTGCTGGTTTCAATTTTGGTACGCAAATCCTTGATGCGGCCGTCGTCCAGCACGTAGGAACGAATCTGGCTGCCCCATCCAATATCGGATTTGGCATCTTCAGCTTTCTGTTTCTCAGCGTTACGCGCCTGCATCTCATGCTCATACAGCTTGGCTTTGAGCTGTTTCATCGCCTGATCTTTGTTCTGATGCTGGCTTCGGCCGGCCTGACAGGCAACAACAATACCGGTCGGGTTGTGGGTCAAACGTACCGCAGATTCTGTGCGGTTAACGTGCTGACCACCTGCGCCAGAGGCACGGTAAACATCTACCCGCAGATCTGCCGGGTTGATCTCAATCTCGAAACTGTCATCCACTTCGGGGGTAACAACCACCGATGAAAACGATGTATGGCGACGGTTACCAGAGTCAAAAGGCGACTTGCGAACCAGGCGGTGAACACCAGTTTCTGTTCGGGCCCAACCAAAGGCATACTCACCTTGAATATGAACCGTGGCACTCTTCACGCCCGCTACTTCACCTTCCTGAAGCTCCACAATTTCTGTCTTGAACCCCCGGCTCTCAGCCCAGCGCAGGTACATGCGCAGAAGCATATTAGCCCAGTCCTGAGCCTCAGTTCCGCCCGACCCTGCCTGAATTTCCAGATAGGCGTTGTTTGGGTCCATCTCACCGGAAAACATCCGGCGGAATTCAAGCTTCTCAAGCTCGGCTTCCAGAGCTTCAAGATCCGACACAATCTCATCGACCGTGTCGGCATCATCTTCCTCAACAGCCATTTCCAGCAGGCCTTCTGCATCAGAAAGGCCGGATGTGAGGTTATCGATGGTGCTAACAATCAAATCAAGATCAGAACGCTCCTTGCCCAACGCCTGGGCGCGCTCAGGATCATCCCACACCGTGGGCATTTCCAATTCACGTTCTACTTCGACCAGCCGCTCACTACGCTGATCGTAGTCAAAGATACCCCCTGAGCGTCTCAGTACGCTCACGAAGCTCTTTAATCTTCGTCACAATGGGATTAACTTCCATAAGACCAATACTCAATGTTGGAAAATGATGCGTAAAACAGACGCGGGATTCTACCGGAATTCCAGCGGTAAATCAGCCGTTGCCTATACTCTGGTGGCTGCGCTGATCAGGAACGGCTTGCCGGGAGGCGCTGTTAATACGTCCCTGTACGCTTGACGAAAACATCCATGTTTTCGACACTCCCGGCAAGCCGTTCCCGACCAGCGCCCGTTGTTTGGAGTAAGTCTGCTGCAAATACAGCCTCAACCCTACTAGTTAGTCGATTAAATTCGCCCAACCTGAGCAAGCAACCGAGATATCTTTAAAGTCTGATCGGTCAGGGGGCGGGTACGCTTTTCTGCCGGAAAAAGATGTCTGAGCGCAGCGAGTTGTTTTTCCAGAAGAAAAGCGTACCCGCCCCGTGACCAGCCACCAGAAGCCAGGCAAAGCTAAGAAAGCGGCTCCAGATAATCCACCAAAAGCTGCAAATTAGTCCGCCCACGAAACGTATTCGAATCCGGCTTATAAACCACCCGAGCCCCGGTGCGAGTGTAATCAGGCACCTCCGGCCCGGTATTGAACGCAATACCGTCAATAATCCCGCTGCCGTCCACCGGCTGCAAAACCAGCTTCAAATGATTTTCGCCAACAATACGCTGGCTAACCACCCGGAATTCACCATCAAACAAAGGCTCCGGGAAATGCTGCCCCCAAGGGCCGGCGCGCTTCAGCAGGGCTGCGGTTTCAAGCGATAACTCATCAGCACTCAATGGCCCATCAGTAGTAATGGCCGCTTCAAGATCTGCTGCAGTCAAGGTATCCCGCACAGCCCGGTCAAAGGCCTCAGAAAACGCATCCAGATCGCGTCGAGCCAGAGTCATGCCCGCTGCCATAGCGTGGCCGCCGTACTTGTGCATCACTCCGGGATGGCGGGCATCCACTACCGCCAGCACATCACGGATATGCAGCCCCGGGATTGAACGGGCAGAACCCTTTATATCCACGCCATTTTCGTCCGGAGCGAAGGCAATCGTCGGTCGGTGAGTCTGCTCCCGAATCCTTGCAGCAAGAATGCCTATCACACCCTGATGCCAGTCCTGATCAAACAGCGCCAGTCCCCAGGGTAGTCCTTCCAGATCCAGCGACATGGAGGCAAGCAGGTCCTGCGCCTGAGTCTTCATATCCTTTTCAATGGTGCGCCTTTCCCGGTTGAAGGTGTCCAGCTCACGGGCAAGTCGCCGTGCTTCATCCGGGTTGTCAGCCAACAGGCAAGCTATGCCAACGCTCATATCATCCAGCCGGCCCGCAGCATTCAAACGCGGGCCAACTACAAATCCCAAATCGGTTGAACTGATGTTCCCGTGCTCACGGCCTGCTACTTCCAGCAAGGCAAGAATTCCCGGACGAGCTTCACCCTGACGGATTCGGCGCAAACCCTGCTCTACAAAGATACGGTTGTTATGATCCAACGGCACAACGTCGGCCACAGTGCCCAAGGCAACCAAATCCAACAAAGAACCCAGATTGGGTTCAGGCTGCGGCAAGCGGCCAGCATCCCGAAGTTTTTTGCGCAGAGCAGTGAGAACGTAGAACATCACGCCCACACCAGCAGCGTTTTTACTCAGAAAAGCACATCCAGGCTGGTTGGGGTTAACAATAGCGTCTGCATCCGGAAGCGTTTCACCTGCAAGGTGGTGATCCGTAACCACCACCTTGATGCCCAGTCTCCTGGCCGCACTTACCCCTTCAACAGCAGAGATTCCGTTATCGACCGTCACCAGAAGATCTGGCAGCTCGCCTTCTTCCCTTAGTCGCTCAATAATCCCCGGAGTCAGGCCGTAACCGTCGGAAAAGCGACTGGGCACCCGGAAATCTATGCTCTGTAGTCCAAGCATGGAAAGGCCAAGCATGGCGACAGCAGTGCTGGTGGCGCCGTCGGCATCAAAATCCCCGAGCACAAGTACTCGCTGGTTCTGCGCAATGGCATCTGCCAACAGTTCAACTGCTCGATCAATACCACGCAACTCAAAAGGTGAGGCCAGATGTTTAAGGGTATAGCTTAGCTGCGCATCGGAGGTTACACCCCGGGCAGAGTACAAACGGCGGAGTATGGGAGGGAGATCTTGCCCCCAGCCTGGAGTATTGTCCGGCTGGGGGCGACGCAGGATCTTTTTTGGTGTCATACCGTATCAGGCATTCTTCCAGTGTTTTGCTATGAAATCCTGCACGCCAGCGCGGTCATTATCAAGCACCGTGTAGCGCTCTTCCCGCTCAAACAGATCGGCCATATGGGCAGGCAGTTCAGGCTTAACCGTTAGACCGGATTCAGTAATGGCATCCGGGAACTTGGCCGGGTGGGCAGTACCAAGGGTAATCATTGGTATCTCAACATCCCGACGACAGGTTCTGGCTGCGCGTACGCCAATGGCGGTGTGTGGGTCCAGAAGATATTCATTCTGTTCGTACACTTCACGAATGGTGGCGCACGTAGCCTTATCATCAACCGCGGCGCTATCGAACAGCTTGCGAGCCTGCTTCCAGCGGTAGTCTTCGATGCTGACAGGGCCTTTGGATGCGTTTTCCAGCAGCTCTTTCACTGCCAACCCATCGCGACCATGAAGATCAAACAGCAAGCGCTCAAAGTTGCTGGACACCATAATATCCATACTTGGCGACAGCGTGTGCTCAAGCTGGTGCTGTTCGTATTTATTGCCACTCATGAAGCGATGGAGAATGTCATTTCGGTTGGTAGCAATAACCAACTGCGAAATCGGCAGGCCCATTTTCTTCGCAAGATAGCCGGCGAAGATATCGCCGAAGTTTCCGGTAGGCACAGAAAACGCCATGCTGCGATCCGGACCACCAAGGGCCAGGGATGCATGGAAGTAATAGACAATCTGAGCCATGATCCGGGCCCAGTTGATAGAGTTAACCGCGGCCAACCTGGCCTTGCCACCAAGGAAAGACTGGTCGCCGAAGCTCTCTTTCACCATGCGCTGACAGTCATCAAAATTGCCCTTGATGGCAATATTGTGAACGTTGTCACCCAGGACCGTTGTCATCTGACGGCGCTGCACTTCCGACACTCGCTGGTATGGGTGCAGGATAAAGATATCCACGTGCTCGCAGTGGCGGCAACCTTCAATAGCGGCAGACCCGGTATCGCCGGAGGTCGCGCCCATAATCACGGCGTGTTCCTGACGCTTTTCCAGTACGTAGTCCAGCAAGCGGCCCAGCAATTGAAGTGCGAAATCCTTGAATGCCAAGGTTGGCCCGCGGAACAACTCCATTACCCACTCGTTGGTATCAAGCTGCACCAGCGGGGCAACCGCCTTATGGGCAAACGCCGCGTAGGTTTCATCCAACATGTGTCGGAAATCGGCCTCAGGAATGGCCTCTTCCACAAACGGATACATAATGTTGAATGCGAGCTGGGTGTAGGGAAGCCCCCGCCAACTACGGATTTCTTCCAGACTAAAGTGCGGAAGTGATTCCGGCACGTACAGCCCGCCATCGGGAGCCAATCCTGTTAGCAGGACATCTTCAAAGCCCAGTGCGGGTGCTTCTCCCCGCGTACTGATGTATCTCACGTGAGTACCTGTTGGTTAGGGTGTTCTCAGTTAAAGTTTTCAGCGCGAATACGGACAACCGGGCCATCTGTATCAGCCAGGGCTTCCAGTTCTGCAATAGCGCGGTTTACCTGTCGCTCCTGCACCGTATGGGTCAGGATAATGACCGGTATGCGACCATCCTGTACCTCAGATTCTTTCTGCATGATCGACTCGATGTTAATGCCATGCTCACTCAGAATCGACGCAATCTTGGCCAAAACACCCGGGCGATCAAGAGCCGTTATGCGCAGGTAATAAGCAGACTGGATGTCTTCCATGGACAGCACATCAAGCTTTTCCAGGGCATCCGGAGCAAACCCGAGATGGGGCACGCGAAGCGAGCTTCCGCTCGCCACAATCCGGGCAACGTCCACAATATCTGCAATCACAGCGGAAGCCGTTGCTTCGTCGCCGGCACCTGGCCCGTAATACATGGTCTGACCAACAGCATCACCATCCACAAGAACAGCGTTCAGCACGCCATCTACCTGAGCAATCAGGTGACTTTGAGGAACCAGGGTCGGATGCACGCGAAGTTCAATGCCTTCATCACGGCGACGGGCAATGCCCAGATGCTTGATGCGATAGCCTAGCTGCTCGGCGTGGGCGATATCGTAGGGCGTGATCGAAGAGATGCCTTCGGTGAAAGCTTTTTCGAACTGAAGCGGAACGCCAAAGCCAGCGGAAGCCAGAATGGTCAGTTTGTGAGCTGCATCAATGCCTTCCACATCGAACGTGGGGTCGGCTTCTGCGTAACCAAGATCCTGGGCCTCTTTGAGCACATCGGCAAACGCACGGCCAGCGCGCATTTCGGTAAGAATGTAGTTACCCGTGCCGTTGATGATGCCGGCAATCCAGTCGATACGGTTCCCCGCCAAACCTTCGCGAATAGCCTTCATTACAGGGATACCACCTGCTACACCCGCTTCGTAGGCAACAACAACACCCGCCTTTTCTGCTGCAGCAAAAATTTCGTTTCCGTGCACCGCAATCAGGGCCTTATTGGCTGTAACCACGTGCTTGCCATTAGCGATAGCCGTCAGCACAAGCTCCCGCGCAGTGTCGTACCCACCAATCAGTTCAACCACCACATCAACCGCGGGATCATTCACCACGTCAAAAATTTCGGTACTGAAGGCAACGCCACCAAGATCTATATCATCACGATTGCGCCGGCTGGCGACCCGGGTAATCCGGATGTTACAGCCTGCACGGCCCGCAATAAGTGCGGCGTTGCGAGTCAATACATTGAATGTACCGCCGCCAACGGTTCCCAATCCGCAGATTCCGACACTGACGTCTTTCAAGCTCTCACCTCTGATCCCGAAGGGGTCCTGATGTATTGTAATAGTGCAGCATAATGATTCCGCGACACTAAAAGGTCGCATAGTATACCGGTTCAGGGCCGGTTGAATAAGCCCTGAACCAAAAGCCTGTCACATAACTAGGCCCACCCGGAGGAAGCAGTGGCCTGTAAAGGATTTAAAGCAGCCCCAGCCCCTCGGCAAGGTTTCTGGCCGGCACAAAACCAGGCACGATATTACCGTCTTCCAGCACAATCGCCGGAGTGCCCGTTACGCCAACACGCTGCCCAAGCTCATACTGCTCCAACACTGGATTATCACAGGTTGCCGCAGGAACAGTATGACCAGCTTTAGCTGCATTCATTGCAGACTGCTGGTCTTCAGCGCACCAAACAGAAACGTATTTTACAAAAGATGGCGAACCGGGCTTGGAGCGCGGGTAAGCGTAATAATTCACCGTGATACCGTAGTCATTGAGTTTTGGAACCTCGTCATGGAGCTTGCGGCAATACGGGCAATCAATGTCGGTGAACACATCAATCACCGCCTTTTCATCACTGGCCTTGTAACTGATAAGGCCGTCCCTTCCAAAGTCGGTCATAGCCTTGTGCCGCGCATTTGCTTTGGTCTCTTTGGTGACGTTGGCAATGCCCATACTGGTAACCTTCAACAAATCACCGGTAAACAGGTACTGGCCATCCTGGGTGGCATACACGGTCTCACCACCCCCACTCTGAATCTCATAGAGCCCCTTCGCCTCAGATTCGCGAACCGACACTATTTCCAGCCCGGGTATGGCACTGGATAGGCGCTCACTAATTTTGTCTTCAACATCACCAGCAACGCTGAAGGCTGATCCCAGAACCCCGACCGCCATTAGCACCAACATAAACCACTGTTTTACATTCATTCTGGAAAACACACCTATTCAGCAGAGTAATTAAGGGGCTTGCGAAACTGTGTTCACAAACCATGAAATGGTTCTTTTAGCCAAAACCGTGCGACAGCAGCTTGTAAAGAAAGTTCAGAGCGCCACCTTACCTAAAAACCGCAATATCAGCCACGGGGGTGATGAGCCTTATGCAACGATTGTAAACGCTGGCGCGCGACATGGGTGTATATCTGGGTCGTGGAAAGGTCAGAGTGCCCCAACAGCATCTGAACCACACGCAAATCTGCACCATGATTAAGCAGATGTGTTGCAAAGGCATGACGGAGCGTGTGGGGCGACAAGTGCTTACGAATACCTGTTCGGGTGGCGTAGTGGCGAACCCTGTACCAGAAAGTTTGGCGCGTCATGGCCGCAGCGCGATTTCCCGGAAAAAGCGCATCACAGGCCCGCCCCTTCAGAAGCTCCGGGCGACCTTCTTTCATATACAGGACAAGCCAATCTATCGCCTCCTCACCCAGCGGAACCAGGCGCTCTTTGTCGCCCTTTCCGGTCACACGTATGACCCCCTGCCGCAGGTTTACCTGATCCACCCGCAGGCCGGTGAGTTCAGATACTCGCAGACCACAGCCATACAGTATCTCCAGCATGGCCTTATCACGCTGCTCAATGGGCAAACCCGGATCTGGCTCAGCCAAAAGCGCGTCCACTTCATCTTCTGTCAACGAGTCCGGCAGGCGACGCGGCAAACGGGGGCTGTCGATGCGCAAGGTGGGGTCTTCAGAGATCAGCTGCTCGCGAAGAAGAAAGCGGTAAAACCGACGAATACCCGAGAGGCGACGAGCAGCGGTAGACGTTTTTAGACCCCGGGTGAATCCGCTGGCCATCCACGCAAGCAAATCCGTTCGCCGCACCTCAGTTAGCAATAACCGCCCCGGCTGCTCCTCCAGCCACGCGGCCAGACGCTGCAAATCGCTGCGGTAGGCTTCGCGGGTTTGCTCGCCCAGCCCGTCTTCCAGCCAGACTGCATCAACAAACCGGGCAATTGCCGCTTCATTTTCTGGTCTCATACCCCAACCCCTAACAGCCTCGCCAGGTACAATGAGCATTCTGGCTTGCCAGAAACGAAAAAGGCAGCCCTCAGGCTGCCTTTTTTCACTGCAAGGTTGCTCAGCAAAAAGCTGATCAGCCCAGCTTTTCCTTGATACGTGCTGCCTTGCCCGAAAGCTCGCGCAGGTAGTAAAGCTTGGCTTGACGTACTTCACCACGACGCTTCACAGCAACACTGTCGATCAGCTTGGAGAAAGTCTGGAAAGTACGCTCAACGCCTACGCCGTAGGAAATCTTCCGTACGGTGAATGACGAGTTCATGCCACGGTTACGCTTACCGATAACAACGCCCTCAAACGCCTGCAGACGCTCACGGTTGCCTTCAGTTACACGAACCTGAACAACCACGGTATCACCCGGCGCAAACGCGGGTACTTCCTTGGTCATCTGTTCTGTTTCAAGTTGATTGATGATGTTGTTCTTGCCGCTCATCGTAATGCTCCTGATACCCAATCTTTTAATGCCCTGATTATTCAGAGGCACACGGTTCGTTTAAAATCTCACCCAGCAACTCACGCTCTTCATCCGTAAGCACCCGCTTTTCAAGCAGGTCGGGGCGTCGTTCCCGGGTTCGCCTCAGCGACTGTTTAAGTCGCCAACGCCGGATCTGATCATGGTGACCGCCCAACAAAATATCCGGCACCGCCTGACCTTCGTATACTTCGGGCCGGGTGTAGTGCGGACAATCCAGCAAACCGTCAGCAAAAGAATCCTGCTCTGCTGACTGCGCATGACCCAGCGCTCCGGGGATGAGGCGTGTAACCGCATCAATAACAGTCATCGCTGCCAGTTCACCACCAGAGAGTACAAAATCTCCCAGTGATATTTCCCGGTCGACTTCTGTCGCTAGCAGGCGCTCATCAACACCTTCATAACGCCCCGCTACCAGAATCAACCGCTCTTCTGCAGCAAGTGACTCAACAACCGCCTGGTTCAGTGTTTCACCCTGAGGTGAAAGATAAACCACACAGGCCTTGCCTGGCGCCGCTTTCCGCGCTGCGTGAATGGCATCCCTGAGCGGCTGAATTTTCATCAGCATCCCGGGGCCACCCCCGTAGGGACGGTCATCAACGGTGCGGTGACGATCCTGGGTAAAGTCGCGAGGATTCCAGCTCTCGAAGGTCAACAGACCATCGCGCACTGCCCTGCTCGTTACCCCGTATTCCGTTACCGCCTGGAACATCTCCGGAAACAGACTGACTGCGCCAATCCACACCCGTCAGAACTCCGGATCCCAGTCTGCGATCAGTTTGTGCTCTGCCAGATTCACTTCCCGAACAACTTGCTCAGGAAGGTATGGAATCAGGCGCTCACGTTGATCGATGGAGCCCGCAGTTGCATGCACCACCAGAACATCATTAGAGCCGGTTTCTATGAGGTGATCCACTCGCCCAAGGCATTCGCCCTCAACCGTGAACACATCAAGCCCCTGCAACTGACGCCAATAAAATTCCCCTTCAGGAAGTTCAGGCAGCTCAGAAGTGGGCACCCTGACCTCGGCACCACAGTATGTCCGGGCCTGATCACGATCATTAATACCTTTAAGCCTTACAACGATCGCCTTGCCTTGCCGGCGACCCTCTTCAAGCTTTGCCGGAATACGCTTACCGTCCAGATCGAGAACCCAGTTGGTATAGCCAAGTATTCCGTCAATGGGGTCGGTGAAGGAATAAACCTTTAACCACCCCTTAACCCCAAACACCGAGGTAATCCGACCGATCACAGTTTCCTGCGAATTCTGCGTCATACAACAACCTCGGTAGTCAGTAAAAGCTTACTCAGCAGCCTTGAGCAGCTGCGCAACGCGATCGCTGGTCTGTGCACCCTGGCCAACCCAGTAATTCACACGGTCGCGATCAATACGGAGACGCTCTTCCTGACCGCGTGCGATCGGGTTGAAAAAGCCTACGCGCTCAATGAAAGCGCCGTCACGTGCATTGCGGCTGTCAGTGACTGTCAGATGATAGAACGGGCGCTTCTTGGAGCCGCCGCGAGCCAAACGGATTGTTACCATTTAACCAATATCCTGTTCTGTTATACGAACTTTGTACGTTTCACGCCTGCCACTATAGTGACTGACGCGGAGACCCATACTCGAAAGGGGCGCTATTCTATGCTAAATGAGCGCCAAAGAAAACAGGCAAACTAACTGTTTGCAGGTTTTCCATGTAAGGCTTTTTACATACGGCCAAATGGAGGCATTCCACCGCCGCCACCGCCCGGCGGCATCATACCACCAAGACCGCGCATCATATTCGCCATTCCACCTTTTTTGCTAAACTTTTTCATCATTTTTTGCATCTGCTTATGCTGCTTGAGCAGACGATTCACATCTTGTATCTGCGTTCCGGAACCTGCGGCAATGCGGCGCTTACGGGAATTATTGATTACATCCGGGTAGCGACGCTCTTTTGGCGTCATCGAACAAATGATCGCCTCCAATTGCCCCATCGACTTATCGTTAACCTGCTGCTGCGCCGCCTGAGCCATCTGCCCCATTCCGGGAAGCTTATCCATCAAGCCACCGATACCGCCCATATTCTTCATTTGCTGAAGCTGGTCGCGGAAATCTTCCAGATCAAAGCTTTTGCCTTTTTTGATTTTTTTGGTGAGTTTCTGAGCCTTCTTCTGGTCCAGCTTGCGCTCGGCTTCCTCGATAAGGGACAGAACATCGCCCATACCCAATATCCGGGAAGCAACCCGATCCGGGTGGAACGGTTCCAGGGCATCCGACTTCTCGCCAACACCCAGAAACTTGATGGGCTTACCCGTAACATGCCTGACCGAAAGCGCAGCACCACCGCGGGCATCGCCGTCAGTTTTCGTTAAAATCACACCGGTCAGCGGCAAGGCATCGTTGAATGCCTTGGCAGTATTGGCAGCATCCTGCCCGGTCATGGCATCAACCACGAACAGGGTTTCTATCGGATTGACCGCCTTATGCAACCGACCAATCTCGCCCATCATCTGCTCATCGACATGCAAGCGACCGGCGGTATCGAGGATAACCACATCGATATGCTTCTTGCGGGCAGCAGCTACAGCACCTTCCGCGATGACAACAGGATCCTGATCAGCGGTACTGGGAAAAAACTCAACACCCACCTCGCCTGCCAAAGTCTCCAACTGCTTGATCGCAGCCGGCCGATAAACATCGGCACTCACGACCATTACTGATTTCTTGTGCCGCTCCTTGAGAAAACGCGACAACTTCGCAACCGTGGTGGTTTTACCCGCACCCTGAAGACCTGCCATCATGATTACGGCGGGAGGCTGAACGGCAAGATTGAGGGTTTCATTCCCCTCACCCATGACCCGTTCCAGCTCCTGCTGAACAACCTTGATAAAGACCTGGCCCGGGGAAAGGCTGCGCTGAACTTCCTGCCCGATAGCGCGCTGACGGACACCCTCTACAAAGTCTTTCACCACTGGTAGGGCGACGTCCGCCTCCAGCAGTGCCATGCGCACTTCCCGGAGAGTGTCCTTTATATTATCTTCGGTGAGCCGCGCCTGACCGGAAATCTTGCGCAGGCTACCGGAAAGTCGGTCTTGGAGATTCTCAAACATGTTGCTCTTCCGTTCCCCGGGTAAATTGAGTGCACAAACCTCAGAGCCAGCTTCGGCTCCTTGATTCCTGTTGCATAATCACGACATTATAACCAGACTATCGTCCTGAAACGACCAACCCGGTCAAATCGACAGCTATATCTGTCGATCTCCAGCCAGCACAGTGGTTAATAAAGGAAGTTATGGGAACGCTGATTCTCGCGGTCACCTCTCTTTTTCTGTACAGCGTCGGCACCGCTTTGCAGGCGCTCCACTTCCGTGGTCGCGTGCACAGCAATATCGCGATAACCACCCTTATCGGCATGCTGGCGCTCACGTCTCACGGGCTTTTGATCTCGCAGACCATCTACCACGATGGAGGTGTCGATCTGGGTTTTTTCAAAAGCTCGGTTCTGATCTCCTGGTTAATCGTGTTTTTACTGCTGGGCCTGAACCTGAGAAAACCGGTTCAAAGCCTGTTCCTCGGCGTTTACCCGCTTGCAGCGCTGACCATCATAATGACACTGATTACTCATACGCCATCGCGACTGGTATCTGACGAAAGCTATGGAGTACTGTCTCACATCGCACTGTCTGTCACAGCCTACAGCCTGTTCTCTCTTGCGGCTATACAAGCAATCCTGCTTTATTTTCAGAACCGGCAGCTCAAACAAAATTATAACAGCCCGCTGATACGTAATTTGCCGCCGCTCCAAACCATGGAATCACTGCTCTTCGAAATGGTCTGGGCTGGCGTTGTCATGTTAACCCTGGCCATCATTACCGGCGCTGTATTCATAGAAAATCTTTTCGCCCAGAATCTGGCCCATAAAACCGTATTTTCCATACTGTCGCTGCTGGTCTTTATAGCCCTGCTTGTGGGCCGCTATACCAAGGGCTGGCGAGGCATGACGGCAAGCCGCTGGACACTGGCCGGCTGCGCCCTTCTCATGGTGGCCTTTTACGGCAGCAAATTCGCACTTGAACTGGTATTCCAGAGGGGCGGCTGATATCTGGCCCACAATCTCTTGACACCAGGCACAATCACAACCTATTTTCGCTACTTGTCAGCAACATAAGGACACCTCTGGTTTGGACGGTACATCGCTTACTGCGCTGTCGATTATTCTCGTCGGGCTGATCATGCTGTCGGCATTCTTTTCCAGCTCTGAAACCGGAATGATGTCTCTTAACCGGTATCGCCTCAAACATATGGCCAAGACCGGCCATAAAGGCGCCAAACGGGCACAGGGGCTGCTGAAACGCACCGATCAGCTCATCGGCATCATTCTGATCGGCAACAACTTCGTCAACATTCTGGCATCATCTATAGCCACTGTTATAGCAATAAGGCTTTGGGGCGACGCCGGTATCGCCATCGCCACGCTGCTGCTGACCATCGTCATCCTGATTTTTGCGGAGGTCACCCCCAAGACTCTGGCCGCCCTGTTCCCTGAAAAAATTGCTTTTCCAGCAAGCTATATTCTTGGGCCCCTGCTGAAAATCCTTTATCCGATTGTATGGGCGGTCAACCTGTTTACCGGCGCCATTCTCTGGGTCCTCCGGATTTCTCCAAATGACTCAGCCAGCGACCATCTGAGCCGCGAAGAGCTGAGGACTCTGGTAAACGAGGCAGGCGCCCTGATCCCGACCAAACACAAGGATATGCTGGTCAGTATCCTCGATCTCGAAAAGGTCACCGTTAACGACATCATGGTGCCCCGCAATGAGGTTTCCGGCATCGATCTGGACGACGACACTGACACCATTTTGCGCCAATTAAGAAATAGCCAGCACACTCGCCTGCCGGTATTCAAAGGTGACATCAATAACATTCAGGGCATCCTGCACCTGCGTAGCGCAACAAAACTGCTGCAGCAAGATGAGATAAGCAAGCCCATGATCATGCAGCTATGCCAGGAGCCCTACTTCGTTCCCGAAAGCACACCACTGAACACGCAACTCATTAACTTCCAGAAGGGAAAACGCCGGTTTGGTATTGTCGTGGATGAGTATGGCGATGTACTTGGGCTCGCAACTCTTGAGGATATTCTGGAAGAGATCGTTGGCGAATTCACAACAGACTACGCTGCAGCCAGCCCCGACATCATCCCCCAGGAAGACGGTACGTTTATTGTTGATGGCACCGCATCCGTGCGCTCAATCAACAAATCCCTTGGTTGGAAACTGCCCACAGACGGCCCCAAGACCCTCAACGGCTTAATCACCGAAACCCTTGAGAATATACCGGACACCAACGTATGCCTGAGGGTCGATGGGCACCGGGTAGAGGTACTCCAAATCAAAGACAACGTTGTGAAAGCCGCAATTGTGCACCCCAAGAAGCGCAAAAAACGCGCACTCTCCATCGTTTAAGCCATCCTGTCCTCACTTCGCTATAGACGTTCCAGTTATAGCGAAGCCCTTTCTTGAAAGATCAAAATGTAACCAGCTCCTTGACGCATATCAATCTACCGCCAACACTCAATGGGAACACTGAAAAACAATAATGCTAAGGAGTTTATCCATGAGCTTGTCGCACACTTTTGGTCTTCTGACCCACCCTGATCAGCAATGGAAAGCCATTCGGAAAGATTCCGAGTCCACCACCCAACTCTATCTTGGACACGTACTGCTTCTCGCTCTTATCCCCGCCCTGGCCGGTTTCTTCGGAACCACCCAGGTAGGCTGGCAGATTGGTGACGGACAAGTCACACGCCTTTCCGTAAACAGCGCGTTAAGCCTGTCCGTGCTGTTCTATGCTGCCATGCTGGCAGGCATTTTCATTCTTGGTAAATTCATTGATTTCTTTGCAGCAACCTACGATGCGGTAGACAACGCGCCCAGGGGCGTAGCAATGGCGGCCTATACCGCCACACCCATGTTCCTTATCGGAGTTATCGCAGCCTACCCTAATATATGGGTAAACATGCTGGCAGGGCTCATTGCCATTGCGTATGCGGTGTATCTTCTTTATGAAGGCCTCCCCATCCTCATGAAAATCCCCGAGGAGCGAGGATTCATGTTTGCCACAGCGGTGCTGACAGTTGGGTTGATCATGTTTGTCGCACTTCTTGCTATCAGTGTCGTTATCTGGAGCGTTGGAATTGGCCCGGTCTATGTAAGCTAGGAGGCAACCCCAGCCACTACACCTTCACACCATTAAATCAATCAAGGGTGCTCCGCTGGGTCACCCTTTTTTGCGGATAAGAGCACTGGTTAGATTTTATTCATGTTATCCCGGCAGAAAATGCGGTAAATTTAGCCTATAACTAAAAAACAGAAAGTCTAACTCGGTCATGTACCCGGTTGAGCCGTAAACAGGAGTCGGCCATGAACAAGCAGTCCGGCATACATTACCTCCGTGAGCACAGGGAAGCGGGAAGCAGCGAGCCGGTTCCTGTGGAGGTCACCCGCATCCGCGACACAGTCGTCGCCGGGCTCGGAGATCTATTGCAGGGCGCGTTTGATGCCGTTGATGATTCGCTGTTCGAACTGGCAAACAATGCCCGCAGCAACAACGAGCAGAACCGCTATTTTGAAGCCATGCGGGAAATCCGCATCAAGCGCAAAGGCGTGGAGCGCCACTTCCAGAATACCGTTGCACAATTTTTTGCAAATCCCCCCCATACGGTTCAACTGCACGAAGACACCTTGGGGCGGCAAGCAAACGCAGACAACCTGGCACTCGTTGGCAACGATGATCTTGAAGAGCAAGTAGCTCTTAATGCCATGATCACCAAAGCTAAAGCGCATTTCCAGGGGCCGCTCATTCAGCTTCAAACTCGCTTTAGCCATGTCTATGATGGTGCCTCTGAGGAGTCACCGGTCAACCCTATGGCGCCGGAGCATCTTTGCAGCGCGTTCACCGAAGCGATTCAGGCTCTGGAAATTCAAATCCGGGAACGATTGATTCTGCTCAAGCAGTTTGATCGTTATGTTGTTTCCAATCTGGGCATGCTTCTGGATGAAGCCAACAGGATTCTCGTTCAAGCAGGAGTTATTCCCAACTTCCGCTATCACGGGAAAACCGGGACGCAGCACAGCAGCGCTACGGAGAGCCAGGAATCTTCCGAAAGCTCCGCCGCTCATGAAAGCCAGTCAAGTGGTGACCAGGGCAGCAACGCCGTCTTCGAACAGATACATCAGCTGCTGGCTCGCCAGAGGGCCAATGCCGGCATACCATCGCGTCAATACAGCTCAGACATACGCGTTATCGGCGGCAACGAATTGGTCAGCCTGCTGGCTGCGCTGCCTTTAAATACCCAGCCAGACGCCCAACTTAACCTCAGCGAGGGCGATCCGCTTACTATCGATCTCCTCAGCGTCGTACAACAGATTCTGGCCCAGGCCCAAACAAACGACGGCAAGAAGCCTGCGCTGAAGGAGATGGATGAGGATCTGATCAACCTCGTATCCATGTTATTTGAGTTCATCCTTGACGATTACAACTTGTCAGCACCGGTTCAGGTTTTGATCAGTCGGCTGCAGATACCCATCCTTAAAGTTGTTATCAAAGACAAAAGCTTTTTCAGCAAGACTGCCCATCCCGCGCGCAAACTGCTTAATGCTCTTGCCCGCGCAGGTATTGGTTGGAGCAACAGCGACGAAAAAGCGCGAGATAAGCTGTATGAAAAAATTCACAGCATTGTGCAGCGAATCCTTAGTGAATTTGATGGTGATATAACTCTTTTCGAAACCCTGAATGAAGAGTTTGAAGAGTTTCTTGCCAGAGAAAACCGGAAATCGTCTCTTGTAGAGCAGCGCACTCGTGAATCTGAGCGTGGCCGCATCAAATCCCAGAAGGCCCAGGAAATGGTCGACCGGGTAATAAAAGAACGAATAGCGCGCTACCGCCTCCCCGAACCTGTCCATAATATCCTTATTAATGGCTGGAGCCGGTTTATGTTCCTTGCATACCTGCGGGACGATGTGGAGCATCGCTGGCAAGAAAGCGTCAAAGTCGTTGACGATCTGATCTGGTGTCTTCACCCGCATCAGGAAGACACTGAAAGGGACCAGTGGGTACGCGTTGTACCTGGCCTTCTCAAGTCGCTCAGAGCGGGCCTGGAAGAGGTTTCATATAACGCCACCAAGCTTGATGACACCATGAGCTTACTCAAACATGAGCTGGCAGAAGCGTTCCGCGCAAGTTCCAGTATGGAGGTCGCGGAAGAGCCACCCGCTCAGGAAGAGCCAAAGGATGAAGCCAAGAGCCAGGCTGAGCCCGAAGATGCAGTGATCGCCGAGTTCATGGCTCAGGTTGATAGCCTGGAAATTGGCCACTGGGTTGAGTTCAGGCTGGTTAATGGTGCAAGCTTCCGCTGCAAGCTGTCCGCAATCATTGAGGAAGCGGACTGTTTTGTCTTTGTAAATCGCATGGGGCTTAAAGTCATCGAAAAGACCCGCACCGACCTTGCCCATGAAATGCGACGAGGAAGAATGACACGGCTTGAGCAAGGGGCCCTCATCGACCGGGCACTGGATGCCGTTGTTGGTTCCCTACGTAGTAAAACTGCTTGACCTGGCCTGGGCCTGCAATCACCTTGCGGGCCCAGCGTCTGGCGCAGTGAACACTTGGCAGTAAAGGAGATACCTGAGTTAAATGCTGGAGCACGGCAGCAACAACAGCCTTCCGGCGAAGCATCGGATCGCCCTAGCCTTATCAACCGCCTTCCTGATTCATACGCTGCTATTATCCGGGTTTCCTGCCATTCTTCCGGATTTACCCATCCGGCACAGGCACCAGCTAAACCTGGAGTTGGTAGCAGTAGATAGCAGCCAGGGAATACCCGCATCTGCAAATCCGCAACGGCCAAACGATACGCCCGAACCCCGCAACCCGCCCTTTGAGGTACCGCCCCAAAACACCCCCGGGCTGACAACGCCAGAAGTTACAACAACCAACTCTCAACAAAAAATTTCTGTCGGCAGCAAGGTACAAGCTACAACGCCAAACAATAAAGCCGACGCCACGCAAACAACGGCAACCCCATCTACCTCGGGCGCACAATCCAATTCCGGGGTCCGCACTCAGGTTGCGGACAAGCAAACGACAGAAGATGTCACAAAAATAACTCTGTCACCCAGCGAACAGGATCCTTACTTGATAAAGCTGGCAACGCACTTGGCAACGAAGCTTGAAACACTGAGGATACCCGCTATCAGGCAGCTGACTGATACAAGCACCATGGAACTGGAGCTTCAGCTACTGAGCAATGGGGCATTAACACGGGCCAGGGTGGTCAAATCGACAGGTATTCAACAAATAGATCTTGCAGCCTACCAGGCCGCGCTGTCAGCGAGTCCTTACCCGGAGCCGCCACCTGATCAGAAAAGCAAAAGCCGCTTCGAAGTAAAACTGGTGTTTTCTCCGTCGCGGCTTTAATTGGCGGACCTGCACTCCAGGCAGGTAAAGATCAGGCCTCGGCCTGTTTGGCAGCCTCTTTTACCAAAGCGGCCAGTTCGCCGTTTTCTGACATTTCCATAATGATGTCACAGCCGCCAACCAGCTCGCCGTTTACATACAGCTGGGGGTATGTAGGCCAGCTGGAGTAGACTTTCAGGCCTTCGCGCAGCTCCTGATTGTCAAGAATATTCACAAATGCAAAACGCTCGCCACACGCCATCAGGGCCTGCGATGTTTTAGCAGAAAAGCCACACTGCGGAGCCTGGGGAGACCCTTTCATGTAAAGAATGATCGGATTCTCTGCGAGCTGATTTTTAATGGTTTCGTTAATATCCATGAACATTCACCTCTGGTTGAAAACAGAACAGTCTGCCGCGCCGGTTTGCGCTATTGCTCCTGCCTTGACTGGCGCCTATTGTACACGTCGGGCAGGCTACTCAACAAACCGTGTGATTTGATACAGAGCAAGCCTGACACCCGCAGCGTTGTCATCAAACGCGTGAAGGGCTAGACTTGTTCCCCCGTTTTTTTCACCAGTATTTATACTCATCCAGGGCTTCATCTAGGTAAGGGCCACCCCATGGCAGTAAGGCATTTTCTGACACTGAATGACATGTCCACAACCGAACTGGAAAACCTGGTGGATCATGGCACCAGACTCCGGAACGAATGGCGCCAGGGCAAGGTCAGGGACTCACTCAAAAACCGTGTTTTGGCGATGATTTTTGAAAAATCTTCAACCCGCACACGGGTTTCGTTTGAGGCAGGCATGACCCAACTGGGTGGATCAGCGATGTTTCTATCGCCGCGAGATACTCAGCTCGGTCGCGGCGAGCCCATAGAAGACTCTGCGATTGTTATCTCCAGCATGGTTGACGCGGTGATGATCCGCACATTCGCCCATGAAACGGTTGAAAAGTTTGCCCGGGCATCGCGGGCGCCGGTCATCAACGCACTTACTGATGACTTCCACCCCTGCCAACTGCTGGCTGACATGCAAACCTATCGCGAGCATCGCGGTAGCATCCGGGGCGCTACTGTGGCCTGGATCGGGGATGGCAACAACATGTGCCACTCTTACATCAATGCCGCCACGCAGTTCGACTTTCACCTGAACGTGGCTACCCCCGAGGGTTACGAGCCGGACCCGGAACTGGTGAAGGCCCACAGTTCTCGCATCACGCTGATGCGTGAACCAGAGGAGGCTGCACGTAACGCGAACCTTCTGGTCACCGATGTGTGGGCATCCATGGGTCAGGAAGACGAGCAGAAAGCCCGTGAGAAGGCTTTCAGAAAATACCAGATCAACAAGGCACTAATGGATATAGCCGCGAAAGACGCGCTCCTAATGCACTGTCTGCCGGCTCATCGCGGCGAGGAAATTGCAGCCGATATGATTGAGCACCCGGGCTCCGTTATCTGGGACGAAGCCGAAAACCGGCTCCACGCTCAGAAAGCCCTGCTGGAATTCCTGATCCTGAACCGTCTGGACTAAGATTTATGAGCGCGCCGAAAACGACTGCTGACACCTGGTTGCTTGAAGTAGACAATCTGACCTGTGGTTATGGGGGAGATGCTGTTGTAAAAGATGTCAGCTTCGCGCTAAGCCATGGCGATATCGGCTGCCTGCTCGGGCCTAGCGGTTGCGGGAAAAGCACAATTTTACGAGCGCTGGCCGGTTTTCTTCCTCTAACCAGCGGCGAGATACGGTTACAATCCCAACCTATCAGCCTTCCTGGTCGCACGCTCGCGCCTGAGAAACGCCGTATTGGCATGGTTTTTCAGGATTACGCCCTGTTTCCCCACTTGAGCATTGCCGACAACGTAGGTTTCGGTTTGCGCGGGCTGGATAAAGCCGAGAAGCGGAACAGAGTAATGGAGCTACTGCACGTGGTTCACCTGCAGGACCTGGCAGACAACTATCCTCACGAGCTGTCAGGCGGCCAGCAACAGCGGGTGGCTCTGGCTCGGGCCCTCGCGCCTGAGCCAACACTGATTCTGCTCGATGAGCCTTTCTCCAACCTGGACACAGATCTACGCCGCAGGCTAAGCCTCGACGTTCGTGAGATTCTGAAAACCCTTGGGATCAGCGCCATTCTGGTAACTCACGACCAGCAAGAAGCCTTCGCCATGTGCGATCAGGTAGCTGTGCTGCAAAGCGGAAAAATCCAGCAGTGGGATGTCCCGTACAACCTCTACCACGAGCCAGTGAATCGCTTTGTAGCGAGCTTTGTGGGACAAGGCGGGTTCATACCGGGAAAAGCCGTGGGACCAGACATAATAGAGTCCGAGCTTGGCATCATTCACGGAAACCGGGCCTACAAATGGCCTTCCGGCACTTTGGTGGATGTGCTTATCCGACCCGATGACATAGTCTACGATGCAGAATCCAATCTGCGCCCGAAAGTTGTAGAGAAAACTTTCGCAGGCACCTCCACGCTTTATCGCTTCCGCTGCTCCGAAGATACTGAATTTGAGGCGCTGTTCCGCAGCCATCTGGATTTCCACCTGGGCGAAACTGTACCTGTGCGGGTAGAAGCCGACCACCTGATAGCATTTGAGCGTGGAATCTGACCTACTGGGCCGCAGAGGAAAGCACTGAACTCGTCAAAAAAAATGCAAAAAAAAGGGCCGGAAAACCGACCCTCAAATGACGAATGAAACAAGGAAAGTTCGTAAGAACCACAACCTCAAAAGTCATCCCTTACGCTTTAAATTATTGCTGCAGCCGGCTGAGCATTCAGTAGTACTTGTGTAGTCGCTTTGTAACATCTGGTGAGAGCCCCGGGGCGGGCTCTCGAACCTCTTCACTCGCTCTGCTCCAATGGCTTTCTTCGGGGCCAAACCAGGCTGAAGCGCGCGCCGCCCAGACTGTCACTCCGGCTCACGAAAGCCTGCCCGTTGTGCCAGTAGAGAATACGTCGCACGATAGAGAGGCCAAGCCCGTACCCACCAGAGGTGCGAGTGCGGCTGTCATCAAGCCGTGAGAAGGCTGTGAAGACCTTTTCCCACTCATCTTCTGGAATGCCCGGGCCGTCGTCTTCTACATCAACCCGACAATGCTCCTCATCAATATGGCAGCGAACGAGCACCTTCCCCGCCGCGTAGCGCCCTGCATTACCCACGAGATTCTGGACAGCCCGATGGATATAACGCGGCTCAACATCGGCCATCGCCAGGAGCTCTGTTTCTTCATCAATCTCGCCTTCGATACTGAGAGCCGGGCGTAAAATTCTCTGTTCGGCGACAACCTGCCTGACAATATCGGTTACCGAGGCCTCTTCAAGGGTAAAAACAGGCCCACCCTGTTCCAGGCGCGCGTAGGTGAGAATCTCATCAATTAACTCATCCAACTCCTGAATATCACCATCAATACCATCCAACTGCCTTTGCCGGGCCTCCTCGCTTTGGCAGTCTTCGATCATCTGCACACCAAAACGGATACGGGCAACGGGAGTTCTCAATTCGTGGGAGACTGCGTGGATCATTTCACGCTGAACATTCACAAGGCGCTGAATGTGTTCTGCCATACCGTTGAACGCTGCAGCTAAACGGGAGACAACGGTGCCTTCCCCAGTCTCTACACGGGCACCCATTTCACCCCGTGCAATGCGCACAGCCACAGATTCCACTTTACGCAGATTGCTATCCAGATTCCGGAGTACAAACAATAGTGCCAGAGCTAAGACGCTTCCGGAAATCACCACCATCAACAAAATGACAGGCCATGCCCACGGATTGAAAGGCTTGGCAAAACTAACCTGAATCAGCTCACCATCAGACAGCTGAACAAGCACCCGCCCCAGCCCATTGCTGTCATAAAATGCCGAGCCCTGGCTGGCTACCCGTTCAAGAACCTCTTCATCTGGTAGTGCAGCAGACCCCTGAATCCTCAGAACCCCAAGATTCAAGCCGTCTGCCAGCTGCCTGACGGCTGCCTCGCGCTCCTCCGGGCCAACCGCATCAAGATGAACCCGCAGAATTTGAGCAGACGCGACAGCAATATCACGATAGGGCTGGGAGGCTCTGAATTGCAGCGGTTCACCATGAAGCCCGTTCACCAGAAAGCGATAACCCAAACTGCTTTCGATCGCCACCACCTGTCCATAACCCAGGCGCTCGCGAACGATGGGATAGCCCGACAGCTCTTCAGCGCTGGCCACCCGAAAGTCGTACCGGGAAGCCAGCCAGTGGTACTGCTGCTCGGGAGCAGGCGAGGACGCCAGCCAGCGCATTAACGGATCAGAAAAGCGTTCATGCCAGAATTGTGAGCGCACAGAATTCATGCCGACAAACAAAACAATACAGAGCAGTATCACCAGCGCTGTGAGGCCGGCAAGGCGGGAATATAGTTTCAGGAAAAACTTCAGGGGCATGTCAACAAACCCTGGCAGGGAAACGCCGGCCGGAATACCCGTGCCGACGCCAAAGACTGAATCGTCAGACTTCCTTCACAAACAGGTAGCCTTTGCTTCGAACGGTCTTGATTCTGCGGGGGTGAACAGGGTCATCGCCGATTTTCGGGCGAATCCGGGAGACCCGAACGTCAATTGACCTGTCCTGACCGTCGTATTCTATGCCCCGCAACGCAGTGAAGATTTCTTCCCGGCTCAACACGCGGCCGGCGTTGCTCGCCAGTAGCCACAACAGATCGAACTCAGCGCTGGTCAGGTCAATACTTTCGTCGCTAAGCCAGGCTTCACGCATGGAGCGATCTACAACCAGGTTGTTGAACTGCAGGCGCGTTGGCTCTTCAGCGCTTGCCTCATCTGCGGTGTTTTGCGCACTTTCCGTAACACGGCGCAGCAAGGCTCGGATTCTTGCAAGAAGCACACGAGGTTTGACGGGTTTGCTGATGTAGTCATCTGCTCCCATCTCAAGCCCCAGCACCTGATCAAGGTCGTCAGTCCGTGCGGTAAGCATGATGATAGGGCCGGAATAAAATGGCCGTACACGGCGACAGATGGACAGCCCATCTTCCCCGGGCAACATCAGATCCAACACAACAAGATCCGGCTGCTCATTTCTGATTCGCTCTACGGCAGGGCTACCATGAGTTTCGAGGGACACGGACAAACCGTTACTCTCAAGGTATTCACGGGTTAGCTCAGCCAGTCGCTCATCATCTTCGACAATAAGAATTCGCCAACTTTCGTTCGTCTGTTCCACAGGCGTCCATCTCTTATTTTATTTTCCGGGTCCATTATTTCGTCTGCATCTGACGATACAGACAACCTGATGTAACAGCAATTATACATGCTATTCAGAAATATACATGGAACGATCATGCGGTTACACCTGGTTACACCCATTGAGCTCTACCAAATTCGGCATGCAACCACTTAATTCACTCAAACAGCGGCCGGCCCTGAGCGATTTCATCATCAGTCGCTTCGCGGCGCCCAATGATTTCCAGATCAAAATACAGGGTGAAACCCGCAAGCGGATGATTTGCATCAATCCGCACAAGATTACCGTCAAACCCCATAACCTGAACAATCTGGGCATTTTCACCGGTATTGGTTTGAAACTTCATGCCAACCTGCAGCTTTTCTACCCCCTCAAACATTGACCGGGGCACCTTCCGAACCAGGTCATCACGGTGTTCGCCGTATGCCATTGAAGGGGGAACCGTAACCTCCAGACAGTCGCCGACATTGCGCTCTTTTACCGCTTTCTGGATACCCTCAATGACATCCGGGCTGCCATATAGAAAGTGTAAGGGCTCACCACCCTCCGAGGTGTCAACCAGCTCGCCAATCTTGTTCTTGAGCACATAGTGAACCGTGAAAACATCAGGTTTTTCTTGAGGAGATTCCATCAGGCTTTCGACTTTCCTGTATCCGTTGGGTTTTCTGTGAGCTGCAAGCCGTGGATCACCAGGCGCTGATCCAGTTTTTCACGCAGGCCCGAAGGCTGGTGCAGGCCCATGCGTTGCAGTAATTCTGCATAACGCCCCTCTTCATCTTTGGCCCGAACAGCTTGCATGAGGGTTGCCAGTTTAC
Organism: Marinobacter xiaoshiensis; assembly: GCF_031631795.1. Taxonomy (NCBI): domain Bacteria; kingdom Pseudomonadati; phylum Pseudomonadota; class Gammaproteobacteria; order Pseudomonadales; family Marinobacteraceae; genus Marinobacter; species Marinobacter xiaoshiensis. The sequence continues at coordinate 378,407 of NZ_JAVMBO010000018.1, forward strand.
CACGACGGGTCGAAGTTTCGGCCTTGAGTTTTTTGAGGGCTTTACCAAGCACCAACTCCTGATCAGTAAAGTCCCGGCCAAAGGGAAACGGAGGGAACCAATCTTTACCGCCAGCCTCAGCAAATGTTCTGGCAATGGCATCTGGCGTGTTGTTCAACCAACTGGCCGGCAAACGGAACTTCGCATCCACCTTGCCTGCTTTTTGCGCCTGCTCCAGAAGGCCCTGCTGAAAACGGGAATCTGCAATGCGGATCAGGCGCAGATAAACCTGCTCATCCGGCTGGCCACGCAGATCTGCCATACCATACTCCGTAATCACCACATCCCGCAGATGACGGGGAATCGTACAATGACCATAACTGAACACAATATTGGACACCGCCCTGCCCCTGGCGTTTCGGCTGCTGCGCAAGGCAATAATCGACCGGGCACCAGGCAGCTCGTGCGCCATAGAGACAAAATTGTACTGGCCACCCACACCGCTGATCACCCGACCATCCTCAAGCCCGTCGGAAACCGCTGCACCGCCCAGGGTATACATCATTGCCGTGTTGATAAACCGACTGTGGATGCGCTGAGCTGCCTTGAGACGCTGATTACCGAAACGGTGATCATAAAGATGATTGATATAGCTGACACTGGTCATGCATATGCGATCGCGATCCTCATCGGAGAGCTCTCGCAGTGACTGGTAGAACTGCTGGGGGCCCACATAGAACCCTCCGTGCATGGCAACTCCGCCAGTAAGCCTTTCACCAAGCGCCAGAGACGCCATTGCCTCTCTCGCCTCGGGATCATCCAGATCGGCGTTGAGTGAATGGTCTCCTATCCGCAACCGGCCACCTTTAAATTCAACCGCGTCACGGAGAATGCCGTAACGCTTCAGCCAGGTTACATCCCGGGCCCGCATGGGTGAATCAATCAGCCCTTCCCGCCTCAGTACGTCGAGGGTATCGAGGGAAACCCGCTCTTCAATGTTGCCGTTGTTGATCAGTATTTGCAGGTCTGCATGATCATATACTTCACGCCGCAAAACCCCTGCTTCCATAAGGTACAGAAAGCCATCGACCATCATCTCGCTGCAACCATAGAGCCCTTTATCAAAGGGGCCGGTTCCACCTTCCTTTTCCGCCAGCGGAAACCGCTCCGCAACATTAAAATTGTCGTAAACAGCCCGCCAGGCGGCGTTATTCTTGTGACGCAATATGGTGCTGTGCACAAGCGCCGCCCCGAGAGAACCAATACCCACCTGCAGCGTGCCGCCATCTTTAAGCAGTGTGCTGGCGTAAAAGCCGATCATGTGGTCTGCGGGACTAATGGCCATCTGAGGCGCAGAGAACAGCGGGTACTCGGAAGCCTGATGCTCAAACACCATGTCAAACTCATCTTCCGCAATAGCCGCGTCGCGACCAAACCAAGGCATCTGACGATTAATTTCACCCACAATAGCCACCGGGGTTCCAGCCGTTTCCCGTTCCCTCAGCAGAGGCAGTAGGTCGAGGCTCAGGTCAGGGTTGCAACTCAGGCTTACCATGCCCGGCGCCCCATGCAGCTCGCCTGGGGCCACCATTTGCGCCACCACATTAACCCCGAGGTCCATAAGGTCACGAACGGCATGGGTATAGTTGGTCGACACGTAATGGCGCTGCTGACTGCGATTATTTAGGTAACTTCCCGCTTTGAAGAAAAACTCCGACACCTGAACATTGGGGGGCAGATTGTTCTTGTTAACATCCTGCGCATACTGAAGAACCGGAATGCCGCCATAGAGGCGCTCTGCAAACGGTCCCATAAAGCGCTTTTCCAGCGACGAGCTGCCGGAAGGTGCCAGCAACGAAAGGGCAGTAAAAATATGCAGATTTATTTCAGGATCGTCTTTCGCTCTCTGATAGAGCGCATTTACGAAGCGGACAGGCTTTCCAAGACCCAGCGGTAACCCCAAGGTAATGTTCTTGCCCACCCGGCGGATTACGTCATCCACGCAACGCTCCGTGTTATTTGAGCGCTGTTTGCTGCTTACCGCCATATAGAGATCCTCATTGATCATTCAACATATAACTACTATCTGGGAATCATCACATGAGACATGCAGGCAGACAATGCACCAGATCATTAATCTGGCGTTAAACCAATGTATTGCGAGAAAAAGATATTACAAAGAAGGGTCGGATCAGGGGTGCGTGCAAGAGATATTAAGCAAAGGAGGTGATCAGGAATTGCAGACTACAGATTCAGAAATTCCATTTCAGATTCAGGCAGGCACCTTCATTAAGCAGCGCGATACCATGGTCAGCCTGAGCCGGCTGGGAGGCGTAGTGCTTGCCGTTATCGTTCGTGCGCACCAAAGAAAGGCTTAACAAACGAGAGCCTATTTCGGCAACAGCAACCGCATCGGCATCGTCTTCATCAAAATCGCGGGACATCCGCTGGGGCAACTCGTAGACATATTCTACTGTCATGCTTTCGCTAGTCGCCTCAAACGCGCGCTCCGACGCCTCAGCACGAACCACAAACGCGGCGACGTTGAGAACAAGCAATGTGACAAATATGCGGATAATCATGATACTTACAGCGACCTTTTAAACGGATTAGAAGTTTACTCACCCCATTGACTAAAGTCTAACCCCTCAGCGGCAAAAAGATGTGAAATCGCGCGCAGTCACGCCTCTTTTTTGTCACGCTTCTGCACACATTTTGTCAATATATGATCACCTATATTTCAGAATGTAACGACTTCCACGCTCAAAGCTGCCAATTCCTTTTGGCGTCAGAAACTTAGGGGAAACTGGAAGTCTTTGACTCTTGCTAAGGGCAAGGGTAGGTAAATTCATGATGAATCGTTTCGAGAGCTTCCAACGTATCCTGGCTCAGGTTCACATTGCATGAGCCGAGGTTTTCCCGGAGCTGCTCCATGCTGGTCGCACCGATGATGTTACTGGTCACAAAACTGCGACTGTTTACATAGGCCAGTGCCATCTGGGCCGGAGACAAACCTATATGTCTCGCGAGTTCTGCATAGGCTCGAGTCGCATCTACCCCTCTTTCACTGGTATAGCGGCTGAACCGCTCATACAGGGTGAGTCGAGCCTTTTCCGGCCACTTACCACCCATATACTTACCAGACAGCATGCCGAAGGCCAGCGGCGAATAGGCCAGCAAGCCCGTTTGTTCCCGATGGGCTATTTCGGCCAGTCCCACCTCAAAAGAGCGGTTCAGCAGATTGTAAGGGTTCTGGATACTGGCAATTCGCGGCAAACCTTTCTCTCCAGCCAGGCGGAGATATTCCATGGCACCCCATGGTGTTTCGTTGGAAATTCCGATGTGTCGGACCTTTCCCGCCTTGACTAACTCGTTGAGCGCTTCGAGGGTCTCTTCAATTGGCGTGGACTTTTCCTTCGGGTCAGGCTGATAGCCGAGTTTGCCGAAAAAATTGGTGCTGCGATCCGGCCAGTGCACCTGGTACAGATCAATATAGTCTGTCTGCAGGCGCTTCAAGCTTGCCTCACAGGCCTCAACAATGTGATCTCGGGTAAGGCGGGGGCCATTTCGCAGGTAACTGAGCCCATTACCGGGCCCGGCCACTTTAGAGGCGATCACCAGATCGTCCCGGCGACCACGCTGCGCCAGCCAGTTGCCCAGATAAGTCTCCGTCAGGCCCTGGGTCTCTGCCCGAGGCGGCACCGGGTACATCTCTGCGGCATCAATAAAATTCACACCTTCAGAGGTGGCATAGTCCAGCTGCTCAAAAGCTTCCTGCTCCGTGTTCTGCTCACCCCAGGTCATGGTGCCAAGGCATATAAGGCTGACATCAATGTCCGTACGGCCTAGCTTTCGGGTTTGCATTGCGTCTCCGATTCAGGTTGTTGGGTGCGTCAAAAGAATGTCACAAGAGTGTCGCGGGCTTGTCGCCTGCAATCTCCATGGTTGAGACATAGTAATAAAAACCAGGGGGAACGTCATGATGAAAACCGCTCAGGCACGCCGGGGTGCACGCAAACTTAAAGGCTCGCCCCCTGTGTCAGAAAGCAGCAAGGCATTCCGCTTATTTGAACTCGCAGGTCAGCGTGAATACGCCCTCTGCCAGCACATAAACAAAATTGCTGAGTTTTGGCCAGAAATGCGCTATTGCCAACTGGGAAGCCGGCTAGGTGATGGGTGGTTTTGGTACGCACTGATCTTGGCTACCCCCTTACTGGAGCGTGTTACTGGCCCGGGCCTGGCACTACTGCCCAGGCTAAACTCAATCAAACAATCTCAGCTGGGTGACCGGTGCATCATCATTGCGAAATCGCACTCCAAGCCCCAGCAGGCGAACCGGCCGCTCGCGATTTGAAACCAGCTCTGTAAGTAGTGGCAGGTAGTCCTCAAACTCTGGCTCTTTAATATTCTCCCGCACGCGCTCCAGGGTGTGGGTAGAAAAATCGCTATAGCGTATTTTTATAAACAGCTTATGTATCGGCTTGTCCCGGCCCTTACGGGCAAGGCGGAGATTAAGGTCAGCAGTCAGTGACGCCAGCACAGTTTCACAAGCCGTCACATCTGGCAAATCCTGAGAAAACGTACGTTCCACGCTCACAGATTTGGCAATTCTGGAAACCACCACTGGCCGCTCATCCCGGCCATGGGCCATTTCATGCAAACGATAGCCCTGCTTACCAAAACGCTCGATCAATACATCAACGCCCAACGCCTGCAAATCGCCACATGTTTTAACGCCCAGCGCATGCAGTTTAGCCGCCGTTACCTGCCCCACGCCAAACAGTTTCTCAACCTTAAGTTCGCGGACAAACCCGTCTACCTCATCAGGCTTCACCACAAACAACCCATCAGGCTTTTGCCAATCACTGGCAATTTTGGCAAGAAATTTATTGGGAGCGACCCCGGCAGAAATAGTAATGCCCACTTCCTTTTCCACCCGTTCCCGCAGATAGCGGGCCATCAGTGTGGCGCTGCCCTTGTGATCGGTAACATCAGACACATCCAGAAAAGCCTCATCCAGAGATAAAGGCTCAACCATATCGGTCAGCTCCCGCAGAATACCCATCACCTTCTGTGACGCCGCTCGATAACGGGCCATATCAGGAGGCACAGTAACCAGCCCCGGGCATAGCCGGCGGGCTTCACCACCCGGCATGGCCGAGCGCACACCGAAAGCCCGGGCTTTATAATTACAGGTAGTTACTACACCACGACCGCCTTCGCCGCCTACCGCCAGCGGCACTTCACGCAGTGTTGGGTCATCACGCATTTCAACTGCAGCATAAAAGCAGTCACAATCCACGTGGATGATCTTGCGTTGAGGCATAATCATTGGGCTCGCGTCAATTTTCTGTACATTTATACAGTCTTGTATCTTAAAGTAAGATGCTGAGAATGTCAGGAACCCCAAGCCAACCATCAAATCGCATATTGAGGCACCATGTCGAACTCTATTCCAGACTCCAAGCGTACTGAAATTGAAGCTGCAGCTTTTCGCCGCCTGGTTAAACACCTGGGAGACAATCCCGAGGTTCAGAACATTGATCTCATGAATCTGGCCGGGTTCTGCCGCAACTGTCTTTCCAAATGGTATCGGGCAGAAGCCAGTGAACGCGGTTTTGAGATATCAGACCCGGCTGCCAGGGAAGAGATTTACGGCATGCCGTACGAAGAGTGGAAAGCCCTGCATCAAACAGGTCCCAAACAGGATCACAAGTAATGAATGTAAATGAGGCTGTACGCATTCATCTGGCTTCAATAGGTGGCGGGCATGCCGATTTTGATGACACCCTGGCCCTGATAGAGCGGCACTTCGACTACAGCCCGGCAGGCTTTCATAACGGCCCTTTATTTAACGCCGCAGGTGACAACTCAGGTTCATGCAGAGTATTTGGCCTGGGCCTATACTGCACCCTCAATGAAGCAGACACGCTAAAACTGTTTGCTCAACATTATCAGCAGGTGCTAGACGACCCCGCTGGAGAAAGCCACAGCAACATTCGCCAATTCATGGGCACCGGCTGGTCTGGCATTCGCTTTGAAGATGCACCCCTGCGCCTGCGCCGCCCTGCCGAGCCATCCATCAAGGAAGACACCCGTTCATGAGCAACACCACCACATCAGGGGTACAGCAGGTATTCCAGCTGAAAAGCGCCAGCGTTTCCATGACTGCACTGGAGCTGTATTACTTCGACAACGACGAATTTGAAGAGATGCTGAGGAACAAAATCAGCCAGGCTCCCGGGTTCTTTCGGGATATCCCTCTTATCATCAGTCTGGAGAAATACGAAGGCCTCGACAGCGAGCTGGATTTCTTCAAGATAATTGGTGCCTGCCGCCGCAACAGCATTCATGTTATCGGCGTTCGTGGCGGGAATGACGATCAACGCCGCTTGGCGCGCGGAGCCTCTCTGGCCCTGATGCCCGGAGGCGGGCAAAGAGACAGGGATCACCAAGCCACAGCCCAAGCGGCTGATTCTCCTGCAGCGCCCGCGCCGCAGACAATAAAAGAAGCCGCTCCCACAAAAATCATCAACCAGCCAGTGCGTTCCGGCCAACAGGTTCACGCTCCCGATGGCGATCTGGTTATTCTGGCGCCGGTTCAGGCCGGCGCAGAAGTGCTGGCTGCGGGTAGCATTCATGTCTACGGCCCACTGCGCGGCCGGGCGCTCGCAGGCATTCATGGCTCGGAGTCCGCAAGAATTTTCTGCCAATCCCTTGAGGCAGAGCTTGTGTCCATCGCCGGACACTATAAAATCTCCGAAGATCTTCAGGACAACGGCTGGAAAAACGCTGTGCAAATTCAGCTCAGGGACGACTTGCTGGTGGTAGCACCACTGGACAAGGCCTGATACTGGAATCGAACAGAATAATTTGACCGGGCTATACAACCGGCTGACACGACGAATCCACGAGATACAGGAAACAAACCTTGGCTAGAATTATTGTCGTAACTTCAGGAAAGGGCGGCGTTGGTAAAACCACCACCAGCGCCTCCATAAGCACCGGTCTTGCCAAACGCGGCCACAAAACCGTGGTGGTGGATTTTGATGTGGGCCTGCGCAACCTCGATCTGATCATGAACTGCGAACGCCGCGTGGTGTATGACTTTGTAAACGTTATACAAGGCGATGCAACGCTCAATCAGGCGCTAATCCGTGACAAACGGGTTGATACCCTCTACATACTCCCGACCTCACAAACCCGGGAAAAAGAAGCGCTCACCAAAGAGGGTGTTGAAAAGGTCATTAACGAACTTGCCGAAACCTTCGACTACATTATCTGCGACTCCCCGGCCGGCATTGAGCACGGGGCTCAGATGGCGCTGTACTATGCGGATGAGGCCATTGTTGTTACCAACCCGGAAGTATCATCAGTTCGGGACTCCGACCGCATTCTTGGCATTCTGCAAAGCAAATCCCGCCGTGCGGAAATGGGTGAAGAGCCGGTTAAGGAGCACCTGCTCCTGACTCGTTACAACCCGGAGCGGGTCGAACGGGGCGAAATGCTATCCGTGGCAGATGTTGAGGAAATTCTCGCCATCCCTTTGCTGGGTGTTATCCCGGAAAGCCAGGTTGTTCTCAACTCCTCCAACCAGGGGTTGCCGGTTATCCTCGAAACTGAGAGCGATGCTGGCCAAGCATATGATGACGCCGTTGCACGCCTTCTGGGTGAGGAGCGCGAACACCGCTTCATGACCAGCCAGAAAAAAGGTTTCTTTTCACGGATGTTCAAGGGGGGCTAACGGATGAGTTTCCTCGACTATTTCAGAGGCAAGAAATCAAGCTCCGCCAATGTGGCAAAAGAGCGTTTGCAGATTATTGTGGCTCACGAGCGTGGGCAGCGCGATCAGCCCGACTACCTGCCGCAAATGCAGCAGGAAATACTGGCGGTTATTCGCAAATATGTCCAGATCAGCGATGACATGGTTCAGGTAGAAGTAGACCGGCATGGTAGCTGCTCCGTTCTGGAGCTGAATGTCACCCTGCCTGAACGCTGAGCCCCTCAGCGCCCGGTGATACAAACGAGCGTTGGCCCGCGCCCTGCAGGCCAACGCTCGCTGCCCTTACCACCGAGCAAAATGGTCCTCCATGAACCCTTGCAAACCCTGAACCTCAACCCTGCTGCCACCCTCATCAATAAGGCTTCCATTGAAGGTGCCTACATACTGCCGGAAGTTGGAGGCCAGTAGCCGTGCATTCAGCTTTTCCTTTCGAGCCGTGGCCGGCACAAAATGCAGATCTACCCGGCCATCTACCGTGTTTACATGCCAATCATTCCCGGGACTGTAGCGATCGAAGCTAAACCGGGCTGCCCCAAGAGTCTGGCACTGCCCATCCAGCCACAGAGCGTTCTCTGTCATACCGGTTTCATTAACGCCCGATGCCAGGTTAAGCCCGATTGAGCGACCATCGGGCAGTTGTCCAGACAGGCTCGCCCAATTCCAGGCCGTTTCACGGCGCATAAAGCCGCAACTCCAGTCAACAGCACCACGAGTGCTGTCATCACACCGCCAGATTTGATGCCCCCAGCGAATCTCGCCGTCAACCGGCAAACCCGCCGATTTCCGGGTGAACACCCAACCATTGTAGCCAGCAGGGCACACTAGCCGCAGAGGATCATTATCCTCTTTCAGCGTCAACTCCACGCGAATGCCACCAGGAGCCGACACGGAGATTGCCCTTCCGCCGGCGAAAGGCAGAATGCGCATGGAAACCTTCCCTTTTCTGAACGAGGCTTGGCCATGCTCCGGGTAAGGTTCAATTCGAGTTCCCACTGCCAGAGGGTTCATAAAGCTGTGCTCAAGCATCTGCCCGGATGCAAAATCATAGAGATAGAAAAAGCCGCTTCCCATCAGCTTCAAATCCACCAGAGCCATACCAAACACCCACCCGGGACCGGTGACACTCACAAACTGGAACTGGTTAAACCGCCAGCGCCGGGCGAACCCGGAGCGAGGTTTATCCATTACCGTGCGCAGGTCGTAATCCAGATAGTTTATTTCTTCGACTGGCTGGCTCAGTATGCCGGGTGCAAAGCGCCCCTTGGCATCAATCAGTTTCTTTGTCGTCATAATTGTCGTCAGATCAGGCCAATTTATCGAACTGCTTCACCGGGCAGTAACCTGGTTCACAATCCCCTGCTTCGGGCCCATACTGCCCGCCACCTCGTGATAGACTCTGCCCAATTTTTTCAAGGAAGTGTAGCTTATGAACAAGACCGAAGCCCACGGCTTTAAAGACTGGGCCTCAGTCATCAGCGGTGCAATCTTTGCCCTGCTGGTTTCTGCAATGGCGACCACTACTGTTAGCGCGGCGCTACCGGGAGAAGACAGCGACGTATGGAGCTTGCGCAAGGAATCCGGCGACATCCACATCTACACCATGCGCCAGAGCGATTCCAGCTTTCAGGCATTCAAAGCCGAAGCCCTGATTGATGCCCCGATCGAATCCATTATGGCCGTGATGCAGAACCCCGCATCCTGCATGGAGTGGTTGCTTAACTGCACGGAATCCTATGCTGTGGGCAAAGGTAACTTTCATGAGCGTTACGTCTACTCAGTAAACGACCTGCCTTGGCCGGTAACCGATCGTGACTATGTCCTTAGCGTTCACACACAGGGGAGCAAAGCTTCTGGTGAGATCGTTATGCAAATGAGCGCTGTGCCAGAGATGCGTGCAGAGGTTAGTAATCGCGTAAGGGTTGATCTATCCAACACCCGGTACCGGTTGATTCCCGAGAACGGTAAAACCCGAATGATCTGGCTGCAACATACTGATCCAAAGGGCGCCCTGCCTGGTTGGCTGGTTAACACCCTCCTCGTTGATATACCGGTAAGTTCCCTGGAAGAGCTAGAGCGGGTAGCAAGCAAAGAGCGCTATCAGGGCTTTAGCCTGATCTATGACGAAAGCGGCCAACTGGTTGATGTAAGGCAAACCAGCGGCAACTGAAAAGGTGACGGGCTGGGCGCGAAACGCTAAGCTCTGGTGAAAGGACTTCACAAAGCAGAGATCACTCAATGACAGTGCTCGCACACGAAATAATGACGCCTAGCATCAAGGCAGTGCCACAATCCTGGACAATGGATCGCCTGGCCAGATTCCTGACCGACAATGAAATCACGGGCAGCCCTGTTACGGATGAATCCGGTGAAATTATTGGCATCGCCACCTTAAAGGACATTGCGGAGTTTCGCTGGAACGCCAAGCGGTCTGAGTCCAGTGATAAACTCACCGCTGAAGAACATCAGGAAGCCCGCCGCCTGCGCATGGTGCTTTTTGAGGAGATGGGCAAAGTGCCGGTAGAAGTGCGGGATATCATGACCCCCATTGTATTATCGGTTGATGAAACAACACCGGTGCGCGACATAGCCAATATCATGATGAAAGAGCATCTACACCGGATTTTTGTCACCAAAGACGCCAGGATAACCGGCATCGTAACCACTTATGATATGCTGAAAATCGTCTCGAATGAGGAGCTTACGCAACGCTGTGCCAGTAACAGCTGAACCACCACAGAGGTAGCGCCCCCTATGCCCAGAACACCGGAAAGTGCACCGCAAGCCCGAAGAACCATGTACGTCCTCGACACCAACGTCCTGATCCACGATCCCAACGCCCTCCTCAATTTTGAAGAACACGATGTCATCATCCCGATGACCGTTCTTGAAGAACTCGACGGCCTTAAATCCGGCAAACAAAGTGTCGCTGCCGACTGTCGCCAGGCAATCCGCACCATTGACCGCCTGCTTGGGGATGCCAGCCCGAAAGAGATAGAAAAAGGTGTGCCCATTGTAAGAGCCAAAATGGCTAAACCCTTGGGCACCCTCTCCATACTGATGAGCACCGAGCATGCCAGTGGCCACTCATTACCCGAGCACCTGAACGACAACAAGATTATCAACACCCTTGCCGCGCTTCAGCAACGGCACAAGTCCCGGGATATCATTCTCGTCAGCAAAGACATCAACATGCGGTTGAAGGCCCGTGGCTTTGGTGTTGAAGCCCAGGACTACCAGAATGACCAGTTGGTTGATGACATCGACCTGCTCCCAAAGGGCTACATGGAGTTTCCGAACTCATTCTGGGACACCATTGCCAAAGTAGAAACATTGCAGCGAGACGGGCTAACCGAACACATCCTCAAGCGGGAAGGTGAGCTGGCCAAGCTGAACATCAACGAGTTCGTTCTTGATGAGCAGGGGTTTATAGGCCGGGTGGTCAACATTACCGACACCCAGGTGGTGATCCGGGATCTGCACCAGCACGACTTGATGAACGAAGAAGTCTGGGGCCTGGTGCCGCGGGATATTTATCAGGCCATGGCGCTGCACCTGCTGCTCGATCCTGATATCCACCTGGTGAACCTCACCGGTTCAGCCGGCTCCGGTAAAACCATTCTTGCGCTGGCCGCCTGCATCGAAATGACGGTGGCCAGCAAGCTTTATAAACGGATTATTGCCACCCGCTCAACACAAGGCCTGGATGAAGACATTGGCTTCCTGCCCGGTACCGAAGCGGAAAAAATGGAGCCCTGGCTGGGCGCCATTGTGGACAACCTGGAAGCGCTGCACGAAGACGATGAGAACATGACCGCCAGTGTGGACTACATTCTCAGCAAGGTTCCTCTGCACTTCAAATCCATGAACTACATTCGTGGCCGCAGTTTCCAGCACAGCCTGATCATTATTGATGAGTCCCAGAACCTGACTCCGCATCAGATCAAGACCATCATTACCCGTGCAGGTAATGGCTCCAAAGTGATCTGCCTGGGCAACCTGGCACAGATTGACACACCATACCTGAGCGCTTTGAGCTCCGGCCTGACCTACATGACCGAACGCTTCAAAACCTTCAGCCACGGTGGGCACATTCACTTGCAAGGAGTGCCACGCTCACTGCTGGCAGAATTTGCAGAAGCCAACCTGTAAGCGCCTCCCTACCTACACCTTTAGTCCAAGATCTGTGCCGGAATGGCCTCGTTTCGGCACAGATTAGATACACTGCCCCTCACGCCATCCAGGATGTACTCAAACTGCATCCATCCGCGATGGTCTATACTTCGAAACACACCGCTACTCAAACAAATTAGGCAGGTAGGCATCGATGAGCTCTATTATATTGATGGTACTCGGGCTTGGGGGCATGGCACTGGGATTTTTCGTTTACTCGAAATTTCTCGCACACGTTGTTTTCAAACTGAGCGACAGCTTTAAAACCCCGGCTGAAGAATTTGAAGACGGCATCGACTTTGTCCCCACCAATAAATTTGTTCTCTGGGGCCACCACTTCACATCCGTAGCAGGCGCTGCACCCATTGTTGGGCCAGCAATTGCCGTTATCTGGGGCTGGCTGCCCGCCTTTTTGTGGGTCACCCTGGGCACCATCTTCTTCGCAGGCGTTCACGATTTTGGCGCCATCTGGGCCAGTGTACGAAACAAGGCCAAGTCAGTAGGCACCCTCACTGGCGAAGTGGTTGGCGGCCGTGCCAGGGCCATCTTCTCCATTGTGATTTTCCTGGTTCTGCTGATGGTGAACGCGGTATTTGGCGTTGTTATCGCCAAACTGCTGATCAACAACCCTGGCGCAGTCGTTCCTGTTTGGGGCGCCATAGCCGTGGCTCTGGTGATTGGCCAGGCCATCTACCGGGCAAAAATGAGCCTGGCACTGGTTTCAATTGTTGGCGTGATTGCGCTGTATTTCCTGATTTACATTGGCCCTTCCATGCCGGTGTCACTCCCCGAATCCGTTGCCGGGCTGTCACCCAGTGCAGCCTGGATCATTATCCTGTTTGTGTATGCAGCCATCGCATCGCTGTTGCCTGTGTGGGTACTGCTCCAGCCCCGGGATTACATTAACGGCCTGCAGTTGTTCGTAGGGCTGGCTGCACTCTACGCCGCCGTACTGATCGCAAACCCCACTGTGGTCGCGCCCATGATCAACGTTGATGTACCGGCAGGCACACCCTCAATGATTCCGCTACTGTTCGTAACCATTGCCTGTGGTGCTATTTCCGGCTTTCACGGCCTGGTTGCCTCCGGCACCACATCCAAACAACTGGCCAAGGAATCCGACGCCCGTTTTGTGGGCTACTTTGGTGCAACCGGTGAAGGCGCACTGGCGTTGGCCGCCATTATTGCCGCCACAGCCGGCTTTGCTTCCCTCGCGGACTGGCAGGCCATGTATCACTCCTTTGGCCAAGGCGGCGTGCTGGCATTTGTAAACGGCGGTGCAACCATCCTGAGCGCCGGTACCGGCCTCGACATGGCTGTTGCTGCCACCATGCTGACCGTTATGGCTGCCCTCTTTGCAGGCACCACCATGGATACCGGCCTGCGCTTGCAGCGCTATATTTTCCAGGAGTGGGGTGAGATCTATAACATCAAGTGGATGGCCAAGCCATTACCGGCCACACTGCTGTCTGTGGGTACTTGCCTGGCTTTGGCTTTCGGCGCTGGTGGCGCGGATGGCTCCGGCGGACTACTCATATGGCCGCTATTTGGCACCACCAACCAGCTTCTGGCAGGCCTGACCCTTCTGGTTGTCACCGTTATGCTGGTGCGCAAAGGTTCGCCCACGTTCTACACCCTGGCACCATTGGTGTTTGTACTCGCCATGTCGCTCTTTGCCTTGCTGATTCAGCTCAAAGGCTTCTACGACAAGGCAGACTGGTTCCTGTTCACCATGGACCTGGTGGTTCTTGTGGCTGCCATTTTTGTCACCCTGGAGTGCATTGCCGCCCTGAAGCGGGCCAAGGCAGAAATGCGCCTGTCATCGGCAGGCGACTGAGCACTGCGTGAATAGCTGGCCAGGCCTGGCCTGGCCAGTTTCATATCCCGGGAGTCGTTGATGAAAAAGACACTGTCCCGTTTGAAATACCTTTACCAAAAAGCCAGTCAAGCTGGCGCCGAGTACTACAACGCACCCTACAGAGCGGCCATTGCCCGCGCCCGGCGGGACGAAGACGACCTCTTCATGCTACTGGTGTTCAGTGAAATGATGGGCATCCCCAATCCCGCAGGCTGGTACTGCATGGAGCTGCAACCACTCATGCTCGAGCGGTTCCACGACTGGCATACCCGTATGGGCATGGAGCGCTCACCGCTCGACAACTTCCGCTGCTGTTGAGGAAATAATGCCGCAAGCTCACAACCTGAATATTCTGGAACTTATTACCAGCCGCAAACTTATCATGGTGGGTGGCAAAGGCGGGGTAGGCAAAACCACCACGGCCTCCGCTATTGCAGTTGCTGCGGCTAATCAGGGGCGTCGGGTATTATTGATCTCCACAGACCCGGCCCACAGCCTTGCAGATGCTTTTGACCGGGCCATTGGAGGCCAGGTAACGCGCATGGCGCCCAACCTGGATGCCCTGGAGCTGGACCCGGATACAGAGGCTGAAGCTTACATCGACAGGGTTATGCAGCAGATGCGGCGGTTTGCCGGCCCGGACCAGATCAATGAACTGCAGCGACAACTGAGGCTGGGGGCACAATCCCCGGGCGCCCAGGAAGCGGCCATACTGGAGCGCATGGCCACGCTGATAGAAGACAGCGAAAACAACTACGATCTGTTGATCTTCGACACAGCCCCCACGGGCCATACCTTGCGACTGCTGACCCTGCCGGAAATCATGGCTGCCTGGACCGACGGACTACTGAAGCACAACAAACGATCTGAAAAACTGGGCAAGGCGCTGGCGCACCTCACACCAGGGCGCAGTGTCGACAACCCGCTGAAAAGCCCGGAGGAAAACCCGGTTGAAGGCATGGACCAGCGAGGCCAGGAATTAACCGAAACCTTGCTACGCCGCCAGCGGCTGTTTCAACGCACTCGCCGCCGCCTTAACGATACCAACCACACAGCATTCGTGTTCGTTATGACCCCGGAGAAGCTACCTATTCTTGAAACTGGCAGAGCCATAGAGGCACTAGCCAGTGCCAACATCCCGGTTGCCGGGGTGATCGTGAACCGCATCATGCCGGATACCGCAAACAGTCCCTTTTGGCAGGCCCGTGTTGAACGCCAAAGCCGCCATCTGCAGGAAATCGACGATTTGCTGAAGAATCTGCCACAGAAGCGCCTGCCATTAATGGAAGACGATGTTAGTGGGCTTGAGGCGCTCACTCGCTTTGCCAGTCTTATGACCCCGGTTGTCGGCTCCTCATTACTTACACCCGGTAACGACTGACCTGTTCAGACATATCAGTGGCCAGAGCCTTTAGCCGCTGAGCAGCCATGCCTGCCCGATGCGTCCCCTGAGCGGTCTGCTCTGAGATTGCAACAATCTCATGAACATTCTGGTTAATGGTCTCGGAAACACTGGTCTGTTCTTCAGCGGCGCTGGCAATTTGGGTGTTCATATCATTAATAGTACTGACTGCCTGATTAATCTTTTGCAGAGCACCATTCACCTTACGCGTCTCTGCAACCGTGGCCTCGCTTCGCTCACTGATCGAGCCGATCAGCTTCACTGCGTTGCCTGCACCGGATTGCAGCCGTTCAATGGTTTCCTGGATTTCCTGCGTACTCTTTTGAGTCCTGCTCGCTAGCGTCCGCACTTCATCTGCCACAACCGCGAATCCTCGACCCGCTTCCCCGGCCCGGGCAGCCTCGATAGCCGCATTCAGGGCAAGCAGGTTAGTCTGATCAGCGATCTCCCGGATCACCTCCAGAACCGAGTCGATCTGGCGGGAGTCTGAGCCGAGCTTCTCAATAACACTCACGCCCTGTTCAACCTGTTCAGACAAGCCGCCGATCACCTCAATGGTCTCATGCACCAAACCCTGCGCATCAGATACCTGAACATTGGCGCGATCTGCTGCATCAGAGGCCTCACTGGCATTATTCGCCACTTCCTGAGCTGCCGCGGTCATCTCATTCATGGCCGTTGCCACTTGGTCACTCTCGGATTTTTGGCGCTCCACACCTTGCTCAGCCTCATCCATTATTTCGCTCAACTCTGTAGAGGCCTCATTCAGGGTGCGGGTAGAAGTGAGAACCTGCTCAACCAAACCATGCACCTGGTCTGCAAAGCTATTGAATGCCGTCGCCAACTGCCCCAACTCATCCTTGCTGCCTGCATCCAATCTGCGGGTCAGATCTCCATCACCGCTGGCGATGTCGTTCATTGCAGATACTGCAGTTTTCAGCGGCCGGATAATACTGCGCACAACAATCAATGCCAGCAAAACGATAACCGCCAGCGCAATCACGGAGGTTGTTATTGAGCCGACAACCGCGTTGCTCAATGCATTACCAACATTGCTGTCCATTGCAGCCACCTGCGCCTCCAGACCATCTATCCAAAACCCCGTGCCAATCATGATATTCCACTCAGGTATCATTTCGGCGTAACCCAGTTTTGGGGCTACCTGCCCGGTGCTCTCGTTTTCCCACTCGTAGGGGACATAGCCTCCTCCGTTACGAGCCACCTGAACGAGCTCACGAATCAGAAATTTTCCGGTGGGGTCTTTAAAGCCCCATAGGTTCTTGCCTTCCAGGGCTGGCTTTACGCCATGCATGACACTTACACCGCTGGTGTCGTAGGCAAACATGTAGCCCGGGCTGCCGGAGTCATCAAACCTGAGCTGGCGCAGAATATTCCAGGCTTGCTCCTTAATTTCAGGGTCATTGGCAGAGCCAGGCTGCTTATAAAGGTGAGCTATCGAGGTGCGGGCAAGCTCAATATAGTTCTTAAGCTCTTGGCGCTTGCTTGCCTCCATATCCGCGGAAAAGCCCGCAACCGCTTCATCGCCTATGCCTTGGGCCTGTTTAAGATTGTAAGTCGTCAGGAATGCTGTGAGCACAATCACTGGTACAAGCGCCAATAAAAGCACCCGTGTCTGAATGGTCAGATTTTTCATAACTAATAAGTCTTGTGTCTGCTGGGAGGAATGGGCGGAAGACTCAACCCGTTATTAAAGGTGGCAGAATGCTACAGAATAACCATCAAAATTATCATTGAGGGTACTGCGTAGTTTGTATCCCCCATGTAAATATTCGTGCGCCTGCGTATCAGCCGCCGGGCTCAATCTTTAAACTGCGCCTTGTCCAGACCGTGCTTCTTCATTTTGTCGTAGAGGGTTTTGCGGGCTACTCCCAACTGCACCATGGTGTCTTTAATGCTCCCCTGACAAGCATTCAAGGCACTGGTCAGCACTGAATGCTCAAAGCTGTCCATCATTTCTGTCAGGGTACGTCGCCCGCTCACATCCGCCTTGGCCGCTGGTTCACTATCATCAAGTGCCGCCGGACCCAGCAGCACATACCGCTCGGCAAGGTTACGCAATTCACGGACATTTCCCGGCCAGCTGTGATGCATAAGCCGCGCAGCCTGGCTCGCATCCAGAGGAATACTCTCCCGGTCGTAACGGGCTGCGGCAATCAGAACAAAGTGATGAAACAGCATGGGAATATCTTCTTTGCGCTCCCGCAAGGGCGGAATATCCACCTTCACCACGTTCAACCGATAGTATAGGTCGGCACGAAAACTCCCTTCATCACTGAGCGCCTTCAGGTCCGCTTTGGTGGCGGCAATAATGCGCACATCCACCTCCTGCACCTGATTGCTGCCCAAGCGCTCCACCTTCTGTTCTTCAAGTACACGCAGCAGCTTGATCTGCAGTGGCATGGGCATACTTTCCACTTCATCCAGAAACAGAGTGCCCCGATGTGCGTGTTCGATCTTACCTATGCGGCGTTTGTCTGCGCCGGTAAAGGCGCCTGCCTCGTGCCCGAACAACTCGCTTTCAATGAGGTTTTCCGGCACGGCTCCGCAGTTGATCGCGACAAAGTTATGAGCGCCCCGCGGGCTGTTCTCGTGAATATAGCGAGCCAGGGCATCCTTACCGGAACCTGTCTCGCCAAACAGCAGGGTGTTGGCAGAAATATCGAGAATCGGCGTGATGGTATCCATCACTTTTTGCATGCTTGGCGTGTCACCAAGGATTCTGGGGCCTGGCCGGGCCAGATGGCGCAACTGGGCCTTGAGCCGACGGTTTTCCAGCGCAAGATTGCGTTTCTCCAGAGCGTGCCGAAGAAGCTCAATCAGTTCATCGTGATTGAAGGGCTTTTCTATAAAATCGTAGGCACCTTGCTGCATGGCGGAAACTGCCGTGCTGATGTCACCCTGACCGGTCAGAATAATCACCGGAATGGCTTTATCCAGTGCCTGGACGGCGCTTAGCATCTCCAGCCCATCCATTCCCGGCATGTTGTAATCGCACAACACTACACCACTGTAATCCGGCGTAACGGCCTCAAGCCCTGCCTCGGCGCTTTCAAAACATTGTACAGGCAAGTCTTCCAGAGTCAGCGTTTGGGCAATTGATTTCCGTATGTGCGGATCATCATCAACAAAAATTACCGAGGGTTCTGTCATTCCGTTGCCTCCCGTTTTTGCAGTGTAAATTCAAACTCCGCTCCCAGCGCGTCGCTACGATTGCGCCCCGTAAGCCGGCCACCCAAAGCATCCGCAATTTGCCTTGATATTGACAATCCCAGCCCAAGCCCCTGTTTAACAGACTTGGTAGTAAAGAAGGGTTCAAAAATCTGTTCGGTATTTGCTGGCAGCCCGGTTCCGTTATCCCGCACAAGGCAGCGCCAGCACTCTCCCTGCTCCTCAACATCAATTGTAATAACTGGCTGCTCCTGGCTTTCAACAGCCTGAACCGCATTGGCGAGCAAGTTAACCATAACCTGCTCAATCCGGATCAGGTCGCCGTGACATAGCACAGGCTGCTCAGGGCGGTTCCACCGGATATCAATACCCACACTGCTTTTCTGCGCCACGATAATCTTCAGAGAGGCATCCACGGACAAGCGAAAATCCACAATGGTTGGTGGCCCTTCAGATTTGCGGGCAAATACCTTGAACTGGCGGGTCAACTCGGCCATTTTGTCGCACAGAAGCACAATTTCACTAAGGTTCTCATCCACCATATCGGCGGCACCTTTTTCCAGAAACCGTCGGCTGTTTCTGGCGTAAGTCTGGATTGCAGTAAGTGGCTGGCTCATTTCGTGATTAAGCCCAGCCGACATCTGGCCCAACACCGCCAGCTTGGCGGCCTGAATCAGCTCCTGCTGGGTTTCCCGTAATTCACTCTGGGTGCGCTCACGCTCTCGAATTTCGTCCATGAGTTTGCGATTGGATTGCTCCAGGTCGGCCGTTCGCTCGGCAACGCTAAGCTCCAACTGCTCCCCTCTCAGCGCCAATTCCGCCTCACGACGATAGCGCTCACGTAAATACAGCCATGCCAGCAGAACACCAAAATAGATAGCTATGCCACCCAGCACGAACCCGAGACGGGTCCATACTACCGAACGCGTACTGACCATTACCCGCAACGTCCAGTCCAGCCTCGGCAGCGGTGTTGTAACGCTCAGGTATTCATGGGCACGGCCATCTTCCCGAATGCGCAAGGTCTCGGATGCCCCGGACAAGCCGAAAGGCTTACCCAGATACTGCAGAGATACAGGCCTGAGATCCCGATCCGGGTAGCGTTGGCGAGATGCCTCACCAGGTGCTTGTTCAGCGCTGCCAGTAAAGTCGCGATACAACCACTCCGGCTTACTGGCCAGGAAACTGACACCGGCTTCATCCAGCACCACCATTTCGGCCTCACGCACAGAAGCCGGCCTGTGCCATTGGGATTCCAGCTCATGTACCAAAACTTTCACGACCACCACACCCAGTAACTGGCCTTGCTCAGCACGCACCGGATGAGAAAAATACAGCCCCCGAACCCGAGAGGTGGAACCCAGTGCGAAATAGATGGCAGACCTGCCGGATGTTATAGCTTCATAGAAATAGGGGCGAAAACTGAAATTGCGACCAACAAAACTGCCGGCCTGCTGGTAGTTATTGGCAGCAATTGTCAGCCCGGTTGTGTCCATCAAGTACACATCCGAGCTGCCAACGATGGTCGCCATACGCTGCATTTCTTCATTGGCCTGATGAACAACGGCAGGATTGCCTGGTGCGCTCAGGGCTGCCGCAAGCAAAGGATGCTCGGCCATCAACTCCGGAATAGGCAGGTAGCGGTTAAGCTCATTACCCACAAGTTGACGGTAGCGGAACGACTCTTCCAGGCTATCCCGCTCAACCTGCTGGTAACCAGCCCAACCGCCCAACATCCAGGACACAGCAAGGGTGATCACAAATACAACAAATGCGCCTATCCGGTAGGACATATTCCGGCTCCCGCCACACCGTTAGAGGACGCCAGAGTATCGCCCGGTCCCCTGAGGAACAAGGGCCGGGCGATGAGTCAAACTCAGGCAGCAGCGAGACGACCTTTGCGCTGGCGCTGCATCAAAAACGCCGCCGCCGCAAGGGCAACGCCCACCAGATCGGACACCAATCCCCCTTCAATCATCATCAGGGCGGCACCGATCAGCAATATACGGACGATCCAGGATGCAGTGACATTGCCGAACCAGCCCAGCACACCTCCAGAAAGCAGATACACACCAAAGAGTGCTGTAACCAGTGCCCGTGCAATATCGAACCAGCCTGCCTCCATCAACAGCGCGCCGTTGTAGAAGAACATGAAGGGCACGATAAATGCTGCAATACCAATTCTGAAAGAAGCCACAGAGGTTTCCATTGCATTGGCACCAGAGATACCTGCCGCCGCATAAGACGCCAATGCAACCGGCGGAGTAATGGCCGAAACCACCGCAAAGTAGAACACGAAGAAGTGCGCCGTCAGCGGCTCAATACCCAGCTGTACAAGGCCTGGCGCAACCACTGAGGCAGCGACTGCATAAGCCGCTGTTGTAGGCATTCCCATGCCCAGAAGAATGGAAATAAACATGGCAAAAATCAGCGCCAGCAACTGGCTTGCCTCCGCCACATCGAGCAGCAATACCGAAAAGCGTGCACCGACACCGGTCAGGGAAATAACACCCACAATAACGCCCGCTGCGGCACACACCACAATGATCTGTATGGCCATGTAGGAAGCGGTTTCCAGTGCGTGCAATATCTGCCGAATGCCCATTTTGTTAGGCGAGAACCAACTGACTACGGCCGCAGAAACCATCGCCAGAGTACCGGCACGAATGACCGAGTAGCCCATAAACAGGGCCACTATGAGAATAATAATGGGCAAGAACAGGTAGCACTGCTTAACCATAGTGCGCAGCTTTGGCAGCTCATCTTCCCGCATACCACGCATACCGGTTTTAGCGGCTTCAAAATCCACCATAAAGTACACAGAGGCGAAGTAGAGTATTGCGGGAATAATGGCGGCAATGGCGATTTCGGTATAAGGGATACCGGTAATCTCGGCCATGATGAAGGCACCTGCGCCCATAATCGGTGGCATGATCTGGCCACCGGTAGATGCAGCGGCTTCCACAGCGCCTGCCGATTTTTTGCTGTAACCCACCTTCTTCATCAACGGAATCGTCAGTGATCCTGTGGATACCACGTTACCTGCACTGGTACCGTTGATCATACCCATAAGGCCAGAGGCAAAAATAGACACCTTGGCAGGACCACCCCGCGAGCGCCCGGCGGCTGCAAACGCAAAGTTTACAAAGTAATCACCCACTTTGGACGACTGCAAAAACGCGGCAAAAATAATGAACAGAATAATGTAGGTAGACGACACAGCGGTGGTGGGCCCAAGAATACCGGCATCGGTATATACCTGGCTAAAGAAACGCTGAACAGACAGCCCTGGATAGCCCAAAAAGCCCGGCAGGTATGGCCCGGCAAACACATATACAAGAAACACCAGCCCGATAATCACCAGGGCCAGGCCGGCAACCCGGCGAGTCAGCTCCATAATCAACGCCGTGCCTGCCACAGCGGCAAAGGATATCCCCACCGGAGCAAAGGAGGTGCCCGTAGACATGCGCATGGAGCTGTTATAAGCCACAAGAAAGTATGCTGCGACAGCAATTGAACACACACACAGCACCAGATCCGGCAAACTAAAGCGCGAACGTTCACGCTGATGGAACCAACTCAGCACAATACCTACGCCCGTTACCGCCAATAAAGGCCAGCCAAAATGCCAGGTTTCCAGGTCAACGGGAATTCGCATGGCGCCGTTCTGAACCATCTGCCAGAACGAATAAGTCTGGTATAGCACGTAAAATGCAGGGACTAGCGCTACCGCGCTGATCCACGTTGTCCAACGGTGGCGCGCAGAGCCCTCTTCGGCTGAAACAAAACGGGCACCGGCGAACAAAACAAACCCGATAACAAGCGCACCGGCAATATGCACAATCCGGAACGACCAGGTTTCCAAAGGCGCAATATTCAGCGAATAGAGATGGAAAGAGGAATAGGCAATCGCGAGCAATGTCACAAACTTCAGCATGCCGCCTTCAAACAGCCTGCGATTTGCCTCTACAGGCTCCTTGTCCACATCATGGGCAAGCACGTGGTCTTCGCCCACCTCTATGTCAGAAAAGTCTTTGGGGTGTCGTTCAAGTGTCATCGGGTGTCCTGCCTGAAGGCAAATCGGAGCCGGCAATCTGCCGGCTATTATTCAGGGGCCTTGCGGCCCCCTTTCATTCAGCCATTCAAAACAACAGCGTTATTTGATCTCGCTGGCTTCGATGGTGTAACCGTTCTCGTTGAACCAACGAGCTGCACCGGAATGCCAAGGCAATACGTTGTTCTTGTTGTAGTTCTCGGGAATCGAATTACGAGCTGCCTTGTGGATAGAAACCATCCGCTCGTTCTGCTCCATGGTCAGCTTGGTAATTTCATACACAAAGCTTTCCGGAACATCGCAATTCACCATGGCAAAGTTCCACATGGAAACCACACGCGAGGGCTCATTCAGAGACTGATAAGTGCTTGCCGGAATAATGAATTCAGATACCGGGAAGTTGTCCGTCACCTTCTTGGCTTCTGCATCGGTCATTCCAATAATGTTTACATTGGTTTGAACCTCCAACTGACTAACAGCCGGAATAGGAATACCTGCAGCAAAGGCAACAACATCAATCAGACCATCCTGAAGCTGGCCACCAAGATCCGACCAACTGCCATTACGGCGTTTGAAGTTCACCCCCAGGGTTTCCATCATGCGCGGGAAATAAGTATCGGAGGTTGAGCCAGCGGGGCCGAAACCGATGGTGGCACCGTCGGGGATATCAGAAATAGACTTGATTCCGGAACTGCTCAGCGCCGTTACCGAAAAAGGCGTCTCGTACATGGGGAACATGGCGCATACGTTGTCCATCTTCATGCCGGGCGCCAGCGGGCTGTTGCCATCCATGGATTCACGAGCCGGGCCCATCGTAGTAAGGCCGAACTTGAGATCACCAGTGTGCACCAGAGCCATGTTCTGCATAGGCCCGCCAGTGATTTCGGCGCCACCGGAAACGCCCAGACTTTCTGCAACAAAGTTAGCCCAGCCAGAACCATAGGCGAAATAGGTGCCGCCCTGACTGGCCGTACCCACAGTAAAGTTATCCGGCCAACCGGCCCGATCCTGGGCAACAACGGGACTGGCAACAACAAGAGTAGAGGCGAATGCCGCCGCGATAATGGCTTGGTTCTTCATAGAGACTGTTCCCTGATTCGTTTTGTTTGTTGGGTGCTCGACGGAGCCCGGTAGGGCTGCGATAACTTATTGAAGATAGCAAATAGTGGGCCATTTAAAAGAAACACATACAAAACAGACGCCCGCAAAACTACTGCACTTAAGCGCCTTGAAAACTGGGTACCATTCCACCCATCCCTGAGCCACATTGGGTGAACTCCCACCACATTCATCAAGAAGGGCGGAATGAAAAATCAGTCTTTGGCGTACCGTTCGACTCTGGATTCATTTATGCTTCTCAAAGAACTTGAAGCCACGTCTTCGCGTGTTTTTCGGCTGCGCTTACGCAGCAGGGAAAGTATTTAGAACACAGCGCTACGCGGAGCTAGCATGTTTGTTTCATCGGAGAGAACAGACCTTACCAGCAGGATGACAGGGCAAAGGCAGTTCCTCCGGAATGCGCTATTTTTTGTACTGTCGTTTTGGCTTCTGAATCAGGTAGTCTATCTCTTTGAGGTAGCCGAAGGTGTTAGCATCTTTTACCCGCCCTCCGGGTTTGCAATGCTTTTGATTTATCTTTTTGGAGCCAAGTACCTGCCCGTATTCTTTTTTGCCATACTCGTTGGCGGCCTGCCACAGCGTGATGTTTTCAACTACAACCTCGAAATGCTGATCCCTGACGTGAGAATGTTTTTCATTTACGGCACAGCGGGGTTGATTCTGGCAAAGCTGAATCCCGAAAAGAAAAAACTGAGCGCTACCTTTTACTACACCCTAATGTTAATAATCATCGCAACGGCACTTCTAGCGTCTGCGGTTTTTGTCATGGTCGCAATTGACACAGACAGCACCTTGAGTACACG
This sequence comes from Marinobacter xiaoshiensis, assembly GCF_031631795.1. Lineage (NCBI taxonomy): Bacteria > Pseudomonadati > Pseudomonadota > Gammaproteobacteria > Pseudomonadales > Marinobacteraceae > Marinobacter > Marinobacter xiaoshiensis. Next base: position 402,764 of record NZ_JAVMBO010000018.1, read on the forward strand.
CTGGCGGGATCAAGTCCCTTTGTTTTTTGTCGGCAATCTGACTGGCGCCTTGACCGCACTTCCGATTTTCACCTTCTACCTATACGTTAAATCCAACGGCTGGAAGCGCTTAAAACTGACCATTACCGATGTGATTCTGAAGCCTGACAAACTAACTGCGTTTCTTATCATTATCTCGCTTTCTTTCTTCGTAGTGTTTCTGGGCAAGTACAGTGAAAACTACTCAAGCTACTATTACCTGATCCTGGTCCCCATCATCTGGACCTCCGTAAAGTGGGGGCTAGGTATTGGGTTGATGTATGCGTTTATCGGCAACCTGTTCACGCTTTCCTTTTATGTTTTATTTGGCTACTCCTATTACGGGATGCTGGAAGTTCAGTTGATCTTCGCCATGTCGATCATCGCTACAGTGCTCATTGGGTTGGTGCATGAGCAAAAAGATATCTTCTATGAAGAGTCCATTTATGACGAGCTGACAGGGCTCGCCAATATGAGGCTGTTCAAAAAGCTAAGCTCCTCCATGATCGCCAATGCCAGGAGAAATGGAGAGACCGTCGCACTGCTGTTTGTCGACATTGACGGATTCAAAGCACTTAACGACACTTTCGGCCACAAGGCCGGCGATCAAGCGCTTGAAAAGATAGGCGAACTGCTGAAAAGCAGCCTTCGAGATGCAGACGTTGTTGCCCGCTTTGGTGGTGACGAGTTCATCATTCAGTTAAATGGCGGGATATCCGAAAAAGACGCCGGGGCCGTTGCCTCAAGCATCCTCCACAACCTGTCCGAACCGTTCCAATTTGATAATGGCACTGCCACCATCGGTGCGAGCATTGGTATCTCGGTTTTCCCCAAAGATGGAACAGACGTGGACACTTTGATCAGCAAGGCAGACAAAGCAATGTATGCTGCCAAAAAAAGCGGAAAAAACTGCTTCCGATTATACAACCAGCGGCCGCTTCGGTATGCCAGGACCTCATCATGATGACAATTTCACAGCTCACGGAGCTGCTCGGCTGGGCCTCGATCCTGAATCTGGGCATGCTGATTTTTGCCGGCATCTTGCTTATTGTCATGAAGCCGTTCATCACTTCAATCCACAGCAGGATGTTTGGCATTCCAGAAAGCGAGTTGGCAACCAGCTATTTCAACTATCTGGCAAACTACAAAATTTTTTCCTTTGTGTTCATTATTGCGCCCTATCTGGCGCTCAAGATTATGGGCCATTAAACTGCTCGACTACTGCATCAGTGCGCGACCAAAAACGGCCGTTGCAACTCCGTGAACACAACCAGGGTAGCCCATGGGTAAAAACAGGTTAGAAGCCTTCAGCGATGGCGTTCTCGCCATCATCATTACCATTATGGTGCTTGAACTGAAGATTCCGACGGGTTCCGGAATGGATGTTCTTGTTCCCGTGCTGCCCAGTTTTCTCAGTTACGTTCTCAGCTTTATCTATGTAGGTATTTACTGGAATAACCATCACCACTTGATCCACGCCGCGGGCCATGTTTCGGGCAGCGTGCTCTGGTCTAACCTGAACCTGCTCTTCTGGCTTTCACTGTTTCCTTTCACTACGGCCTGGATGGGCAATAATCACTTTGAGCCATTACCGACAGCCGTCTATGGCTTTGTATTGTTTATGGCCGCTATTGCTTACAACATACTGCAGCGCTGCATTATGGCGACAGATGGCTGCAGTTCGGTTCTGCATGAGGCGATAGGGTCTGACTGGAAAGGAAAGCTATCCATGGTTCTGTATTTGGCTGGAGTGGGCTTATCGTTCAAGTTTCATTGGGCAGCACAAGCCATCTATGTGGGTGTAGCACTGCTCTGGCTGGTGCCGGATAAAAGGATAGAGCGGGTTATGGAGGAGAGCGAATAAAGAACTTTCAAAGATCTCCCGGATTTTGTGCCGTCGCTCAAAACTGATTTAAGCGCCCCCTCCGGTAAAAACCGCCACTTGGTTGTCGAGTGTGAAACCTGCCGGGCTATGCATGTTAGTGACTCCTTAGAGATGATGTAGGTAGATCTGGCCGCCGACTCTGGTACGCTTCCATACTCATTGCTCTGTGCGTTGTTCGCATCTTTTATGGCTATTACATGACCGAGCTGCCCCCCCAGCAATACACCTCCACCGATACCATCAGCGACTCCGACCGCTGGCGTGTTCTTTTAGTGCTACTCATGGCGTTTTTTATGTCGCTGATGAGCGTGAGTGTGATCAACGTCGCCCTGGCCTCGATCCAGCAAGGGCTGGATGCCAGCCAGTCTGATATCCAGTGGGTGCTGTCCGGTTATGCACTCACCTTTGGCGTGGTGCTGGTAAGTGCGGGCCGCGCCGGGGATCTGATGGGGCGCGGCGGCTTTTTTATTCTTGGCGTTGCCATATTCACCCTCGCCTCGGTTGCCGCAGGTCTGGCACCGGATGCGGATTGGCTTAACGCGGCGCGTTTTGTTCAGGGTGTTGGTTCGGGGTTCCTGAACCCCCAGGGCATTGGCATGATCCAACAGTATTTTCGGGGCCCTGACCGCGCTCGCGCTTTTGGTTTTTTTGGCACCACAGTGGGTGTATCTGTTGCCATTGGCCCGGTTCTTGGTGGCATTCTGATTCACCTGGGTGGCCCGGAGATTGGCTGGCGCCTGACGTTCCTTATTAACGTTCCGGTAGGCTTGCTAACCATAGCGCTGGCGTTTTTGTGGTTTCCAAGGCCGTTGATACACAAGCCCAAGCTAATGGCACATAAAGGCCTGAGATCGCTGGACCCCATGGGCGCCTTGCTACTGGGTTTGGGTGTTTTGGCCGTGCTCTACCCCTTTGTTGAATCCCGCTCGAACGGGCTGATGTGGCTGCTGCTTCCCGCGGGACTTCTGCTTTTTTACCTCTGGGTACATTGGGAGCGCTGGTATACCCGGCGCGGATACAGCCCCATGGTGGATCTTAAAATCTTTGCCACCTCCAGCTACCGTAATGGCAGTGTCATAATGTTTCTGTATTTCTTGGGCATGACCAGTGTCTGGGTACTGATCCCCTTGTACGCACAGCAGGGTGTTGGCTTTTCAGCATTTGAAGCCGGCATGATCGGCATCCCCTCGGCACTGCTCTCTGCCTGGTCCTCCAACTGGGCCGGAAAGCGAGTCAACCACTACGGTCGCAAGGTTGTCATTGGCGGATTGATGTTTGCTGTTTTCGGATTGCTGTCCAGTATCGCGGTGGTGCTATTGCATCAGCATCTGGGCGTGAGTATCTGGTGGTTGCTGTTGTCGCTGGCCTTTTTTGGCCTTGGCCAGGGCTCGGTGATCAGCCCAAACCAAACGCTCACCCTTGCTGAGGTGCCGCTCGCCTATGCAGGCAGCTCCGGAGCCATCATGCAAACAGGGCAACGTATCGGCACCTCTGTAGGGATTGCGATCATTACAGCCATTGTGTTCGCCCTGCGCCCTTACAGCTCATGGCACACGGCAGTGAGCCTTGGGTTGCTGACGATCACGTTGATCACTCTGCTAGCATTAGCCATGGCTTTTAAGGACTTACGCGACCGGCGCGCGCAGAACTAGCGGTTGGCCGCAACCGCAGCAGCAGGCACTATAAAGACAGTCAAACAACTCTGAGGCATGTCGTGACACTATCCAGTGATGATGATTTTATTGTAGTGACCACCCCTGAAGCGGCAGTTGATCGCCTTGCCGCCCTGTACGAACAAGCCACAAGCGCACTGCGCTCGGCGCTGCAGCAGTACCTTGTTGACCGCCAGCTTCCGCAGGACTCCCACTGCGCCTTTCGCTATCCCGAACTGCGACTGACTTATCGAGCTCAAGGCGAGGCACCCAGCAGCATACGTGCTTACGCGCGGCTGCAAGAGCCCGGCGTTTACAGCATTACGGTGACTCAGCCAGAGGCCTTCAGGCGTTATCTGGAGAGCCAACTGAACCATATTATGAGGGACTTCACTGTTGTTCTGGAGGTGGGTTGGAGCCAGGTCAACATTCCCTACCCTTATGTTGTTGAGCAAGGCGACGAGCTGGGCTCTTCGGGCATCACTGCCCGCGAACTTTCCCAGGTATTTCCGAGTACCGATTTGTCCGCCACCAGCGATGGCACCGCCGACGGCCTGCACGACTGGCAAGCGCTTGAGCAATTGCCGTTATCCCTGTTTGATGCCGCGCGAACGGATTTTTCATTACGCCGGCTTGTGCATTACACGGGCAGCGACTGGAAGCATGTGCAGCCATGGATATTGCTGACCAACTACCATCGTTATGTTGACCAGTTTATTCGCCATGGGCTGGATATGCTGCAGGGCAACTCACGCTTTCAGAGCATGGTATTGCCCGGAAATGTGGTGATTGAACGGGGTATGCCCGCAGATGAAATGCAGGCGCTTGTGGACTCAGTGGTCTGGCACAGGTTCCAGATGCCAGCCTACCATCTGAAGGCGGCCGAGCCCGGCCAGGGTATTACCTTGGTAAACATTGGTGTGGGGCCTTCCAACGCCAAAAACATCACCGATCACCTCGCTGTAACGCGCCCGCACTGCTGGCTGATGATTGGCCATTGCGGTGGATTGCGGCAGTCGCAGGTCATTGGTGACTATGTGCTGGCCCATGCCTATATGCGCCGCGACGGTATTCTTGACCGGGTACTGCCACCGAATATTCCTCTACCTGCGTTAGCCGAAGTGCAGCAAGTGTTGCAGCAGGCCGCGGCAGAGATAACCGGTGACGAAGGTGACACCCTCCGGCGGCGACTGCGTACCGGTACGGTATTAACCTACGATGATCGTAACTGGGAACTGCGCTGGGCCCAGGAGCGCTCACAGATCAACCTGGCCCGCGCTATCGCGGTCGATATGGAGAGCGGCACCATCGCTGCGCAGGGTTATCGGTTCCGCGTACCTTACGGCACCTTGCTATGTGTCAGTGACAAACCACTGCACAGCGAGATCAAGTTACCCGGGGCAGCCGGAGCTTTCTACGAGAGTGCGGTTACCCAACATTTGCATATCGGCATCCGCGCTCTGGAACTGATGCGCAGTGAGCGTTACACACTGCACTCGCGCAAGCTGCGTAGCTTTGACGAGCCACCGTTCCGGTAAATACGAGTCGCGGCTACCAGCGCCCCTGCAGCGTAGCCACAATCCGACGGCCATCGGCTTTATCTCTGTGCTCACAGAGATAAAGCCCCTGCCAGGTTCCCAGCGCCAGGCGCCCATGGTTAACGGGCAAGGTGAGCGACGGGCCAATAAGAACGTTCTTGATATGGGCCGGCATGTCGTCTGGCCCTTCTAATACATGCTCATAGTGCGGCGCCCTTTCGGGCACCATCACATTGAAGTGACGCTCCAGATCTCCGCGCACGTCCGGGTCAGCGTTTTCGCTTACCGCCAGCGAAGCCGATGTGTGCTGGATAAACAGGTGCAGCAGCCCCACTTCGCAGTTGGTCATGTCCGGTGCCTGCGCGAGGATTTCATTAGTTACCAGATGAAACCCTCTGGGCAAAGGCGCCAGGTCAACGAATGTCTGATGCCAGATCATGGCAGCTCCTTCGGTTTATTTCTGCAGTTCATCCCATGGGTGCATGGGCACAACTGCTTCACTCACTTCCGTCTCAAATGAGCTGCGGAAGTAATCCATAGCCTTCTCTGCTTCGTTAAGCTCGTCAAATCGGGCTATGTGATAAATGGCTTCACCTTCGTTAACCAACGGCAAATTGTTTACACAAATAACAATGCCTGAGCAAGGTGACACAATCGCCGTTTCGGATTCGCCAAAGGGATCCGCCACCATGGCCAGCTTCTGACCTTTACGCACTTTCTGGCCAAGCTTTGCCACCGGCCGCATGATGCCATCAATCTCTGCCCTCACCCATTGGGAGCTGGCCGCAATTTCCGAGCGTTTTTTCAATGTTGCGCGCCCCTTCCGTGGCGGAACCATTTCGAGTTCGCGCATCACTCGCATCACACCTTTTACACCACTACCGATAACCACATCGTCAAAGCGCAAGGCTTCGCCGCCTTCATAGGTAATAACGGGGATATCCAGCGAGTCAGCATAAGCACGCAAACTGCCTTCCCGGAGGCCTGCATCAATAATCACCGGTGCCGCAAATGCTTCCGCCATGCGTGCAGTTTCGGGGTTCTTCAGCTCAGCCCGCACCTGCGGCAGGTTGAAGCGGTGGATAGCGCCCGTGTGCAAATCGATAATATGCGTCACGTGCTCCATTATTTGTGTGCGCAGAAGGTAAGCAATACGACCGCCAAGGGAGCCTCTTTCGCTACCAGGAAAGCAGCGGTTCAGGTCGCGCCTGTCAGGCAGGTAACGGGTACGGTGCACAAATCCAAAGATGTTCACGATGGGCACGGCGATCAAGGTTCCGCGCAAATTGCGAAGCGCCGAATTGGTGAGCACACGGCGCACAATTTCCACACCAGCGATCTCATCACCATGTATGGCGCCACACACCATGAGTACCGGGCCATCGCGGCGCCCATGTACAATTTCCACGGGTATATGCAAAGGCGTGTGGGTATAAAGCTTCGCAATTGGAATTTCCACTTGTTGCCGGGTACCAGGCTTTACCTGCACTCCAGCCATCTCAAAGGGCGCTCGCGCCATCGATTATCCTCTGCCTTTGGTTTTGGTGCGCCAGGGCGCTTGGTTTTTTTCAATCCAGTTCAAAATCATGCCCGCTACGTTTTTGCCGGTAGCGTTTTCTATACCTTCCAATCCCGGTGAGGAGTTAACTTCCATCACCAGCGGCCCACGGCTTGAACGCAGCAAATCCACACCCGCCACGTTCAGGCCCATGGCTTTTGCGGCGGTAATGGCCGTTTTGCGCTCCTCCGGCGTGATACGAACCAAAGAGGCACTGCCCCCACGATGCAAATTGGAGCGGAACTCACCCTCGGCACCCTGGCGCTTCATAGCGGCAATAACCTTGTCGCCAATCACGAAGCAGCGAATATCTGCACCGCCAGCTTCCTTGATAAACTCTTGCACAAGGATGTCGGCCTTGAGGCCCATGAAGGCTTCAATCACACTTTCCGCCGCGGTGCGGGTTTCCGCCAGCACAACACCAATACCCTGAGTGCCCTGCAAAAGTTTGATCACCACGGGCGCACCACCCACCATTTTCAGCAGTTCGGGCACGTTGTCCGGCTTGTTGGCAAAACCGGTTATGGGCATACCCACGCCTTTACGGGCCAGCAGCTGAAGAGAGCGCAGCTTGTCTCGCGAACGAGTGATGGCAACCGACTCGTTCACCGGGAAGGTTCCCATCATTTCAAACTGGCGCAGAACCGCTGTGCCATAGAAGGTAACGGATGCCCCGATTCGGGGAATAATCACGTCGAAATTTTCCAGCACTTCTTCGTGATAGTGAATTTTCGGGTTGGCGGATGTGATGTTCATGGAACAGTGCAGGCAATCAATCACCTTCACTTCATGGCCACGGTTAACGCCTTCTTCCACCAGACGACGGGTTGAATACAAATGCCGGTTACGGGACAGAACTGCAATTTTCATTTTTCAGGCCTTAAAGCCGGTTCCCCGGCGAGATAGGAAGCTTCAGGATATATCATGGATCGGCCCTCCATCGCGGTGCGTCCAATCAGCATACGAAACCGCATGGTATCCCGGTTCGTGAGCGTCATTTCAACGGGCCAGCTTTGGCCACCAATCACCAATGTAGTTTCAATCACCAGTCGCAGCTCTTTATGGCCGCCGGAATCCGTTACTTCACGCTCATCAAGCACACGAGCGTCGCATTCCACAACCTGGTGCATATCGTTCTGAACCGGGTGCACCCAAAACCGCACTCGACGCTCGCCATCCTGTGTGTAGGGCTCCGTCCGAAAAGTATGGAGGCACGAGGTGCGCGCACCCGTATCCACTTTTGCCTTGATGCGGTTAATATCCAGATCAGGTAGCGCCACCCACTCCCGCCACCCCAGGCTGATTTTATTTTCAGCAGGTATCGGCTCCACGGTTTTGAGGGCTTCAACTGTCTTTTTGGACATCCAATTGTTCCTTTTCAGTGACTTTTTCCGGCGCCATTAATTGCACCCGGAACGGCTCGGAGTGGCTGCCAGCATAGATGCTGGTATGAGGGAAGGGTATCTCTATACCCGCCTTATCCAGCGTTTTCTTTATAGCAACGAGCATACCGCTTTTACCTTCAAGCACCTTGTCTTTGGGTACCCAGAAAGAAAACTGCAAATCTATCGAGGACGGGCCAAATGCGGTAACCAGCACCAAGGCTTTGGGCTCCTCCAGACAAACAGGATTCTTTTCTGCCAGCTCCAGAAGTAGCTTTTCTACCTTCTCAGCATCTTCAGCATAGGCAATACCCACCTGAAGGTCGATTCTGCGAATAGGGAAACGTGAGCGGTTAACAACAGGCGTCTTGATCAAGGTTTCATTGGGAATACGCACATAAAGGTTATCCCGGGTGCGCAGTTTTACACTCAGCATATCGATTCCCACCACTTCACCCATGGTTTTTTCCACCTCAATGAAATCGCCAATTTCAAAGGGCTTTTCAACAAGCAGGAACAAACCGCTGATCATATTTGAGGCAGACGTTTGCGATGCAAAACCAATGGCCACAGTCAGAATACCGGCCGCGCCCAATACCACATCCAGCGAGAACCCAGCCTCCCTGAGCGCCGCAACGCCAAACAATAAAAAGATAACGTAGAACACCAGCCGCCGAACCATAACGGTGTGGTGCCGGGAAGTGCGCTTGGCCATCACCTTTGACACACTGCGCGCTGCCAAGGATGCGAGAACAATACCCAGCAACATCAAAAAGCCAGCGCTGATCCACTGCCCCCAAGCTATATCGGTAAACACACTCATTGCCCCTGTTTTCAGCTCTTCAGTCACAGCTGTTACCCCGTTGAATGCGCATCAGCCAAACACCCGGTCAATAGCTCGTACCAGCCGCCCTTTGGCTGGTTTCTCCCGGGCTGGAGCCACTTTCACGCACGGCCCGGCCGCCACGAGCAAAGCTTCATCCACATGCAGACTTGCAGAGTTCATATCCGTTGCCACTTCCACTACCACACCGGGTGTCCATAACTGGCCTCGCTCATTCAGATGCAATGACAGCAATGGCGTAGGCAAGCTGAAGCGCTCCAATACCAAAGGCTCTGTTCTGCGGTTAATGATGGTAACCGGAGTAGTTGCTCGCCACGGCCGTTTCGGCAAGGCATCCAACACCAACCGACCAAAACTTGACGACGAATAGCACAGTTCACCTTCCATCGTATTCCTGCCCACCCAGGTAAATGAGGGTGCCGCCAGCGGTACTTCAGTAAGGAGAGTCTGGCTCGCGCCGGCGCATATTTTCATCCAGACAACGGTTCCCACGTAAATAGTACAGCGTGCGCCGCCAGGGATGGTTAGCGGATGATAGGGGCGAATGACGGTTGGAAGGTTAGCCACCGCAGGTATAAAAGTGACCACTGACGAATCTCCTTGCCTGATAAATCGCTGCAGAGATACGCTTGTTTGCGGCAGTTGGTGGCCTATGGATTCTGTCCAGCCCACCGGGTCAGTCTCGGGCGCCCGTGTTTCAGAACGCACCTGCCATTCCTTATCCAGAAGTGTAACCCACACCCGAACATGCCCAAGCTTGTGATGCTGGGTTTGGCCAGAGGCCAGCTCGTAGGGCTGAGCCCATACGCCGTCGCGCCGACTGTCAGTTTGTGTGCTCATGAACGCTATAATTCTCCAACGAATACGGCCACTAAAGTTGTGACGACTATAATCCAATCAGGGGCCTCGGGCGAATATCTAACTAAGTGATTTTATTGCCTCAGTGCGATGTAATTACCCCTACTCCAAACGCTTCAACCCGAAACGGAATAACCCATGACACAACTGGTATGGTTCAGGAACGACCTGCGAATTGCCGACAACCCAGCCCTTACCGCTGCCTGCAAAGACTCTGGCAAAACGGAAGGCCATTCAAACGTTCGCGCCTGCTTCATCCTCACACCGGTTCAATGGCAGGAACACGACTGGTCGCCTGCACGGGTACAGTTTGTTGTTGCACACGCAAATGCACTGGCGGAGGAACTGGCAAAGCTGGGTATACCACTCAGTTTTATTTACGCCGAGCGCTTCTCTGACAGCATTACTGCGTTAGAAAGCCACTGCTGTGAACACGGCGTGCGCCAGCTTCACTTCAATGAAGAGTATGGCATTAACGAGCGCAAGCGCGACAAAGCTGTGAAGCAACGCTTTGATGAGCAGGGCATAGCCACCTGCAAGTATCGAGACCAGACCGTAGCGCCGGTGGGTGAAATACTGACTGGCCAAGGTGAGCCCTACTCTGTATTCACCCCCTTCTCCCGTCGCTGGCGCACTTGGATTGATGAAACCCAGCCAACGCTGTACCCGGCGCCCATAGCACGGGGCGATGCGATTCAGCCGGAACGCATCGCAAGCATTCCTGAGGGTTTTGAAAACGCACCGCCAGCACTTGTAGGAACAGGCGAAGACGCCGCGCACTCTCAACTGGAGAGCTTCCTGAGTGAACAGGGCGGTGCCTATAAAGACCAACGAGACTTCCCTGCCCTTGATGGCACCAGCCAGCTCTCCCCTTACCTGGCCAACGGCGTACTCTCCGGCCGCCAGTGCCTGATCGCAGCAAAACAAGCACAAGGCATGGGAGGCAATCAGGAAGGCTTCCTGACCTGGATAAACGAAATTGCCTGGCGGGATTTTTATATTCATACGCTGTACCACTGCCCCCGAGTGAGCATGCACCGCGCATTCAAACCAGAAACTGAAGCACTGGAATGGAACGACCCAGGTGAGCACTTCGAGGCATGGAAATCCGGCAACACCGGCATTCCTCTCGTTGATGCCGCCATGCGCCAGCTCAATCAAACCGGCTGGATGCACAACCGCCTGCGCATGGTGACCGCCATGTTCCTGACCAAAAACCTGTTTATCGACTGGCGGCTGGGAGAGGCCTATTTCATGTCAAAACTGGTGGATGGTTTCCTGGCCTCCAACAACGGCGGCTGGCAATGGAGTGCCTCTACCGGCACAGACGCAGCGCCTTACTTCCGAGTGTTCAACCCGGTGACTCAGAGTGAGCGCTTTGACCCGAAAGGTGAGTTCATCCGCGAGTGGGTGCCTGAGTTGGCAAAGCTGGATAACAAACGCATCCACGATCCTTCAAAAGGTGGAGTAATACCGGGCGGATACCAAAGGCCAATTGTTGATCTGAAAGAGAGTAGAAAAGAGGCAATAGCGAAGTTTCAGGCGCTGAAAGACTAGACCAGAAAGCCATTGTAGAAGCGGGCGTGTGAACACTCTCCAAAACCGTGCGGAGCCATGGATGGCGGAGCCGAGCGTACAGGGAAGTATTAACAGCGTGTTTTGGAGAGTGTTCACACGCCCGCTTCGGTTAGGCAAGCAAGTTCAAGACTTACTCAGCCCCACAAACCGGACAATCAGGATCCCTTGCAAGCTTCATTTCTCGCCACTGCATTTCCCAAGCATCCAGAATCAGCAGCCTGCCCACAAGCGGTGTACCCACACCTGAAAGCACTTTAATGGCCTCCATCGCTTGAACAGAGCCAATCATGCCAACGAGCGGCGCAATTACACCGGCTTCAGAACAAGTCAGATCTTCATTACCCTGCTCAGGGTATAAACAGTGGTAACAAGGAGATTCGGGATTCCGGCTATCATATACGCTGACCTGGCCTTCTCCGCGAATCGCCGCCCCTGAGATCAATGGAACACCCGCCGCCACACAAGCACGGTTAAGAGCAAACCTCGTGGCAAAATTATCCGAGCAGTCCAAAGCCAGGTTGGCTCCGGCCACTTCCCGCTTAAAACCATCCTGATCAAGGCGACGATTCACTACAGAAATAGACACGGCCGGATTAATGCTGCGCACTCGGGCGGCCAGAGTCTCTGCTTTGGACTCGCCAATCTGTGCGGTTTCAAACGCTATCTGCCGCTGCAGGTTAGGCAACTCAATAACATCGTCATCTACCAGCGTTAAATGGCCAACACCTGCCGAGCCCAAATAAAGCGCAACCGGGCAACCAAGGCCGCCCGATCCAACGATCACAACGCGGGCAGACTTTAGTGCCTGCTGACCCGCAATATCAAAACGGGGCATCAATATTTGGCGACTGAAACGCAGGAGTTCTTCATCACTGAGCATGGTGTGCTCCATATCGGGGCCATTGCCCCAGTGTCATGCGGTCGTTGCCGCCATAGTCTTTCCGGCTCTCCACCTTAGCAAACCCACGGCTGGCGAGCAGCCCTTGAACAGCTTCAGCCTGATCATATCCGTGTTCCAGAAGCAGCCAACCCCGGGCATTCAGCCAGGCAGGCGCTTCCGCAACGATCAGGCGAATATCATCAAGGCCGTCCGCTCCGGATACCAGCGCAGAGGCAGGCTCAAAACGAACATCTCCTTCATCCAGATGGTGGTCGTCGGAAGCAATGTAAGGTGGGTTGGAAACAATCAGATCAAAACTGCCCGCGGGCAATCCGGCAAACCATCGGCTCTGGAAAACCTCTACCGGCAACTTCAGATGGCGGGCATTTGCCTGAGCTAATTCCACAGCGTCTTTCATCAGGTCGCAGGCGCTGACAACCCAGCCCGACCGCTCACTGGCCAGCGCCAGAGCTATGGCACCAGTGCCGGTACCAAGATCAACCACTCGGGCATCATCCGGTAGGGGCAACTCCAGCGCTTGCTCAACCAGGCATTCGGTATCCGGACGTGGAATAAGAGTGCTCTGACTTACGCTTAGCGGGAGGGACCAGAACTCCTGGTGGCCCAACAGGTAGGCCACTGGCATTCCCTGCACACGCTGGCGCACAAGATCGTCGAATTCAGCTGCGAGGCGGGGCTCGATTTCACGCTCGGGAAAAGCACGAAAGCCAGAACGGCCAACACCCGTTACGTGATCAAGAAGCAACTCGGCATCAAGCCGGGGCGTATCTCCGGCGATGCGGCGCGCTGCATCGCTCAGCAACGCTTCGCAGGTTAGTGAAGGCTTACTAGTCATCGGAAAGCGAGGCCAGAAGCTCCGCCTGATGCTCTTGCTGTAGAGGCACAACCACGGAATCCAGATCCCCGGCAATCACATCATCAAGCTTGTATAGCGTGAGGTTGATGCGATGGTCAGTTACCCGGCCTTGGGGGAAATTGTAGGTGCGTATACGCTCGGAACGATCCCCGCTGCCAACCAGGCTTTTGCGGGTTTCTGCCATGGATTGCTGGTGGCGCTCAGTTTCGACGTTCTGCAGCCTTGAGGCCAGCAGACTCATAGCCTTGGCACGGTTTTTATGCTGCGAACGCTCTTCCTGGCACTCCACCACTATGCCGCTGGGCAAGTGCGTAATCCGGATGGCCGAGTCGGTTTTGTTTACGTGCTGACCGCCAGCGCCTGAGGCACGGAAGGTGTCCACGCGCAGGTCGCCCTTGTTAATCTCAACGGCTTCCGCCTCATCGGCTTCTGGCATAACTGCAACGGTACAGGCAGAGGTATGAATACGGCCCTGGGATTCGGTTTCCGGCACCCGCTGAACCCGGTGCGCACCCGATTCAAACTTCAGTGCGCCGTAAACAGCGTCGCCGGCAACCCGGGCAATTATTTCCTTGTAACCGCCATGCTCACCTTCATTCTGGCTCAGCACTTCAATCTGCCAGCGGCGACCCTCAGCATAGCGGCTGTACATGCGAAACAGGTCACCGGCAAAAATGGCAGCTTCATCACCACCCGTTCCCGCGCGGATTTCCAGAAACACGTTTTTACCATCGTTTGGATCTTTTGGCAGCATCAGGCGCTGCAGCTCCTGATCCAGCTCTTCGGTTTTCTGCTCGGCAAGCTCAAGTTCTTCTGCGGCCATCTCCCGCATGTCGGCATCGCCGTCTTTCGCCAGTTCTTTTGCCTCATTTATGTCGTCCAGTGAGCGCCTCCACGCCTGAAAGCACTGAACTACAGGCTCAATCTCGGAATACTCCCGCGATAACTCCCGAAATTTGTCCTGTTTGGCGATGGTTGCAGGATCGCTGAGCAAAGCGCTCACCTCCTCGTAGCGTTCGACTAGCTGCTCGAGGCGGGACTGTATGGATGGTTTCATATTTTTTCCGAGGTGGTCGTCGCGTCTACTTCCAACACATCAAGCTGGTGCAGCTCTCTAAGCCATTCAGTCACCTCGGTTCGCCCTTCGGTGGTGGCCTTGCGAACCTGTATCGAAGGTTCGTGCAGGAGTTTGTTTGTAAGGCCTCGCGCCAGGCTGCGCAATGCTGTTTCGGGATCACCGCCATTACGCAGGGCGCGCAGGGCCTTTTCCGTTTCTATGTCTCGCAACAGTTCCGCACGCTGGCGGAACTGTTTCAGTGTGGAGACCGCATCCAGTGCCCGGAGCTGACTGAGAAACTCCTGCACACCGTCAGCAATAAGGTTTTCCGCTTCACGGGCAGCGCCCTCCCGGGTACGGATGTTCTCTTCGATTACCTGGCGCAGGTCATCAACGGTGTAGAGATACACATCCGCCAAAGATGCCACTTCCGGCTCGATATCCCTCGGTACGGCAATATCAACCATAAAGAATGGCCGGTGCTTGCGCTTTTTCAACGAACGCTCCACCGCACCCTTACCAAGAATCGGCAGAGGGCTGGCAGTGGATGAAATAATAATATCTACGTCTGCCAGGTAGTCAGGAATTTCAGAAAGCACAATGCCACGACCACCTCTGGTCTCTGCCAGCGCCTGAGCCCGTTCAAGAGTGCGGTTAGCCACAATAAAGTTTTTAACGCCCGCATCTGCAAGGTGTCGTGCAACCAGCTCGATGGTTTGACCCGCACCGATCAGCAATGCCTTGTTTTTCGACATGTCAGCAAAAATGCGATTCGCCATGCTCACTGCAGCGTACGCAACTGAAACAGGGTTTTCGCCAATTGCCGTTTGAGTGCGAACACGCTTTGCTACGGTGAACGTTTGCTCAAACATGCGAGAAAGAAAAGAACCGCTACCGCCGTGTTCCCGGGCCAGCGCATAGGCATCCTTTAATTGGCCAAAAATCTGCGGTTCACCCAGAACCATGGAATCCAATCCGGCAGCAACTCGCATCATATGCCGCACGGCATCCGCGTCGCGGTGGATATACAGAACCTCTTCCAGCTCCGCAGCATCCAGATCGTGAAAGCCCGCCAGCCAGCGCAAAACCAGAGGCGCGCAGTCGTCGTCACCTGCCAGATATAACTCGGTGCGGTTGCAGGTAGAAAGAATGGCAGCCTCGCTGGCGCCTGATGCCGCCCGCAACTCTGCAAACGCCTCTGACATACGCTCAGGCGTAAACGCGACTCGCTCCCTTAACTCAACGGGGGCGGTGCGGTGATTGATTCCCAGCGTTAGCAATGCCATTTCTTGGTTCTACAATCCTCTACCAATAAACTGTGTGCATGAGCACCACTGTGAATGCATTTTAGCGGTCTGAGCCTTCAGCTGCCACCCATAACCACTAACGCTTCGGGAAGTGCGGACAGGTTGGGCAAGAACAGGAGCTTATGCCATTATAGGGAATCGGCGCACACCGGTCCCGACTCAGCTCAAAAAAGAGAGTGTTCCGGGCTATTCAGGGCGCGTAGTCAATAATTCACAGGAAGTTGCATGTACAAATCCGCACCGCTTTTGGTTACCTGCCTGCTTGGCCTCTCACTGGCAGGTTGCGCCAGCATAACCGGTTCCGGCCACTCATCCGTTGCTGATGAAAAGACTCCCACGCAGGAAGATTCCAGAAAGGCCAGTAGCGAGCCGCCTGTAGAGTACGCAGACTTTGAGCCGGAAACACTGTATTTACTGCTTTCAGCTGAAATCGCAGCGCAGCGGGGTCGGTACGACGTTACTTTGGTCAACTACCTCCGGGCAGCCAAACAGTCCAGAGACACCAATGTGATTGAGCGTGCCATGCGCATTGCGCAGTCGCTCAATGGCGACAACGCGCAGAAGCAGCTCGCAGAACTCTGGCTCGAGATAGACCCAAACAATCTGCAAGCACTTCGAGTCTCTGCCATTCAGGCGGTTAAACGGAATGAGCTCGAATCCGCACTGGGTTACATGGAACAAATCCTGAACCAGGGCGAAGATGCAGACTTCGACAGCCTTGCAGCCATGGCTGGTAACCTGCCACCGGAGCAACAGCAAGAGCTGATTGCTCTCTACAATGAACTGGCAAACCGTCATCCCGGCACGCCTGAGCTGGAGTACAGCATCGCCCTGCTGCTGAAAATTGTCGGCAACCCGCAGGCAGCCCTTAGTCGCCTCGAACCCCTGCTAAAGGAAGAGCCCAACTTTCTACCGGCCATCATCCTCAAGGGCGACCTTCTGTACCAGAGCGACAGAGAAACAGAAGCGCTTGAACACCTTATGGTTAACACTCGCCGCTTCCCGGCCAGCCGTCAAATGGGCACCTTGTATGGGCGCATGCTGATCAGTGAAGGGGAGCTGCAAGCCGCCCAGGACGAGTTCAACCGATTGGTAACACGCTATCCGGACAACCCTGGCCTGCGCTTGTCGCACGCACTTGTCGCACTGGAAAACGGTCAACTGGAGCTGGCGCAAGAAGAGTTGAACCTGCTAGCCGATCAGGGGCACCACACCAGCGAAGCCAACTACTATCTGGGCAGAATAGAGGACGAAGCAGGGAATACGGAACAGGCTATCGGCTATTACCAAAGCGTGGATGAAGGCAACTACTACTTCCCAGCCATTGCGCGCGCCAGTGCCCTGTTAACCGCGGAGGGCAGGCTAAACGAAGCACTGGAAGACATCCGCTCCATGCGCAGCGCCAACCCGGCACAAGCTGAAAATTTCTGGCTACTTGAGGTCAACCTGCTGCTTGACCAAAAACTTCAAGAAGAAGCGATAGAGGCCGCCACCAGCGCACTTGAAGACTACCCGGAAAACCTCCAGATTCGCTACGCCCGAGCCATGCTTTTCGATGCCCTGAGCCAGCCCGAAAAGGCAGAAGGCGATCTCAAGCTGATTATTGAAAACGACCACAAAAACGCAGTCGCGCTTAATGCGCTTGGCTACATTCTGGCCACCCGCACTGACCGCCTCAGCGAAGCCCGTGGCTACATTGAACAAGCCCTGGAACTGGACCCGGAAAACCCGGCCATTCTCGACAGCATGGGCTGGGTTCTGTTTCAGGAAGGCCAGATTGAGCCCGCACTCGA
Source organism: Marinobacter xiaoshiensis (assembly GCF_031631795.1). NCBI lineage: Bacteria > Pseudomonadati > Pseudomonadota > Gammaproteobacteria > Pseudomonadales > Marinobacteraceae > Marinobacter > Marinobacter xiaoshiensis. The sequence continues at coordinate 419,991 of NZ_JAVMBO010000018.1, forward strand.
ATATCTATCCCGCGCCTGGGAAGCATTTCCTGACCCGGAAGTTGCTGCCCACTACGGCGAAGCATTGTGGATGAGTGGTGCTGAAGAGCAGGCACAAATAATCTGGAAAGAAGCGCTTGAGCAGGACATGCAGCACGATGTGCTGAGGGAAACCATCGATCGGCTGACCAACACTGGTGAGCAGTAATGCGTCAGGCATTTCGCTCATGGGTAGCCATACTGTTTATGGCGGGCCTAAGCGCCTGTAGCACCATCCAGCTGGAGCCACTACCGGAGGGGATGACAGACCAGCCTCCACCCGACTGGCAAGACCGCTCAGCGAAACTGGTGCAGTTTGATCACTGGCAACTATCAGGCAAACTGGCAGTGCGCCAGCCAACAGACAGTGGCACAGCTATCATTAACCACTGGATCCAGGAAGGCGAGGCATACGACCTGGCCCTGTCGTCCTCGTTCCTGGGAATGGGCAGCACACAGCTTAAGGGCGTTCCGGGTTTTATCGAGCTCACCCTCTCCAACGGAGAAACCTACCGCTCCGGAGATCCGGATTCGCTACTGGAGGCAGCCACGGGATGGCAACTGCCACTTGAAAGCCTGGCTTGGTGGATACGCGGCCTACCAGCGCCAGCAGGTGATTTCCGCCTACTGTTCGATGCCCGTGGTGAGTTGGCCATAATTCGCCAGGACGGCTGGGAAATACGCTACGATCGCTGGCACGAACTGCAAGACGACACACCCGCCCTACCCGCCAGAATCACAGCACTGAAAGACAGCAAACGCGTGCGGCTTGTTGTCAGCGACTGGCAGGACCTGAACCCGTGACCAGATCAATCACCCTTCCATCCCCAGCCAAACTGAACCTCTTTCTGCACATTGTCGGCCGGCGCGAGGATGGCTATCACGAGCTTGAAACACTGTTTCAATTCCTCGACTACGGCGACGACATTACCCTCCGCCTGACATCTGGGCAGCCAGGAATCCGCCTTGAGAATCCGATCCCCGGCGTTCCGGACGAAGACAACCTGATCATAAGGGCTGCCCGCGCCCTTGCAACAAAGGCGCCAGGCGAGCTACCAGGCGTTAGCATCAGCATTAACAAACGTCTGCCCATGGGCGGGGGCCTCGGCGGAGGGAGTTCTAACGCAGCTACCACTCTGTTGGGGTTAAACCGTCTCTGGGAACTGCAACTGGACCTCGATGAGCTTGCGGAAATCGGTCTTGCCCTCGGCGCAGACGTGCCCGTTTTCGTTCGCGGCCATGCCGCTTTCGGCGAAGGCGTCGGAGAAAAGCTAACTCCTGTTTTCCCGCCAGAAGACTGGTTTTTGGTTCTGAAGCCGGCCTGCGACATCAACACCGGAAAGATATTTTCAGAACAAGGGTTGACAAGGAACACCCCGAAGATGACAATAGCGCCCGCTTTTGAGGGAGACGCCTCGAGGTACCGAAATGACTGTGAAGATGTGGTTAAAAAACTATATCCTGAAGTCAAGCAGAGCATGGACTGGCTCACAAAATTCGGACCTGCAAGATTAACCGGAACCGGGGCTTGCATATTTGGACGTTTCCCTACAGAATCCGCAGCCCGGATCATCTGGGAAAGCAAACCTTCCGGCATCACCGGGTTCGTAGCTAAAGGGGTGAACATATCACCACTCCACCAAAAGCTGACAGAGCTAGAATGATGCCGAAAAAGCACGATACTGGGGTGTCGCCAAGTGGTAAGGCAACGGGTTTTGATCCCGTCATGCGCAGGTTCGAATCCTGCCACCCCAGCCACCTTTCTCCCGCTTCTTCTGACTCAACCTCCGAAAACGAGAAGGATGCCGTCGTGTCCAAATTGATGATTTTCACTGGCAATGCCAACCCCGAGCTTTCTCACGCTATCGCTAAAAAACTCCACATTCCGATGGGAGAAGCCACTGTAGGCTGCTTCAGCGATGGCGAAACTACCGTCGAGATCAACGAAAACGTTCGTGGTCACGACGTATTCATTATCCAGCCCACGTGCTACCCAACCAATGACAACCTGATGGAACTGATCATGATGGCCGACGCCCTGCGCCGCGCCTCTGCATCACGCATCACGGCAGTTATTCCTTATTACGGGTATGCTCGCCAGGATCGCCGGGTACGTTCCAGCCGCGTTGCCATCAGCGCCAAAGTTGTTGCAGACATGATCTCCAGCATCGGCGTCGATCGCGTATTAACGGTAGACCTGCACGCTGACCAGATTCAGGGCTTCTTCGATGTGCCGGTAGATAACATCTACGCCACACCCGTTCTGCTCGATGACATCGAAAAGCAACGGTTCGAGAATTTTGTTGTAGTATCACCAGACGTAGGTGGCGTTGTGCGCGCCCGGGCTATTGCCAAGCTACTGGATGATGCCGACCTGGCCATTATTGACAAGCGTCGCCCCAAGGCCAACGTTTCTCAGGTAATGCACATTATCGGTGATGTTGCAGACAAGACCTGCATCCTTGTGGACGACATTGTCGATACCGCAGGCACTCTGTGCAAAGCTGCAAACGCATTGAAAGAGCGCGGTGCAACCCGTGTGGTGGCTTATATCACTCACCCCGTCCTTTCCGGCCCAGCTATCGAAAACATCAACGCGTCAGTAATTGACGAAGTTGTTGTATGCGACACTATCCCGCTGGGTGACAAAGCGAAGAACTGTGCTAAAATCCGCCCCCTCAGCATGGCCGGACTACTCGCAGAATCCATTCGTCGCGTAAGCAACGAAGAGTCGATCAGCGCGCTGTTTGAGAACGCCTGAGTAGATTGCTTGCGGTAACACGCTGATATAACGCAAGTTACCGACAGCTTTCATCAAGATACCGAGTCGGGAGCCCCACAAGGCTCCCGACTCTTTTAGTCAGCCGGAAAACCCGGCTTTTCGAAAATATCATCTGTCCAAACGCCTGGTCGCGGGCAGTTCAGATGACGATTGAGGTAAAAACCATGTCTCAGGACTTTGTTATTGAAGCATTTCCTCGTGACGACAAGGGGAAAGGTGCGAGCCGCCGCCTGCGTCGCGAAGAGCGTAAAATCCCAGCCATCATTTATGGTGCTGGCAAAGAAGCTACTCCGATTTCCATCTGGCACAACGAGCTGAAAAAAGCTCTGGAAAACGAAGCCTTCTTCTCTCACATTCTGACCATTGAACTGAATGGCAAGAAAGAAAGCGTCATCATCAAAGACCTTCAGCGGCACCCGTACAAGCTGCTGCTCTCTCACGCCGATTTCCAGCGCGTTGAGAAAGACCAGGAGATTTTTGTTCACGTTCCTCTGCACCTGTTGAATGAAGATACAGCTCCTGCGATCAAGACCTTTGGTGGCGTTGCCTTCCGTCTGATGACCGAAGTTGAGGTAGCTTGTCTGCCGCAAAACCTGCCTGAATTCATCGCAATCGATATGGCCGATGTCGAGATGGACCAGGTTATTCACATGAGCGACCTGAAACTGCCAGAAGGCGTTCGTATCCCGGCGCTGCAGCACGGCGCAGAGCACGACCAGGCTGTTGTGTCTGTCAGCAAGCCGAAAGGCGTCAAGTCTGACGATGCCGAAGACGAAGCAGCAGAAGGCGAAGAAGGCGAAGATAAGGAGTAATTACTCCGGAGGCGTTGGCAGATGGCACAGGATATTGTCATGGTGGTTGGGCTGGGTAACCCCGGTCCGGACTACGAGAATACCCGCCATAATGCCGGCGCCCTCTTCGTTGAAGCACTGGCCCGCGAAGCGGGTCAGTCGCTCCGCCCCGAAAAGAAATACCACGGGCACTATGCCCGCATTCAGTGGCAAGGCCTTGAGCTCCACCTGCTGAATCCCGCTACTTTCATGAATCGCAGCGGCCTTTCTGTAAAAGCACTCGCAGACTTTTTCAAAATCTCTCCCGGTCAGATACTGATTGCTCACGACGAGCTGGATCTCCCTCCCGGCACCGCCAAGCTTAAAAAAGGCGGAGGACACGGTGGCCACAACGGTTTGAGAGACACTATAGCCCATCTGGGCACCAACGAATTTCAAAGACTGCGAATTGGAATCGGCCACCCTGGCGATAGCCGCAAGGTTACCGGTTACGTTCTTGGCCGTTTAGGCAAACGTGAAACGGAAGACCTGAACGAGGTGTTCAATGAAACCATGCGGGTGTTACCCGATGCAGTTTCTGGCAACCTCGCAGCCGCCATGAACCGCTTACACAGCTTCAAACCAACTACCGCCTGAGTCTGCCAGAGACCACTTCAGGCTAATCTACCAGCCCTGATTTCCCTCACTCGCACCCTTTGGCGTACACCGGTATAATCCGGCCAAACTTTCCAGTACCAGCAGAGGCATTCCATGGGTTTTAACTGCGGCATCGTCGGCCTACCTAACGTCGGCAAATCCACCCTGTTCAACGCACTGACCAAAGCAGGCATTGGCGCGGAAAACTTCCCGTTTTGCACCATTGAGCCTAACGCTGGCGTCGTCGCCATGCCCGACCCCCGGCTCGACAAATTGGCGGAGATCGTTAAGCCCCAGCGCACCGTACCCACAACCATGGAGTTTGTGGACATAGCCGGCCTGGTTGAGGGCGCCTCCAAAGGTGAAGGCCTGGGCAACCAGTTCCTTGCCAACATACGCCAGACCGAAGCCATTGCACACGTGGTACGTTGCTTTGACGACCCCAACGTCATTCACGTCGCCAACAAAATCGATCCGGCGGCTGACATCGAGATCATCAATACCGAGCTTGCCCTGGCCGACATGGACACCGTTGAAAAAGCCATCAAGCGTGTTCAGCGCATTGCTAAAGGCGGCGACAAAGAGGCCAAGGCTCAGATTGAAATCTTTGAACGCCTTCTGCCTGTGTTGAACGAAGGCAAGCCAGTGCGCGGCATGGGGCTGAACAAAGACGAACTCCTGCTGATCCGCGAACTGTGTCTTCTCACAATCAAGCCAACCATGTATATCGCCAACGTGAGCGAAGACGGCTTCGAGAACAACCCGTACCTCGATACAGTGCGTGCAATCGCGGCAGAAGAAAACGCCGTTGTAGTGCCGATCTGCAATAAAATTGAAGCAGAAATCTCAGAACTGGAAGATGACGAAAAGAGTATGTTCCTGGGTGAGATGGGAATGGAAGAGCCAGGTCTTGACCGGGTTATCCGTGCCGGCTACAGCCTGTTAGGCCTGCAGACCTACTTTACGGCAGGTGTGAAGGAAGTACGGGCCTGGACCGTTAGAATCGGCGCTACGGCCCCACAAGCCGCTGCAGTGATTCATACAGACTTTGAGCGAGGCTTTATCCGCGCCGAAATCATCGGCTATGAAGATTTCGTGAAATACAACGGCGAAGCCGGGGCAAAAGAAGCCGGAAAATGGCGCCTGGAGGGCAAGGAATACATTGTTCAGGACGGCGACGTCATTCACTTCCGCTTTAACGTTTAATCCTGGCTGGGCTGTCAAACTGATGTTTGGCAGCCCTGACACCCAAACGGCTCAACTCTTCTTCCGTTAACGGCCTGCTACTCCCCTCAGCAAGCTGTTCCCCTTCACCTTCGAGGGTGATACTCCCCACAGAAACCCGGTGAAGCGCCAATACCTGATTCCGAAAATGACCAAACATCCGCTTAACCTGGTGGTACTTGCCTTCAACCAGCGTAAGCCTGGCCGTGTGCTCTGACAGTATTTTCAAACTTGCAGGTCGCGTTGTGATGCCTTCATAAGCGAAGTAAATACCTTCCCGAAACGCAGCCACATATTCTTCACTGAGCGGCTTGGAAAGAGACACCTCATAGGTCTTTTCCAGTTTCGTTTCAGGCAAACTTATCTTTCGCGACCATGCCCCATCGTTGGTCAACAGCACCAACCCCGTCGTATTAAGGTCGAGACGCCCAACAATGTGCAACTCATTCTTCCGAGGGTGTTCAATAAGGTCCAGAACGGTCGAGTGCTCAAGGTCTTTCGTCGCGCTGACAACCCCTCTGGGCTTATTCAGCATCAGGTAAACGGGTTTGCTGTCGTTCAGGCATTGGCCATCCAGTACAACGTGGGTGAACTCAGTCACTCGCTGCTGCACTGAACTGGCCAAACAACCATCCAGAATTATTCGCTTTTGGGCAACCAACAGGCGGGTATCCGAAATCGAGAATTCGCTATTCCGGCTAATATAGCGATCCAACCGGTAAGTCTTCGACTTCACGACAATCCCTTATAAAGGGTTTGCTGAAGGCAGGTTACCGCCCAGCATATTCTCAACCACGGCCGCATTATAGAAAGCTTCAACCGTGTGGATTTTGTCACCTTCAACACGGAACCAGACCGCAAGCCGTACATCGCCAATCGGTTGGAAATGAGTTTGGTAGTCCAGGATTGCAAACACGTGTTCACCGTCAGCACTGAGTTGGCGAACAATCAAGTCCTTCTGGATGGCAGCCATTCCGAACTGGTAGGAAAGCATGTCATCACGATTAAGGAATCGCATGTTTGGCCCCACATATTCAAACCCCTCAGGAGCCAGCAAGCTCTTAGCCTCATCAAAACGCTGAGCCTGGATATAAGCAATAAACTGCGCCACTAGTTCTTTTGGTTGCATAGTTAGGTTCCACTTCTGAGATGAGGTCGTCCGACAATCACCTAATAATACACGTTATTTTGCAGATTCACCTGAATCCCGGCCCACAGATAATATTCAGATGTGGTTTTGCACACATAAAACCCTCAGGCCATTGTTTTACAATGCCTAAAACCCAATCCCCTCCCACAAAAAAGCAGTTATTGGTCGGGATTTGCCTGTTAGCTCTTGACACTTCGCCTCTGCGTACATAACATACGCGCCGCTTCCATTGGTGAAGTGATGGCAAGGTAGCTCAGTTGGTTAGAGCACAGCACTCATAATGCTGGGGTCGGCGGTTCAACTCCGCCCCTTGCTACCAGTATTCGAAAAAGGCCGCGATTAACGTCGCGGCCTTTTTTTATTTCCGGGCAATATAAGCACCCAGCTTCTGTGGAGATTCATCATGAGAACCACTGGCGACAGAATCCGGCAAGCTGTTTCTTTTGAAGTCATCGGGCTGCTCATTTCCGTTCCCCTCGCAGCCTTTGCCTTCGGTTACTCCCTTGAAAAAACCGGCGTGCTCGGCCTTATCGGGGCAACGCTTGCCACCTTATGGAACTACATCTTCAACCTGGGCTTTGACCACGCACTCAAGCGGTTTACTGGCTCAACACATAAATCCCTGAAGCATCGCCTCATTCATGCGTTTTGTTTTGAATCAGGCCTATTGATCGCTTTCCTGCCAATTATCGCCTGGTGGATGGGTATAGGCCTGCTGGAAGCGCTTCTTGTTGATGTCTCTTTTGCACTGTTTTATCTGGTGTATGCCTTCGTTTTTACCTGGTGCTACGACACCATTTTCCCCGATACGGATGCAGAGACGCCTCCCGGTCAGTGAACTCCTGTCCGGGACAGAACATTCAACACAAACACACCAGAGATAATCAGCCCCATACCAACCAGTCCCCAGGCATCCAGCTTTTCTCCGAACACTATCCAGCCCACAGCCGCAATAAGCACGATGCCAAGCCCCGCCCAAATCGCGTAGGCGATACCGACCGGAATCGTGCGCAAAGCCAGCGAAAGCAGATAAAACGCCAAGCCGTAGCCGAAAACAACGATTAAAGACGGCGCCAGCCGGGAAAACCCCTCACTCGCTCTAAGCGCAGAAGTGGCCACAACCTCCGCCACTATAGCCACCCCCAGCAGAACCCAACTATTCATCAGCCATACCCTTCACTCTCAATGGTTTATCGCCCTGTCGGGCCTGCATATTATGTTCAGGCATGCCACGATTGCATACCGTTATAAACCCCGCCAAATCTATATGGCATACTGACGCCCTAAACCAACAACGCCAACCATCCATTCGCAAGGAAGTTACTATGAAATTCGAGACGATTGCCCTTCACGCCGGATTCAAAGGCGATCCGACCACAAAAGCCGCAACCACACCGATCTACCAGACTACGTCCTACACGTTCGACGACACCCAGCATGGTGCAGATCTGTTCAACCTGAAGGTTGCCGGCAATATATACACCCGAATCATGAACCCGACCAACTCGGTACTTGAAGAGCGCATGACTGCTCTTGAAGGCGGCGTAGGCTCTCTTGCAGTTGCCTCTGGCATGTCTGCCATCACCTACGCCCTGCAAACCATCTGCCGGGTTGGCAACAACATAGTAAGCACCAGCCAGCTGTATGGCGGCACCTACAACCTGTTTGCACACTCACTGCCGAACCAGGGCATTGAATGCCGTATGGTTGCCCACGACGACTTTGATGCAGTTGAAAAAGCCATTGATGACCAGACCCGCGCACTGTTCTGCGAGTCCATCGGCAACCCTGCTGGCAACGTGGTAGATATTGCACGCTGGGCCGAAATCGCTCACAAACACGGCATTCCGCTGATTGTAGATAATACCGTAGCAACACCCTATATCTGCCGCCCTTTCGAGCATGGCGCAGATATCGTTGTGCACTCCCTCACCAAGTACATCGGTGGTCACGGTACAACCGTAGCCGGCATTATTGTGGATTCTGGCAAGTTTGACTGGAAGGCCAACGGTGCCAAGTTCCCGATGATGAACGAACCAGACCCCTCCTATCACGGTGTGGTTTACACCGAAGCCTTGGGTGCTGCTGCGTTTATCGGCCGCTGCCGCGTTGTGCCACTGCGCAACACCGGCTCTGCACTTTCCCCATTTAACTCCTTCCTGATCATGCAGGGCTTGGAAACGCTGGGCCTGCGCATGGAGCGCCACTGCGAGAACGCTGAGAAGGTTGCCAACTTCTTGCAAAATCACCCTGCTGTTGAATGGGTAAACTACGCTGCGCTGGAAAACAGCCCCTATAAAGCGACCTGCGACAAGATCTGTGGCGGCAAAGCGTCCGGAATTGTGAGCTTCGGCATCAAAGGTGGGCGTGAAGCAGGTGCAAAGTTTATTGATGCATTGGATCTGATCTACCGTCTGGTGAACATTGGTGATGCCAAGTCACTGGCTTGCCACCCGGCCACCACTACTCACCGCCAGCTAAACGCCGAAGAGCTCAAAAATGCGGGTGTAAGCGAAGACTTGGTGCGCTTATCTATCGGCATTGAGCACATTGATGACATTCTCGCGGATGTTACCCAGGCACTGGAAAAAGCCCAGGCTTAATCAGATTCAACCAAATGCCTCCAACCGGGTACGACGAAAGTCGTGCCCGGTATGCCCTCATTACACCCCGTGATTGCCCTTACCTGCCTTGTAACTGCCCTGCCAGCGGATTATTCTCTAAGGATACCCAAGCCTTAACCAAGAGTTCGGTTGCAATGAGCGAAAGCGCTAAGCCCCGCGTCACCAGTGGTTCCAAATTCCGTAATGAGCATGGCTTTTCGGCTATCAAAGATGGCCAGAAGCGCTCGGCAAACCAGGAGCCCATGTCAGTTGAGCGCAAGCCCAGCTGGCTAAGAGCCAAAATGCCTGGTGGGGAACGTTTTGAAGCTGTGCGAAAAAACGTCACTGAAAACCGGCTTAGCACTGTATGCCAGGAGTCCCACTGCCCCAACATAGGCGAATGCTGGACCGCCGGCACGGCAACTATCATGGTGATGGGGTCTGTGTGTACTCGCGCCTGTCGCTTCTGTGCTGTAGACACCGGCAACCCCAACGGCTGGCTGGACAAAGACGAGCCGGAAAACACTGCCAAGTCTGTTGAGCTCATGGGCCTGCGTTACATTGTACTGACCTCTGTAGACCGAGACGACCTGGATGATGGAGGTGCTGCCCACTACGCTGCCTGTGTTTCGGCCATCAAAAAACGCACACCGGAAGTCGCTGTAGAGGCGTTAACGCCGGACTTCGATGCGGTAATGACTGATGTAGAGAAGGTACTGGACTCCGGCCTTGAGGTGTTTGCGCAGAACGTAGAAACCGTAGAACGGCTGACACGCCGGGTGCGCGACCCTCGTGCAGGCTATGAGAAGACGCTCAGTGTGCTGGCCCATGCCAAGCAATACCGGCCAGACGTGCTCACCAAAACCAGCCTGATGCTCGGCTTGGGCGAGACCCACGAAGAAATCCTGGCCACCATGGACGACCTGCGTGAGATTGGCGTAGATATCCTCACTCTGGGCCAGTACCTGCGCCCAACGCCAAACCATCTGCCCGTAGAGCGCTATGTGACTCCGGAAGAGTTTAATCAGTACCGAGACATAGGCCTGGAGAAAGGGTTTATGGAAGTACCCTCAGGCCCCATGGTGCGCTCCAGCTACCGGGCCGACAGGGTGTTCGACAAAAACAATCTGGGGCTTGCAGTCCCGGAGGTGCCTGCAGCCTCAAATGCACTGCAGATTCCTGTCAAACACGTCGAATAAGGCATTAACCGAAAGAAAGCACTACGCAAGCAATGCACACGTCCTTCTTGCCTTACCTATCGGGAAAGACAAGAAGGCAACAAGGCTTGTATTACTGACCCTGCTGCATCATCTGGCGCTGCTGCATTTGCTGACGCATTTCCTGCATTTTCTTGTCAAGCTCATCACGCTGCTCTTGAGTGAACACTCTATCCACCTTGGCCTGCATGAGTGCTGAAAGCGTAGCGATCTCACCGGTCACGTCGCCCAAGCTTTCTCCCTGCTCGCGGATAGCAGCTTCATTGTAATCTGCCTTGATCTCAGCCTGCATCTGCTCTTGCAGGGCACGAGCCTCTTCGCGCAAGGAACCGATCTCGCCCTGCATTTTTTCAAGAATGCCACGAATTTCTTTTTGCTGATCCTCGGACAGTCCTACCATCTGGGCCAACTGGTCAACCTGATCCGGCTGCCCACCTGCTTGCTGAGCCAGTACAGGTGCAGAAAGGCTCAATGCCACAAGAGCAGTACCGAACAGTTTTGCGAGCTTCATAAACATCTCCGTTAACAATTTGGTTTGGTTAATCGACTGGTTTCACAGCCTAAAGCATCCCGACCTCGCTTTTCACCCCAACACCCCTTCTTTTTGTACAGGTTGTGAGCCAGGCCCGCTCAAAAGCCGCCACACCAGCGCATTGAAACAAATGTGAAAGTTTGGTCATTCCCCTTCATAATGGCGCCATTCACATACTTACGGAGCGTAACCGATGGCCATTAACTGGTTTCCAGGGCACATGCACAAAGCCCGCAAGGAGATCAAAAAGATCATGCCTCAGATGGACCTCATCATTGAGGTACTGGACGCCCGCATCCCCTTCAGCAGCGAAAACCCTCTGGTGCCCGCCTTGCGCGGCGATACACCGCTGCTAAGAGTCCTTAACAAGCGTGACCTCGCTGACCCGGCAATCACAGCTCAATGGCAAACCTGGCTTGAAAGAGAGCGGGGCGTAAGAACCATCACCCTCACCCACAATCAACGGGGCGAAGCGCTGGACATACTGCGGCTAGCCGGGGAAATGACCCCTAACCACGATCGCCAGATAAGCGCTTTGCGGGTAATGATTCTGGGCATACCCAACGTCGGCAAATCCACACTGATCAACACCCTCGCGGGCCGTCCGGTTGCCAAAACCGGTAATGAGCCAGCGGTTACCAAGGCACAACAAACCATCAAACTGCCGGATAATATCTTGCTCTACGATACTCCGGGGTTTCTTTGGCCTAAACTCTCACCCGAGGAATGCGGATACCGGCTGGCAATCACCGGCGCCATACGCAGCTCCGTTCTGGATTTCGAAGACATTGCGATGTTTGAGGCAGACTACCTGCGGGAAGCCTACCCCGAGCTAGTGAAAGCCCGATACGGTTTTGACGAGTTGCCGGCAGATGGCCTGGCACTCATGGACGGTATTGCAAAAAAGCGGCGCTTCCTCGGCCGCGGCGGAGTCCCGGACCTGAACAAAGTCTCTGAAGTGCTGCTCAATGAATTCCGTGCTGGCACGCTAGGGCGGATCTCTCTGGAGACACCGGAAATGGTGGAGCGGGAAATGAAAGAAGCTGCAGTTGCAGAAGCCGAAAAGGAAGCAAAACTTGCGGAGAAGAAAGCCACCGCTAAAGCAACACGCTCCGGCCGCCGGCATTAAGCTAAATATGCATATCCTTAGATTTGATCATTGGCAAACCAGTGCCGGCGTATTAGAGTGAACGTTTGACTTGCATCAATTTGGACGGTTTACCAAAAATGGCTCAAGCAATTAGATTTCGCCAAGCACCCTCGCCTCTCAAGGCATCCTGCCAAGAGTGCAGCCTGAGCAACCTGTGCCTGCCTCTGGCCATTCAGGACAACGACCTGGACAGCCTGGAGGACATAGTGCAGCAGGGGCGCATGTACAATCGTGGCGAGCATATTTTCGATCAAAGCACGCCTTCTCGCTCCTGCTTCGCAGTAAAAAGTGGCTCAGTCAAAACGTCGATTATTACCGAAGGTGGTGAGGAGCAGGTTACAGGCTTCTTCATGCCGGGAGAGCTTGTAGGCCTGGACAGCATGAGCGGTGAATCCTATGCGTGCACTGCCAAAGCGCTGGAGCGTACCAGCGTGTGCGAGTTTCCGATAGACAAACTCGAGGAGCTCACAGGCAAACTGCCGGATTTACAGCACCACATGTACCGCCTGATGAGCCAGGAGATTCAGAACAGCCATCAACTGGCCATGCTGCTTAGCAAGAACACTGCGGAAGAGCGTATTGCTGCACTGCTTCTTTCGCTGTCCAGCCGCTTCCAGCGCAGGCGCATGTCACCCACCAATTTCAGCCTGCCGATGGCACGAAATGATATCGCCAACTTTCTTGGACTAGCCGTTGAAACAGTCAGCCGCGTCTTCACTCGCTTCCAGAACCAGGGCATTATCCGCGCGCGAGGCCGCGAGGTAGAATTACTGGATGTTGAAGCTCTGCAACTGGTCACCCGGGAGTTTTCCCGCCAAAACTGCCAGCAGTAAACGGCTTTTTACCAAAACCGGCTGCCGCTATTTCGTCGGCGTGCCGGCTTCCACCCGAACCCTACCTTCCTTCAACATCGCTAACTCATTAGCCAACCCGGAACGCCAGGGTTGTTGCTTGATTCCAAATGTATTGCGGATTTTGGTACAGATCAGCGTTGTATTAGGCGGCTCAAGAGCACCCCATGGTGGCATCTCATCCACAACGTGAATATCTTCCGGAATACCCGGCAAGCCAGCAATGGCAAGTCCCAGCTCATACAGGCTGATTTCTTCGGCGCCAGCATACTGGTATGTCCCCCACACCTCTGCACCGCAATCTAGTTGCTGGATAACAGCGGTCATTACTCTGGCAAGGTCTTTCAGTGATACGGGCTGCCCAACACAGCGTCCTGGCAATGTCAGAGTCTCATTTGCCGCAGTGCTGGCTTGAACCTTGCGAATAAACCGACCCAGACTCCAGCCGGTGCGCAAAATGATGTGCCGGGGTAAAAGTGTGCGCAAGGCTTGCTCACACTCCCACTGCCAGCTGCCCAACTCATTCACCGGCTGACCAGGATTGGAGGCGATATAGCCACTTTGTTTACGACCATCAAAAACATAACACGATGATAACTGGAACAACGCCATGCCTTTGTCGCGGGCAAACTCCGCAATAGCCACCGGAAGTGAAAATGCTGCTTTATGGGTACCTTCGGGGTCGCACTCTGCAGCTTCCGGATCTGCCAGCCAGAGCGCATTGACAATAAGATCGGTGTCTTCCGGAATCCAGCGTTCCAGAGCACTGAGGTTAGCTCCCGCAGGATCACTGACGAGCAAAGGACTGACATGCAGAGAGGTTTCCCTGAGCCGCTCAAGCAGAACTTTCCCCAAAGGGCCGTAATCGTGAACAACAAGTACATGCACTAGGGTTCAATGCCTCCGGATATTACTGATATGACGGGCCAGATGCCCTTTATAGCCAATGGCTTCATTCTGCCGCTTCGTAGAATGATCGCATCTCACGATGCCGCCAGGCGACTCTGCACAGCACTGTCATCTTTATCAGAAGCATACAACACAAGGACTACCATGCTGAAACACCACAGCCATATTGTTGCCCCCATTCCCGACGAGTTGCGCACGCGCGCCCTCTATACAGTGGAAGAACTTCGCAGCCGGGGCAAAGCCGACAAAGAGGCCGTCGACAAGCTCTACAACTTGATCATAGATATGACCGACGCAGGCCTGGACTTTTTTTTCATCGAGCCTCTGCGGCGACTAAGAGCAAGCAAGATGATGTTAAGCATGGCAAAAGTTGGCATTAGCAGCATGCTTAAGGGCAGCAAGATGGTTGTCCACAAAGTACTTAAAAAACTGGATGACCGCAGCCTGGCCGCCATTCTGGATTTCATTGAAGAAATCATCCATGAGCCGGAAAATACCTGACCAGGTTACCGGGAAATCCTCGGAACCCGGCTGGTGAGGCCCGTCAAGAGCTCATAGGAGATAGTGCCAGCACAACTTGCGACCTCATCGATTCCAACAGTGCGGCCCCAAAGTTCAACAGGATCTCCCACCATGGCCTCTGGCGCATTACTCAGATCCACCGCCAGCATATCCATCGAAACCCGACCAATCAGCCGGATACGACAGCCAGCAATGGCAGCAGGCGTGTCCGTTCCGGCATGGCGGGGATACCCATCTCCGTAGCCAACGGCAACCATACCCATTCGGGTGTCGCGCTCTGCAACCCAGGCAGCGCCATAACCAACGCTTTCACCTGCCTTAACAACCCGGGTAGTGATTAGCGGCGCCTCAAGGGTCATCACTGGTTCAAGACCAAGTTCGGGCCCCGTTTTCCCGACGATCGGTGAGCCACCATAGAGCATGATGCCAGGTCGACTCCAATCAAACAGCGGCTGACCGGGAATGAAATGGGCTGCAGAATTGCCAACACTTTTCATCATTGAGGGCCAAGGTGAAGTTGCCGCTTCAAAGTTCGCTGTCTGGGCTAGTGTCATTGTGCTCCCGGCATCGTCGGCACAGGCAAAATGGCTTACAAAGCCCAGCAACCTGGACGTAGCTCCCATTTTTTCCAGCTTGGCCATAACGGCAGGCAGATCCTCTGCACGAAAGCCCAAACGGTTCATACCGGTATTTACTTTCAGCCAGAAGGCAGGCACAGCACCACCCTGCTCCATCCACGCAAGCTGGTGTTCACCATGCAGTACCGGCTCGAAGTTATTTTGTACGCAGTCCGCCAGGTCACCTGCCGCATGTACGCCCTGGAGTAACACTACAGGTTGAGCCTGGCCTGCTGCCCGAATAGCCCAAGCTTCTTCAATACAAGCAACCGCGTACTTGGGCACAATATTCGCCAGTGCAGATGCGATCCTGGCGATGCCATGTCCATACCCATCAGCCTTTACAACAGCCATAACTTCGGCACCGCCCGCAAGCTCGCAAGCTTTGCGGTAGTTGGCACGCAAGGCATCAAGATCAATGCGAGCGACGGTACTCCGTGGCATCAGTATTCTCCACCATAGTCCCCGTAGTCACCGCTAGCGAGGTCTTCAAATTTTGTGTATTTACCGATAAACGCAAGGCGTATGGTGCCAATAGGGCCATTACGCTGCTTGCCGATGATAATTTCGGCCACGCCCTTGTCTGGCGTATCTTCGTTGTACACCTCATCACGATAAACAAACATGATGACGTCTGCGTCCTGCTCAATCGCACCCGACTCACGCAAGTCAGAGTTAATCGGGCGTTTGTTGGGGCGCTGCTCAAGACTTCGGTTAAGCTGCGAAAGTGCGACCACCGGGCAACTAAGCTCTTTCGCTATGCCTTTCAGAGACCGGGAAATCTCGGAGATCTCCGCGGTCCGGCCTTCGGTGTTCCCTGGCACCCTCATCAACTGCAGATAATCCACCATAATCAGGCCGATTTTGCCTCCGTTCTCACGGGCAATACGGCGTGCGCGAGAGCGTAGCTCAGTAGGGCTAAGACCCGGCGTATCATCAATATACAAAGGTTTGTCTTTAAGCAGACTGACAGCAGAGGTAAGCCTTGGCCAATCATCTTCTTCCAGCTTTCCGCCGCGAACCTTGCTCTGGTCAATGCGGCCGAGAGAGGAAAGCATACGCATGGCCAGAGCATCTGCTGGCATCTCCATACTGAATACGAGAACCGGAGTACCGGTACTGATCAGTGCATTCTCGACGATGTTCATGGCGAAGGTGGTTTTACCCATAGAGGGTCGCCCCGCCACAATAATAAGATCGGCCGGCTGCATACCGGAGGTTTGCTCATCCAGATCCCGGAATCCGGTAGTAAGCCCTGTGGTTTGCTCACCGGATTCGAACAATTCTTCAATACGGCTCAGGGTTTTGGTCAGAATCGGGTTGATGGATTGGGGGCCCGAACCTTCCTTGACTCTGGACTCGGCAATCTGGAATACATTGCGCTCTGCCTCATCCAGAATCTCGCTGCTGTTGCGCCCTTGAGGGTTAAACGCTGAGTCTGAAATTGTGCCTGAAACTTCCACGAGCTGCCGAAGGATAGAGCGCTCCCGGACGATCTCTGCATAGGCTCGAATGTTGGCAGCACCCGGTGTTTTCTCTGCCAGCTCCGCGAGATAGGACAAGCCACCGGCATCTTCGATATCGCCAGCACGCTCCAGGAACTCAGCCAGAGTGACAACATCCAGCGGCTCGTTTTCGCTAGCCAGCCGCTCCACCGCGCCAAAGATAAGCCGATGGTCCTGACGATAAAAATCGGCAGCGGAGATTATCTCGGTAATTTCATCAAATCGCCGGTTATCCAGCATCAGACCACCCAGCACGGCCTGCTCCGCTTCAGCGGAATGAGGAGGCACCTTGATGCGGCTGGTTTCCGGATCGGTGATTGCAGGTTTCAGATTAGGCTTGGCCATGAACACATCTTCAGTTGAACATCACAGCCACGACAGTGTTTGTGGAAAGTCGCAGCAATGGAGGGGGTTACCGGAGTTAACAGCATACCAGAAAGCAACAGGCCCGAAAGCCGTATTAAACGGTTCGGGCCTGTTGGGTTGACCGCCTGCAATCTCCGAAAAGCTTACACCCGGCCACCAGCGTATTACAGAGACCGGGGCAAGCCCGGCACTGCTTCCGAAGAAGACAGCTTACTCAGCAATAACCGCCAGCTTAACAGTTACTTCAACATCAGAGTGCAGGTGAAGCTCGATTTCGTATTCGCCAGTTGACCGCAGCGGGCCTTCTGGCAAGCGAACTTCGCTCTTCTCTACTTCGGTACCTGCAGCAGTGATTACGTCAGCAATATCACGCACACCGATGGAGCCGAACAGCTTGCCTTCATCGCCTGCTTTGGAGGTTACTGTGAAGGATGCACCTTCCAGAGCCTCAGCGCGGGTCTGAGCTGCTGCCAGCTTCTCGGCTGCTGCTTTCTCAAGCTCGGCACGACGCTCTTCGAACGCCTTCACGTTTGCTTCAGTGGCAGGCGCAGCCTTGCCGTAAGGAAGCAGGTAATTACGGCCGTAACCGGACTTAACTTTTACCTTGTCGCCCAGGGTGCCAAGGTTTGCAACTTTCTCGAGCAGAATAACTTCCATCTCGTTAACCTCTTCGTGCTTTATTCAGCCGGCCCGGCAGGCTTTATTCGCCTCCGGATATCCAGCCAGCTATCCACAAAAGCCAGAACCACTAACAGAATCATCAGGCTTGGGCCCAGAAGCACCAGTGCAACGTAAAACATTGCAAGCCACTGGCCACTCAGATTTTTACGACCAACAATGCCATGAATCAGTGCCAGGCCCGCCAAAAACATCGGCGTTCCGGCTATCCAGACCAGCAACATAGCATTCAACCCGAGAAACGGGCCAACAACCATGGTGGCGATAAGAACCACAGCAACGGCGGGTGACAGCTTGAGATCATGAAATTCCTTGCGGAAACCGCCAGGATTATATAACCCCGACTGCCACGACCTTGCCAGCATTGTCATGCCCACGCCGACTGCCAGATAACTACCGGCCATGCTGGCGTTCATGGTGTCCCGAATAACCGTCTCAAGATCACTCCCAAGAGCACGGGCCACCTCAGCATTGTACTGCTCGTAAAAACTGACCCCGGTGCGAACGAGCTCGTCCATCAAACCGGGATACACCATGGGCAAGACAAGCCCCATGACGATCGCCAGAAAACTCCCTCCGAGAAGGGCTCTTTCCCAGGACAGGGTTGTTCTCAGCATGGATGCCATAAGCATCACCTGCAGTAGCACCGCCAGAGCTGTAGGATCGCCCCCGAACACACTCCAACCAAGAGCTGGAAGTAATGCCCAAAGGCCAATATTAAGCCCCTGACTGATGCCAAGCCTGAGAATAACCAGGCCAACAACCGCTGCGCCAATCCAGAACAACAAAGGTATTGCAGTAGTGACTGCTGCTACCCCGCTGGCCTGCAGGGGACCGCGCATTACAAATTGTGCCAGTGCACGCATGGTCCCAAGTCCTGTCTATCTGTTCTTAGTTATCGTGGCTATCCGAGTACGGCAGCAGTGCCAGGTAGCGGGCGCGCTTGATAGCGGTAGCCAGCTGACGCTGATAACGTGCTTTTGTGCCAGTAATACGGCTAGGCACGATTTTGCCGGTTTCAGTAATGTAGCCTTTCAGGGTGTCCAGATCCTTGTAATCGATCTCTTTAACACCTTCTGCCGTGAAGCGGCAGAATTTACGACGTCTGAAAAAACGAGCCATAACGTAACTCCTCAACTCCGGTTAATTACTCTTCTTCGTCCTGGGAATCCGCTGTCTGAGAATCGTCCTGGCTTTCGCCGTGACGGTCATCAGAAGATTCAGCTGAACGGCGCGGACGATCTTCTCCGCCGGAACGACGGTCCTCGCGGGACTCAGCGGCTTTCATCGGAGACATATCGGTAACAGCTTCATCGCGACGCAGAATCAGGTCACGGATGATGGCATCGTTGAACCGGAAGTTGTGAGTCAGCTCGTCCATTGCTGCCTGTGAACATTCAACGTTCATCAGCACATAGTGAGCCTTGTGAATCTTGTTGATCGGGTATGCCATGTGACGACGGCCCCAATCTTCCAAACGATCTACCTTGCCGCCATCTTCAGTGATGAGGCTGGTATAACGCTCGATCATCGCGGGCACCTGCTCGCTCTGATCCGGGTGTACCATAAATACGATTTCGTAGTGACGCATGAGTTCTCCCTACGGTTTAAACAGCTTTCGCTAATTCCCGGACTGACCAGGAAGCATGAAAGCAAGGAGGTGGCAGCCTGTGCCGCCGGTTTTTTTGCTCTATCAATAAGGCTTTAACAAAAAAGACTTGATCAAAAGCGAAGCCTTGCAAGCCTGATTAAAGGCAATACAAAACCTTCCCCCGGAAAAGGGGTCACGTATTCTAGGCGTACGCAGCCTTCTGTGCAAGAGTTAACCAAGGCGCTGGCGCAAAGCCTCATACAGACAAACACCAGTAGCAACGGAAACGTTAAGACTATCCACATGACCAAGCATGGGGATATTGACCAGTTGGTCGCAGTGCTCACGGGTGAGCCGGCGCATACCTTTGCCCTCTGCCCCCATCACCAGCGCCACCGGCCCCTTGAAGTCTGCTTGATACAGCGTGGCTTCAGCTTCGCCTGCGGTACCAATCAACCAAACCCCTTGATCCTGCAGCGTGCGCAGAAAACGCGCCAGATTAGTCACGCGTACAAAAGGTACTGTTTCCGCCGCACCACAAGCAACCTTTCGGGCGACAGCAGTCAACGAAGCGGACTTATCTTTGGGTACAATTACGGCCTGCACGCCCACTGCATCACAGGTGCGCATACACGCACCCAGATTATGGGGGTCGGTTACGCCGTCCAAAACCAGTAAAAACGGGGGCTTGTCGCTGGCTGCAAGCTGAGCCAGAAGATCACCCTCTGTCCATTCGCGACTTTCACTGACTGCGGCAACAACACCCTGATGAACGCCACCTACCCGCTCATCCAGCTCCCGACGATGTACAACGCCCCACTTCACCCCAAGCTCATCCAGAGTGTCAGTGATACTTTTTACGCGCTTATCCTGACGACCGGTCTGAATCCAGACCTGCTGCAACCTTCCTGGCTCACGCTTGAGAACTGCTTCAACCGCGTGCCAGCCAAATACAAATTCCTGGGACACTGATTCGAATTCCTGTTATTTGCCTGTCTTGCGGGGCTTGCGTGGTTTACTCACCCCATCTGGCTTCGCTGCACCTTTCCTGGGCTTTTTGCCCGCATCACGAGCAGCCTCTGCAACCAACTGCGCTTTCGCACTCGCAGGCTTGCTACTGCGCCCAGATTTACCGGATTTTGCACCAGTAGACGCTCCGCCACGACCACGACCCTTATCGGCCCGCTTGCCATCTTTACCGCGTGTCTCGCGCTTGGACACCCCCAAGGCATCGCGATCTGCTTGCCGACGCTTGGGCTCACTGACCAACTCCAGGTCGATCTTGCGATCTTCCATGCCAACCCGCATGACACGAACGCGCAACTCATCTCCCAGGCGGAAGCTGATAGCCGTGCGCTCACCAATCAGACGATGCTTGGCAGCGTCGTGTTGGAAATAGTCGCCATTGAGGGTAGAAACATGCACAAGGCCTTCAATGTATACGCCCGAAAGCTCGACAAAGAATCCGAAGGGCACAACAGCTGCAATCACCCCATCAAATTCCTCGCCCACGTGGTCGCTCAGGAACTCGCACTTGAGCCACGCCATAACATCGCGGGTAGCATCGTCAGCGCGCCGTTCTGTCATCGACACATGCTCGCCCAGCTGCTCCATTTTGGCGTAATCGTAGGGATACTCTACCAATGCAGCGTCGTGCACAGCCGGTGAAACCACATCCTTGGTCACCTCAGGATTGTGGATTCGGGATTTGATTGCTCTGTGCACAATCAAATCAGGGTAGCGGCGAATCGGCGAGGTAAAGTGAGCGTAGCTTGGAAAACCCAAACCAAAGTGGCCGCTTTCTTCCGGACTGTACACAGCCTGGCTCAGCGACCGCAACATAACGGTCTGGATGACGTTGGCATCCGGCCGATCCACGATCTGGGCCAGCAGCGCCTGGTAGTCAGCCGAACTCGGCTTGTCACCACCACCCAACTGCAGACCCAGCTCACCCAGGAACAAGCGTACCGAATTGAGGCGCTCCTCGGAGGGCCCGTCGTGTACCCGGTAAAGGGCTGGCATCTTGTGCTTCTTAAGGAAGCGTGCAGCCGCCACGTTAGCGCACAGCATGCTTTCTTCTACAATTTTGTGGGCGTCGTTACGATGCACCGGCACAATTTCTTCGATTTTTCGATTAGCATCAAAAACAATGCGGGTTTCGGTAGTTTCGAAGTCTATGGCCCCACGCTCTGTTCGTGCTTTGCGCAGCAACTTGTAGAGATCGTACAGATTATGCAGGTGCGGCAGCACATCCGCGTACTGGGCCGACAAGCGATAACCCGGCTCTGTATCTGGCCGCTCCAGCATGTCACTGACCTTGTTATAGGTCAGCCGTGCATGGCTGCGCATAACCGCCTGATAAAAGGTGTACCCACTGATATTACCTGCGGCGCTGATGGTCATATCCGCCACCATGCAGAGCCGATCCACATCCGGATTCAGGGAGCACAAGCCATTGGACAGCTTCTCTGGAAGCATGGGCACCACATGATCCGGGAAGTACACAGAGTTGCCCCGGCGCAGCGCCTCCTCATCAAGCGGCGAGCCTGTGCGCACATAGTGAGACACATCAGCTATCGCTACTACGAGGCGATAGCCCCCCTTGCCTCGGGGCTCACAGTAAATCGCATCATCGAAGTCCCGGGCGGTCTCATCATCAATGGTCACCAGACGCATATTGCGGATATCGACCCGATTCTTCTTATCCTTCTCTTCAACTTCAGCGGCAATAGCGGCGGCCTGAGCACCTACTTCGGTAGGCCAGTTATGGGGAATATCGTATGAGCGGATAGCCACGTCGATTTCCATCCCAGGCGCCATATGCTCACCCAAAACCTCGACAATCTTGCCGGTAGGCTGGGTACGCACAGTAGGTTGGCGCAAGATATCCACAACCACATACTGACCATGGACCGCATCACCCACATGCTCTTTGGGCACCAACACTTCGTGATTGATGCGGGCGTTTTCTGGCACCACATAGGTAATGCCGCTTTCATTAAAGAAGCGCCCTACCGTTTGCTGCGTGCGATGTTCTATCACATCAACAATAACGCCTTCACGCCGGCCACGGTCGTCGACCCTGTCTACCCGGGCTGCTACCCGGTCGCCGTGAAACACCTGGCGCATTTGCCGAGCGGTGAGAAAAAGATCAGATCCGCCATCGTCCGGCACAAGAAAACCGAAGCCATCTTTGTGGCCAATAACCCGACCACTAACCAAATCGGCCTCTTCAATCGGCAGGTATGCATCACGCCGGTTACAGATAAGCTGTCCATCACGGCACATGGCAATCAAGCGTCGCCGGAGCGCTTCGATGCCTTCCGGGTCTGTCTGCCCAAGCTCGGAACACAATGTTTCGTGTGTTGCCGGCGCCCCCCGCTCTTTCAAGTGCGCAATTATGAATTCCCGGCTTTGGATCGGGTTATCATATTTTTGAGCCTCACGACTGGCGTGGGGGTCTTTGTGTTTTTTATTCCTGGAAACCATTAAAATCCTTGCTCAATGCGGCGCCACAGCGGCACCCTTCATATACATTAACAACACAGTATACGTCGGCAGGCAGTAACTGCCTAACAACCCACCTTTAATACGCACAATTACTTGCCAAGTATTTACAAAAAAAATGTTTGACAGCTTAGGCCGGAATTACTAAAGTACGCGCCATCGGATGAGACGCCTTGTTCATCTTAGGCAGAAACGCCCAGTTTTCAACAAACTAACGGCAAAGCTGCAAATCACCTGCCGAGGTGGTGAAATTGGTAGACACGCTAGCTTCAGGTGCTAGTGGGGGCAACCCCGTGGAGGTTCAAGTCCTCTCCTCGGCACCATTTCTTTCCCCAAGAAATGGATGAAGACACTAACATTTTTTTCAAAACACTGCACTTAGCTCGAATTTTCTATGCTTGGCATTGTTCTGTGCCCTGCTTTACTCTCGCACTGTATTCAATTAAAGACGCGCACCTTTGTTGCGAAACTCTGATGCGCTCTTGATTTGCCGGCTACCTCCCTCTATTTTCAGGGACTTCATCCTGGTTCAGCAACTCGACAAGATACTCGGAGAGGTTTTTGTAGCGGTACTCAATCCGGGCGTAAACTCCCGACGGTTCGTCTTCGAACTTGCGGCCACAGGCACGGTTGGCACTGTAACTCTTGAGATAGGCGTTTTGGATGAGATTGGGCGTACCGCCAAGAGGTGTCTCGCTGGTTCTTGACGGGTAATACAACACCCACTCAAATCCATTCTCCGCATCAACAGTGCTGAGCCCGGACATCTCTGGCGCCAGGAAGCCATAACGCAGCGGTCGTTTGAGGCCATCCCGGGTATCAAACTCCAGGGCAAGCCCTGAAAAGGCCGCAGGTTGAGGCTCATAGCCCGCAAACTCATACCCATAAACCCCCGTGACCACTTGCGCTGCATTCTGATCAGAGTCAGCCACTATGCCCTTGCAGTCAACGAACTGGCTTCCGTAGATCAACGACTCAAGCTCAACTCCATCTTCCAGAAGCTGATATCCCGGAAAACCCTCGGGCGCATCTGGCGCGGTGGCGGTTTTTGGTACCAGGGTTCGAATAATTGTTGGGCCGTCTGACTGGTGAATTTTCGCGTCCAGCTTCGCCAGCTTTCCAGCATCAAGACCCCAACTGTATGTTACCTCGGACTCTCCTCCTATCTCAGTTGATCCTGGCTGAGTACCCTTGGGCTGGTGACAGGCAGTGCCGGTTTCGAACCTTGCCGTGCGTGCAACCCAGTCAAATACCAGTCGCTCATCAACACCGGGATTATAGTAGGCAGTTTTACTCTGAGGCGACAGTGATGCTGAAGGCAGCCATTGGGTACTGAGCTTGGCCATATACCCATTCACACTGATCAGCCTTGCAATCTCTTTCATCGATGGAGCGAGACAGCCTTCAGAGGTTATCGATTGCAGGCGACCATCTTCGCTGTAATCAAACATCAGCTCCGCGGACACCTGTAAGTCTGAACGGTTAGCCGGCAAAGTGCCTGAACGTTCGGAGTATGCATAAACACGCTGACTGGTCAGCAGCACAGGATCGCTCAATTCCACCGGAACCAAGGGCAAATCAAGCTCGTCAACATCCACGTTTGCGTAGTTGCCTTGAGCGGCCGAATCTACAACTGCAACAACATCATCGGCATTCTGCAACAGGGAAACCCCAAGAAGAAAAGCCCCCTGCGGGCTGAGGAATCGCTCTGTGCCATCGCTCTCTGGCTCAGCCAGTTTATCGTTATATGCTTTCGGAAACTGACTGGCTGAGAAGCGGGCCATGGCTCGCGCATAAGCATGGGCGCGGTCATCTTCAGCGAGAACATAATCCCTCAACAAATTAATGCCGGCAAAACCGGATAAAGACGAACTCCCGGAATCCGCCACCGGTCCCAGTGTCGTGAGTCTGCGATAACGAGCCAGCGTTGTCAGAGGGGTAATATTACGAACGCCTGGCGCGGCAGAAAGCATAAACGCGCTGGGAATCGCCAAGTCTCCAGAGCGGGTTTGTTCCACGGCTTTGCCAGGCAGCGCCAGCGCATACAAAGGAAACTTAGCTGGATTGATATTGGGCCCAACCTTTGGGTCCAACTGGAGCTCCGAGATATCCAAAGAGAACTGACCATCTTCACCGCTCATGGCAGTAGGCTCTCCGGAAGGCAGAACAACCTTGCGACCGGATGCCAGCTCATACTCCATTGGCCCAGACGTGTACTGGCTGTCGCCATCCATATCCAACCAAACCCGGGCATTTTTGAGATAGCCGTCTATCACCCTTCCTGTATAGGGTGCCGGGTCGCTGTATTGCACCCCGTCGAACTCACGGCCATCTACAGGCAGCTCATCGGATTCCTTGCCGCAGCCGGCAATGGCGAGAAAAAGTACAGAAACAGGCAGGAAAATAAGGGGCTTCATCACGGCAACCGTTTATCCTTGTTAGAGGTTGTGCCGTTACTTTAGGGGATGTAGAAGCTGGAGACCTTGATAGGTTTGGCAATCTGTAAAGTTTAGTAACAAGAAAGCCCCGGGAACTGGCCCGAGGCTTTCCTTTAACCTGATTTAAAACGCGCGGGCAACGATCTCTTTCATGATCTCGTTGGTTCCACCGTAAATGCGCTGAACTCGCGCATCAGCCCAGGCACGGGCAATCGGGTATTCCCACATGTAGCCATAGCCACCGTGCAGCTGCACACATTCATCCAGTACTTTGCACTGCAAGTCTGTGGTGTACTGCTTCAGCATGGCTGCAGTAGGTATATCCAGCTTCTTCTCCAGATGGAGTTCCAGGCAGCGGTCGGTGAACACCCTTGCCGCAGCAATCTCTGCTTTCATTTCTGCCATTTTGAAACGGGTATTCTGGAACTTGATCACTGGCTTACCAAAAGCTTTACGCTCTTGCACGTAATCAAGCGTCCACTGCCAAGCTGCTTCTGCAGAAGCAATAGCAGTCAGGCCAATTTGCAAGCGTTCAGCAGGGAGTTCTTGCATCAACTGGAAGAAGCCCTGCCCTTCGCGCGCACCCAGCAGGTGAGTTTCAGGGATCTTTACATCCTGGAAAAACAACTCGGACGTATCCTGAGCCTTCATTCCCACTTTGTTCAGGTTTTGGCCTTTCTGGAAACCTTCCCAGGCAGATTCCACCAGGAACAGGCTGATGCCTTTCGCACCTTCTTTTGGGTCGGTTTTGGCGACAACAATCACCAGATCGGCCATTTGCCCGTTGGTAATAAAGGTCTTGGAACCATTCAGAACATAGTGATCGCCGTCCTTGATGGCTGTGGTTTTCACACCCTGCAGGTCGGAACCGGCACCCGGTTCGGTCATGGCGATAGCCGTAATCATTTCACCCGACGCCATTTTCGGCAGATATTGCTTTTTCTGTTCTTCGGAGCCGTGGTTCAGTATGTAGGGGGCAACAATATCGGAGTGCAGCGTCCAGCCGATACCTGAGAGCCCGGCACGGGAGACTTCTTCCATAATAACCGCGCTGTATCGGAAGTCAGCGCCAACACCGCCGTACTCTTCAGGCATGGTGGGGCACAAAAAACCCAGCTCGCCAGCTTTTTGCCATAGCTCGCGGCTGACCTGCCCGTCTTTTTCCCACTGCTCGTGGTAGGGCGCGGCTTCTTGTTCAAGAAATTTCCGGACGGAATCCCGAAAGCCGTCAAGGTCTGCATCGAAGAGCGTACGTGGAATCATGGTAAACCTCAGTCAGTGAACAGTGTTGTAACTAGCGTTCACCAAGTCTCTTCTTGCAGGCAGGTTTGCTCAATGGTTAAAACCATCAATCCTGCTGGCCAAAACCATCGTTGCGACTCATTTTGGCGTTCACTCGAGCCTCACCCCAACGGGGCATCAGGTCTTGGGGCAGGCCCAGATGATCCAGAATTCGAGCCACGATAAAGTCCACGAGATCCTCTATCGATTCCGGGCGGTGGTAGAACCCGGGGCTGGCCGGCATGATCACCGCTCCCATTTGGGTCAGCTTCAGCATGTTTTCCAGATGCACTTGTGAGTATGGCGATTCACGGGTCACCAGAATCAGTTGGCGTCGTTCTTTAAGCGCCACATCGCCCGCGCGCTCAATCAGATTGTTACTGGCGCCAGTAGCCATTGCGGACAAGGTCCCTGTACTGCAGGGGCACACCACCAAAGGGGCCTTTTCACCAGAACCGGAAGCCGGTGGCGAAAACCAGTCTTCACGCCCAAACACCACTACTTGGCCCGGCTGGGCTGATGCGTATTCCGTCAGCACCTTTTGCATAGCTGACGGGCTTCCCGGCAGCTTCAGGTCGGTTTCAGTCGCAATAACAATTTGTGCCGCCTTGCTGACCATTACATGAACCCGGCAACCCGCTGCCACCAGGCATTGCAGCAAGCGCAGGCCATATTGGGCACCGGATGCTCCGGTGAACGCCAGGTTTATGGTCGGGGCTTTCGACACGCTCTCAGGCATGGGTTGGGTCAACGATATAACTCCTTCTGTGCCGGGTCAGCCATGAATACGTTCAAGCTCGGCTATGAGCTTACCGTGAACGCCACCAAAGCCACCGTTACTCATAATGACAATGTGGCAGGGGCTCGGCAGATCTGCCATTACACGCTCAATCAGCCCTTCTACTGTGGACTCTACAAGGTGTTTACTTGATTCCGGATTACCGGACTGCCAAACGGAGACCAGTTCCGGCAGCCAGTCCATAGTGTTCAGGTTGGCCCAATACACTTTATCTGCCAACGCAGCACTCGGCAGCAGCGTATGCTGGTGCACGCCCTGTTTCATAGTGTTGGAGCGGGGCTCGATGAGGGCGATAACCGGCTCCTTCCCCACCTGATTGCGCAATCCGTCCAGGGTGGTCTCTATGGCGGTTGGGTGGTGAGCGAAGTCGTCGTAAACTTTAACTCCACCAATATCCGCCAGCAGTTCCATACGGCGCTTTACGCCAGAGAAGCGACACAGCGCGGCCACGGCGTGATCGGGCGTTACCCCCACATGCTTTGCCGCAGCAATGGCTGCAAGGGCATTGCGAACGTTATGCATACCCGTTTGGCTCCACTTCACCACGGCAACGGGCTGCTCGTGATGAACCACCATAAATCGGCTACCGTCTTCGGATAGCAGCTCGGCACGCCAATCAACCGATGCGGCTGTTTCGCTCCCGATAGCCATATCCTGAACCGGGCTCCAGCACCCCATATCGAGAGCTTTATCCAGATGCTCATCCAGGCTTGGGCGAATAATCATGCCTTGAGACGGAACCGTGCGAACCAGATGATGAAACTGTCGCTCGATGGCCTCTACGTTTTCGAAGATATCGGCGTGATCAAACTCAAGGTTATTCAGTATCAGGGTATGGGGGCGGTAATGGACAAACTTGGAGCGCTTGTCGAAAAAGGCGCTGTCGTACTCATCGGCTTCAATTACAAAAAAGTCGCTATCGCCGAGACTCGCTGAAACCGGAAAATCTTTCGGCACGCCACCCACAAGATACCCGGGCGCAAACCCAGCCTGATCAAGAATCCAGAGGAGCATGGCTGTGGTGGTGGTTTTGCCGTGAGTACCGGCAACGGCCAACACCCAGCGATGCCGCAGCACCTCCCGAGCCAACCATTCGGGGCCAGACATATAGTCAATGTTACGGTTAAGCACCGCCTCTACCTCCGGGTTACCCCGTGACATCGCGTTGCCGATCAGCACCAGATCAGGCTTTGGCTCAAGGTGTTCCGAGCGGTAGCCTTCCATCAGGCTGATACCCTGGGCTTCCAGTTGTGTGCTCATGGGCGGATAAACGCCCTGATCGGAACCGGTCACCGTGTGGCCGAGTTCCCTTGCAAGAACAGCCAGACTGCCCATGAACGTGCCACAAATCCCCAGTATATGAATATGCATTCGCCGCCTGCCCTCTACGTTGAAACCCGACAAGCCTCCCGTATCCTTTCAGTGCCGTCAAGCGCATTGCTATCCGCACTTCCTGCCATGAAAATTGCGCGCATTTGACGTATCATCTGCACCATCGTCGAATCAACTGGAGACTCCACCCCGAGATGGCCATCAAGAACGCATTTTACGCTCAGTCTGGCGGTGTTACCGCTGTAATCAACGCGAGTGCCTGCGGGGTCATCCAGACCGCCCGTAAGCACTCGGACAAGATCGGCAAAGTGTTTGCAGGTCGCAACGGCATTCTGGGCGCGCTGTACGAAGAGCTGATCGATACCAGCCTCGAAAGTGATGAAGCCATTCAGGAGTTGATCCACACCCCAGGCGGTGCGTTCGGATCTTGCCGCCACAAGCTGAAGAACATCTCGGAAAACCGCCGGGAATACGAGCGCCTTATCGAAGTATTCCGCGCACACAACATCGGCTACTTCTTCTACAACGGTGGCGGCGATTCCCAGGACACCGCCTACAAAGTCTCACAAATTGGCGAGAAGCTGGGCTACCCCATTACCTGCATCGGCGTTCCCAAAACAGTCGATAACGACCTGCCGTTTACCGACTGCTGCCCTGGCTTTGGCTCTGTAGCCAAGTACATCGCCACATCCACCCTGGAAGCCAGTCTGGACATCAAGTCCATGTGCGAAACCTCCACCAAGGTGTTCATCCTTGAAGTCATGGGCCGTCACGCAGGCTGGATCGCAGCCGCTGGTGGTCTGGCTGGTCAGGGTGAAGGCGAGCCGCCCCACATTATCCTGTTCCCTGAAATTCCGTTTAACCGCGAAGCATTTCTGGAGCGGGTCGATTTCTGTGTTAAGGAATATGGATACTGCGTGGTGGTTGCTTCAGAAGGTGCCCAGTACGAAGACGGCCGTTTCCTTGCAGATGCCGGCGCCAAAGATGCATTTGGTCACACTCAGCTTGGTGGCGTAGCGCCGGCACTGGCCAATATGGTCAGGCAGGCTCTGGGGCACAAGTACCACTGGGCGGTTGCGGATTATCTCCAGCGCAGTGCTCGGCACATTGCCTCTGCAACCGACGTTGAGCAGGCTTACGCCGTTGGCAAAGCGGCTGTAGAAATGGCTCTGGCAGGCAAACAGGCAGTTATGCCTACGATTGTTCGTGAGAAATCCAAACCTTACGTCTGGTCGATTGGTGAAGCCCCGCTTAGCGAAGTTGCTAACCAGGAAAAGAAGATGCCCATCCATTACATTACGGATGATGGATTTGGTATTACCCAGGACTGCCGCGACTACCTGCTACCTCTGATCGCAGGCGAGAATTTCCCTCCGTTTGACAACGGCCTGCCGCGGGTGGCGAAACTCAAAAACACCCTTGCAGAAAAGAAGCTGAAAACCGATTTCAAGCTCTGATTGATTAAAGCAACTACAGTGCTGATCGGGACCCTGTTAGCCGGGTCCTGATCAGCAATTCTGCGGCTCTGGCTCTTCTATTGTCATTGTGAGACTTCCACCGGCAACCGTGGCCGTTGGTATAATTTCATAATGTACAAACTGGCCTTCATCAAAGGTAACCAGATCATCAACAACCAGGCCGGGCAGCTCAAGGCTCCGTTTCAGGCGTTTATCGGTTTGCCAATCGAGCTCGAACTCCCCAAGGCCAATCACAAAATGTTGGGGCGCCTCTGCACGCATGACCAAGCCTTCCCACAATTGCTTCCGGGTCAGGTTGGGGATGGACGAATCCTTCAGGTCATTAACTTGAACCACATGCTCAAATTCCATACTGCGCTCCTTACCTGCCAGATAGATTCTACAAACGACTAAGCCTCCAGTTGCCGCACGTAGCTTGCAAAATCATCGTACCCGCCTATGTATCTGTCCCCCACCAAAATCTGCGGCACGGTGTGTACAGCTCGCCCAATTTTGTCGGCAATGTCTTCTTTGGTCATGCCATGCTCGATCATATCCACCCAGGTGTACGGCATATTGCGAGACTCACACAGACTCCTTGCACGCACGCAAAACCCGCAACTTGAACGGCCGTAAATCGTTACCTGTTCCATAAAAGCCTCCAAAATAGATACCCCGGAAGGATTCCCGGGCGGTTATAAGGGGTGTAAATAAACTTGAATTCATGATGACATGATTGAGGAAAATTAAAAAATTGAAGCTCTAAATAGCCGCTATAGTAACGGTTCATACTTAGTGCCGCCTCGTGGGGCAAAAGACCCAAACACCCATCACCGTAAGGACAACTCTGTGGTTTACCTGACATTATTTCTGACCTCGTTTGCAGCGGCTACTCTGTTGCCTGCCTACTCGGAGATACTGACTGGCACCCTGGTTGTTCAGGGCTATCCCATGTGGTGGCTGTGGTTCTGGGCCACGCTGGGCAATACATTGGGGTCTGTGGTGAACGGCATCATCGGCAGGCAGGTAGACCGCTTCAAGCACAAGCGCTGGTTCCCCTTGAGTGAAACGCAACTGCACAAAGCAAGAAACAGTTTTAACCGCTACGGCCAGTGGTCTTTGCTACTGGGCTGGCTACCTCTGGGCGGCGACGCGCTGACGCTTGTTGGCGGCATCATGCGCGTGCCCTGGCTCAACTTCATTGTGCTTGTAGGTATAGGCAAAGGCGTGCGTTACGCCTTTGTGATCTGGCTGGTTGCAGAAGCATCAGGCATATCATCACCTTCGCCATAAAGGTATTTGCGTAACAAGGGCTCGCCGTTGAACTCCGAGTGCAGCACAGCAATAAAGGTATACACCCCAATGAGCTTTCGGTTGAGGAATACAAACTCTCTGGGTGGCACGCGGAAATAACGGCTTATGGCTGAACGTGCAGCCTGTCGCGCAACTCTTGACGGCAAGTCGCTTTGCTTCCAACGATACTGGCCCTTCTCGTTAACCGCGTAGTCAGGCCAGCTTGCATGGTCGCTGGACAAGGGCTCCAGAACCGACATGCACACCTCGCCAAACTTCTCCAACACATCCTTCGGCCAGTCAGTGTTCATGAAACGCAGTTTTACGCCCCCATCGATCACTGCATCCAGATCGTTCTCATAAGATGCACGGATCATCTGGATAACCGGGTCAAGAAACTCGCTTGAGTAAGACTGCACAGCACCAAAGTCCAACAGCACTATGCGATCATGCTCCACACCATTGCCATCTTCTCCGGCAATGCGAATACGGTAGTTTCCGAAATTGGGGTCGGTCTGGATCTCACCCCACACGAACAGCTCCCGAAAGAAGAGCTCAAGCGCGGCTTCTCCGAGCGCACTGCGGCGCTCCAGTGACAACTCCCGAACAACGCCAGCACTTACGGAATGCCCATGCTCATAGGTTGAGGCAATAACCTGCGCACCTGAATACTCCGGCAACACCCGGGGAACCACAAACCGGGGGTCATTCTTGAGCATCTGGCGAAATTTCTCTGTGGTGCGAGCCTCAAGATGATAATCAACTTCCCGGTGCATCATCTGTCGCACCTCTTCCAGCCAGTCCTCAAACTCTGGCCCGAAGCTCACCAACCTAGCCACTCTGAGTAACTGAGCCACCGCATTCAGATCGCTATCAACCGCATCGGCGACACCCGGATACTGGACTTTGAGCACCAGCTCCAGGCCATCACTTCGCCGCAATGCACGGTGCACCTGCCCCAGAGATGCGGCCCCAATGGGTTCGGGGTCTATCTCAAGCTCAGCAAATTTATCACTGCCCAGCTCGGCTTTGAGAACCCGCTCGATGGCAGACCACTCCAGCGAGGTAGTCTGATCTTCCAGGGTGTGTAGGGCTTCAGTGACCTCTTCAGGCAGAAAATGCTCACCATAAAGCGCCATCACCTGACCGATTTTAACCACACTGCCTTTCAGTTTTCCCAGCTCCTCCACCAGAAGATGGGCTTGCTTGGATAACATGGCACGGTGGCGTTTATCCCGCTTATCCTTGCTGCTGAACCAGTTCGTTGCCATGTGCGAGGCCACCCGCGTGCCGGCGAAAAGCCCGGCGCGAGTCAAACTCAACCGACGTTCAAAGCTGCCGGTCTTGATACGGGAGACTGAATTACCTGAGCGTCTGGATGACATGTAAGACCTGTCCGGATCTGAAAATTTACCCACCCTGCAAGAACCCCTCACTTGTACTCTAAACGTAACAGCAGCAGGTGGCTCATGTCATTATACGGATACTTCTGCTACCTGACCTCTCCACTGCGACCCATGCTCAGCGGCTTACCTGCCATTGCTCGCCTCTGCCTGCCGGTTTATACCTGCTCTGATGCCCACACAGCCAGGCTACCGGGGAATAGTTTGTTGTCATCCTCTGGCTGTTTTTACGGTATTACACAACTTCTGCCCAGAATACCGTTTACTATTGAATGGATGCGGAATCAAAATAACTGATAATTATCAAAAGAACCTGCTCACACTATGTCGAAAATTGCTCCTGAGCTTCCCGCAAATGGGCGCTCTCAGCTTCAGGTATCGGGTGAAATTCCAGTTCCGGTTCTGATCAACTGGCTGAGTATCTCTGCAGTGCCATTGCTGGCCTTTTTTGCCTCCCGTTCTGTCGAGCAAGGTGAGCACCTCGCGGCTGGCCTGCTGATAGCATTTGCCATTCTGATGACAATCAATTTGCTGATTTACGCTGCGTTCCGCCACAAAACCTTTCAGCGTCGCGCGTTTATTGGCCTGACAACCACGGTGTTTATCTATGTGTCGGTCAGCGCGTTAGAGAATGGCTCGGCGATTATCTGGCTCTTTGCCTACCCACCCATCATTTTTTACATCAGCGATGCGCGGTTTGGTGTTGGCGCCTGTCTATTCGGATTTACGGGGGTTACGCTGCTGTTCTTCAGCCCGCTTGCTGACCAATTACTGAATCTGCCCTATAGCACCAGCTTCCGGATTACCATGGTTGTAGCCCTCGGCTTTGAAATGATCACCTGCTACATCCTTGATCAGAGCCGGCGACGGAGCAAACTTGGTTTGTTGGCGCTGGCCCGAGAGTTCGAGTACGCCGCCAAGCATGACACACTCACCGGCCTTGCAAACCGCAGGGAGGCCTTGGCTCAACTGGAAGTGGAATACGAACGCTATCTTCGTACCAACCGGCCATTTGCCGTGTTGTTAGCAGATATTGACCTGTTCAAAAGTGTAAACGATACCCACGGACACCATGTAGGCGATGAGCTGATTGTGTTGGTTGCAAACACACTGCATGAGGAGGCCCGGAAACTGGACACCACCGCTCGTTGGGGAGGTGAGGAATACCTGGTGCTACTGCCGGAAACCAATGCAGACGGTGCAGTGCAGATTGCCAACAGGATTCGTGAGGCAATCGCCGAGAAAGCTGTGATGGTGGCGCAGACAGCAGTCCACTGCACTGCCAGTATTGGCGTAGCAAGCATCGAGGGGGCGGAATCTGTCGACAAACTTCTCCAGCATGCAGACGAAGCCTTGTACCGTGCAAAAGCCCTCGGCCGCAACCGTGTTTGTATGTATCAGATTGACGGGCCTGCCTGATCATCCCAGCCGTTTCGATAACTTACTACAGAGTCGCCCAACCCTGAAACAAGTTGGGCTACCAACAGCTGCTCAACAGCATCAATAGACGCTGAGGTAAAGTCACTGGTTTGGCACATGGCCAGTCCCGCATACCCGCAGGGGTTGATCCTGCCAAATGGCTCCATGTCCATATCGACATTCAGCGCAAGACCGTGGAACGAACATCCACGGCGAACCCGCAATCCCAGGGAAGCAATTTTTGCATCACCCACATAAACACCTGGCGCATCTGGCCGGGGCTCTGCGGCAATATCAAGCTCAGCAAGCGTGCGTACTATGCCCTGCTCAATAATGTCGACCAGCCCCCTCACCCCTATCTTGCGACGGGTAAGCCCAATCATCAGGTAAATCACCAGTTGACCAGGTCCGTGATAGGTCACCTGTCCACCACGGTCTACCTGAATCACCGGGATATCACCCGGCGCCAGGATATGCTCGGCCTTGCCAGCCTGGCCCTGGGTGTAGACCCGAGGATGCTCCAGACACCAAAGCTCATCATTGGTGTCGTCACCCCTTTCTGCCGTGAAGCTTTTCATGGCTTCCCAGGTTTCCAGATAGGGCTGCTGGCCCAAAGACCTGACAATGAGTTCAGGCATGGTGCTTACAACACCATGTGAACACGGCCGCTGGCCTTGAGGTCCTCAAACAAGGCCTTTAGCTGCGGCTCGCCAGTAGCCAGAATATTCAGCCGTACCGAGCAGAACCGACCTTCCCTGCTGTCTTTAACAGAGACATCTTCTTCCTTGATTCCCGGAGCGTGCTGCTGAACAACCGCTACGACAAACTCTTTGAAATCCGGTGCGGCATCGCCAATCACCTTGATACCGTAATCACAGGGAAACTCTATTTTTGGCGCTTTCGGCTCGCTCATGCCGTTTTTCTCC
This sequence comes from Marinobacter xiaoshiensis, assembly GCF_031631795.1. Taxonomy (NCBI): domain Bacteria; kingdom Pseudomonadati; phylum Pseudomonadota; class Gammaproteobacteria; order Pseudomonadales; family Marinobacteraceae; genus Marinobacter; species Marinobacter xiaoshiensis. Next base: position 454,988 of record NZ_JAVMBO010000018.1, read on the forward strand.
CGGGCTCAACTGGCCCTTACTGGAATAACTGAACAAAAAACAACTTGATGGCGTCCCAGATTCGCTTGAACAAACCGCCTTCAGGAACCTCCGTCAGAGCAAGCACTGGCTGATCAATCAGCACTTCCCCATTAAAGGACACTTTCACCCGACCGAGCTCATCACCGGCACGAACCGGTGCCTTGATCACTGAATCAAGATCCACACTGGACTCAAGGCTGTCACGGGATCCGCGAGGAATGGTCACGTAGGCATCTTCAAGCATGCCCACGGAAAGCTTGTCAGATTGACCGCCCCACACCTTGGCCTCAATCAGCTCCTGCCCCGCCCGGAACAAGCGCTCACTTTCATAGTAGCGAAACCCGTAGTTCAGCATTTTCTGGATTTCCTGGGATCGCGCCTCAGAGCTGCTGGTTCCCATCACTGTTGCAATAAAGCGCGTGTTGTTGCGCTTGGCTGAAGCAACAAGACAGTACCCTGCCTCTTCGGTATGGCCGGTTTTGAGGCCATCAACACTATCGTCGCGCCATAGCAGGCTGTTACGGTTGGGTTGACGGATATTGTTGTACGTAAAGTGCTTCTCCGCGTAGATCGGGTAGTTTTCCGGGTAATCATTGATAATCGCACGCGCCAGAACAGCCAGGTCATAGGCGGTAGAAAAGTGATCTGCGGCAGGCAGGCCGGTAGCATTCTGAAAGTGGGTGTCCTTCATGCCCAGAAGTTGAGCCTGCTGATTCATAATATCTACGAAAGCGCCCTCACTGCCGGCAACAAATTCCGCCAGGGCTACCGAAGCATCGTTGCCTGACTGAATAATTACGCCTTTGAGAAGGTCTTCTACGGAAACACTGGTGCCCTCTTTAACAAACGTACGGGAGCCCTCTGTTTTCCATGCTTTTACGCTGATAGGAACCATGTCGGACATGCTGATCCGGCCTTCGTCCAGCTCGCGCTCAACAATGTACGCTGTCATCATCTTTGTCAGACTGGCCGGCGGCAAGCGCTCGTTGCTGTTCTCTTCCATGATGATGCGACCACTTTTCGGGTCCATCAGCACGTAGGAACTACCAGCAATTTGCGGCGGTGAAGGAATCAGCACGGTCTGGGAAATTGCTTTGCCTGAAACCGTAAGCATCAGCACAAACGTAAGGAGTGCTGAAGCAAAAGAGAGTGAGCGGAAAACTGATTTTAATGCCATGGGTCCATTCGTTCGTCGTTAAGTGTGTTTTATAAGTGATCTGACGCTCAGTCAGAGTCTGTCAGCACAATTGATTGCGCAAATCCTTCAGTTTCCAAAAGGCGCTGCGTCTTTCGCGCACTGCCTTCATCCTGAAAAGGCCCAACCTGAACCCGGTGAAAGCGCCCTGAAGCAGTATCTACTGCACGTACTCGCACAGAGTTACTCCCCAAGGAGCTACCAAGTCTATCCACGGCGCGGGTCTGTAGTTTTTCTGCCGGGTCGCGGCTGCTGAAGGAGCCAAGCTGAACAAACAGCCCGCCGCCCTGGCCGTCAAATGCGCTGTTCGCAGTTTGCGTTTGCACCGGCCGCTTCACCTGCTGCCCATCCAGCGCGAAAGGCTGACCAGCAAGAAACATGCTGCCGTCGGGCTTCACGGTAATCGATGCGACTTCTACACGGGCGGTTCCGCGTGACTGATAACCCAGCTTTTTAGCCGCTGCGTAAGACAAATCAATGAGGCGATCACCGTGGAACGGCCCACGGTCATTAACCCGCACAATCACAGACTGCCCGTTATCCAGATTAGTCACTTTTGCGTAACCCGGTATCCGCAGAGATTTATGGGCTGCGGACATCTGGTACATATCAAAGGTTTCACCATTAGACGTTTTGTGACCGTGGAACTTTTCGCCATACCAGCTTGCGGTGCCGCGAGCGACATAGCCGTCATTACTGTCCATTACCGTGTAGTGTTTGCCCCAAACTGTGTAGGGAGATTTGTTCCCGGCCCTTACCGGGGCCTGATATACGGGCACTGCATCTGACAAGCCAGAGGCATCAAAGTTTCCCGTGGGTGCCCGGTCTTGAGTAATGGTGTAGCGTGATGAATGGTCGGTACCGGCCGGTGCAGGCGTCGGAGCCGATGCGCAGCCGGCAAGCGCCAGAGCCGCCAAGCCCAACAACCATAACCCTGCGCTATGTGGTATCACTGTACAGATGCCCTCTGAAATATGCGCTGCTGAATGGAAAATACAGCTCTTGCGACCATTGTAACGGGTTCGCGCCCCGTATCACCATTACCGGCCTGACATCAGGCCGTGATCATCCGGCGATGGGTGTGTATGGACATCAGAATGCCAAACGCCGCCATCAGGGTAACGGTTGATGTTCCACCATAAGACACAAGCGGCAAAGGCACCCCTACAACCGGTAGCAGGCCACTTACCATGCCCACGTTAACGAACACATAAATAAAGAAGGTCATGGTCAGCGCACCCGCAACAAGGCGACTGAATGAATCCTGGGCAGTCACAGCGATAAAGAGGCACCGCAAAATAATCAGGAAGTACACGCTGAGTAGTATCAGAATCCCTACAAACCCGAACTCCTCTGCCAGTACCGCCACTATAAAATCAGTATGGCTTTCCGGAAGAAACTCAAGGTGCGACTGAGTGCCCTGAAGCCAACCTTTGCCATCCAGGCCGCCAGAGCCGATGGCGGTTTTGGACTGGATAATATTCCAACCTGCACCCAGCGGATCACTCTGGGGATCAAGCAGTGTCAAGACACGCTGCTTCTGGTACTCGCGCATTCCGAAAAACCACATTACTGGCGCAGCTACAGACACCATTGCCAAAAATGCGCCTATGAGTTTCCAGCTCATACCGGCAAAAAACACAACAAACAGACCCGCCATACCCACAAGAAGCGAAGTCCCGAGATCGGGCTGCCTCACAATCAGAAGCATCGGGAGCAGGACAATAGCCAGCCCGACACCAATGCGTGACAGCTTCGGCGGCAAGAAGTGCCGCGACAGATACCAGGCGGCCATTATGGGGACAACAAGCTTCATCAGCTCCGATGGCTGAAACCTGGGCAATCCCGGCAACGCTAACCAACGCTGTGCACCTTTCGCCCCAACCCCCACAAATAGCACAGCAACCAGGCCCGCTAGGCCAAGTACGTAAAGCCAAGGTGCCCAACGCCTGAATACAGAGGGATCAAGCTGGGCGAAAACCAACATCACAACAAATGCGACGGCAAAGCGCACGCCCTGGGCCTTTACGACATCCAGATTTCGGTCGGCGCCGCTGTACAACACGAAAAAGCCGCAGGAAATCAGGACAATGAGCAAGAAAAGCAGAATAGGATCCAGATGCAGTGCAGACCATAAACCTCTCGGGCGACCAAGGGGGTTGCTGGCTGTTGAACTGAACACTTCCCGGGGGGCCATCAAGGAGCCTCTCTTTGCGAATCGGTTTTGCTGACCAGAGAACCTGCAGCGGCAGAAAACTCCAATATCCAGGCATCGAACAGGGCCCGAGCTACAGGAGCTGCTGTGCTGCTTCCTCCGCCGCCGTTTTCAACAATCACAGCGACAGCAATCTGTGGTTTTTTGACCGGTGCAAAACCAACAAACAGTGCGTGGTCGCGTAACCGCTCCCGCACCTCTTCGGCGTCGTACTCTTCATCTTCTGCAAGACTGAACACCTGGGCGGTACCGGTTTTTCCAGCCATGCGGTAGGGGGCACCACGGCCGGCAGCGCGGGCAGTGCCCTTCACTCCATGCATAACTTCAGCCATGGTCTCAGCAATAAACTCCCAGTCACTCGGGTCCTTGAGTTTCAACGGTTCGTGGGTTTCCGACGGTAAAAACTCTTCAACGGATCGGTCACCCTGGATGTCTTTGAGCAACCGCGGCTCTACCCACTCGCCGCGATTGGCAATCAACGCGGTTGCTGTGGCCAGCTGCAGTGGCGTAGACAACATAAACCCCTGACCAATACCGAGATTAACAGTGTCTCCCGGATACCAGGGTTCATTACGCGTGGCGCGCTTCCAATCCGGGGACGGCAGAATTCCGCTCAATGCGCCGGACACGTCCAGAGTTGCATCCTCGCCAAAGCCAAAGCGGGCCAAATAGTTGACCATGGTATCCACGCCCATTTCCACAGCCGCTTCATAAAAGTAAACGTCACAGGACTGCGCCATCGCGTAGGTCAGATCAACCCAACCGTGCCCGCCTCGCTTCCAGTCCCGCCAACGCCGCCCAGAGGAGTTGATCTGAAAGTGCCCCGGGTCCCAAATGGTGTGATCTCTTGTTACTGCGCCACTATCGAGTGCCGCAATCGCCAACATGGGCTTGAGCGTTGATCCCGGGGGGTATTGCCCCCTCAGAGCCCGATTGAACAAAGGTTTGTCATTACTCTCACTCAGCTCCCGATAATCTGGCACGCTGATTCCAGTCACAAACTTGTTGGCATCGAAACCCGGCACGCTGGCCAGCGCCAATATCCCGCCTGTGGCAGGCTCAATGGCAACGATTGCTCCCCGGCGTCCGTCAAGGAGTTCGTGAGCCCGCGCCTGCAAACGCAAATCCAGATGCAGTTTGAGATCCTCACCGGGCACCGGATTTTCGCGTTCCAGCACTCTCAGAGTACGACCTCGGGCGTTGGTTTCTACATGCTGGTAACCAACCTTGCCGTGCAGCAGTTCTTCATAAAATCGCTCGACACCAGACTTGCCAATGTAGTTGGTGCCGGCGTAATTAACCGGGTCAATCCGCTGCAATTCATCACGATTGATCCGGCCAACGAAACCCAGAGCATGGGCAGTCAGCTCACTGTGCGGGTAATATCTAACCAGCTCCGCCTCCACCTCTACCCCAGGCAACTCGTGTCGGTGCACAGCCAGGCGGGCAATCTCGTCTTCGTTAAGGTCGTAGCGCAGTGGAATTTCCTGAAATGGACGGCGAGGCTCGCGCAAGCGGCGCTGAAACCGTTCCAGATCCTCATCGGAAATATCAAGAATACCGACAAGCTGCTCCAGTGCGGCATCAATCTCGCCAACCCGTTCAGGCACTACGGTCACGCTAAAAACGGGGCGATTTTCTGCCAGCAAAACCTGGTTGCGATCATAAACAAGACCACGGGGAGGCGGCACAGACTGGACCTGCACACGGTTTTTATCAGAGAGGGTGGTGTAAATATCATGCTCGACAATCTGGAGCTGATACATACGGGCGACAAGCACCGACAAAAGGAAGAATACGAGCGCCAGCATAACAGTGACGCGACGCTGGAACAGTCTGCGCTCGGCGGCAGTATCCTTGAATTCACCCCACGGCATGGATGTTTCCTAAGCCCGGTGGTACGGGTGGTTACGGGTAATCGACCAGGCTCTGTACAGCTGTTCTGCCAACAGAATCCGAACAAGAGGATGAGGTAAAGTGAGAGGGGACAGCGACCATTGCTGATCTGCGCGCTGACGGCAAGGCTCGGCCAAACCATCTGGCCCACCAACAAGAAAACTCAGATCCCTTCCGTCTTGCTGCCAGCTTTCCAACTGGCTGGCCAGCTTTTCCGTAGTCCAGGGGCGCCCTGTCACTTCCAGCGCGACCACCCTGTCCTTGGAACCGGTAGCGGCCAGAATTGCGTCGCTTTCGCGCTGCATCAACCGGGGAATATCAGGGTTTTTGCCACGATGAGGCATGGCAATTTCTACCAACTCAAGGGGCATTTCCGGAGGCATACGACGAGCATAGTCGTCGTAGCCCTTACTGACCCAGTCGGGCATTTTTTGCCCCACACAGATCAGGCGCAGCCGCATGATTACTCGCTACCCTCAGCCTCGACATCCGGCGCGTCACGCCAGAAGCGCTCCAGATCATAAAATTCACGTGTGGCGGGGAGCATCAGGTGTACAACCACGTCCCCCATATCCACCAGAATCCAGTCGCTGCCGCCACCACCTTCCACACTGTTGACTCGAACGCCCTTCTCTTTGGCGTCAAGAACAACCGAATCCGCAAGGGATTTAACGTGGCGATTGGATGTTCCGGATGCCAGAACCATAAAATCGGTAACGCTGGTACGGTCCCGCACATCAACAACGCTGATGTCTTTTGCTTTCACGTCTTCAAGTGCATTCACTATCAGATCTTTGAGTTGCTCTGCCTGCATAATTACCCTGTAGTCCGGGTGCCGGCCGGAATGGCCACCCGAAAAGTCATTTTCGATCGCGATTGTAGCACTAAAAGTTCTTTGCGGGGCATGCCCCGTAAAGCCCCATACTCTGAATCTCCGCCAAGACTGCATCCGGAGCCAGATAACGGGGTGACAGGCCACGACCAATCCGGTCACGGATGCCGGTTGCTGAAATATCCAGCCAGGGCGGATTCAGGTTAAGAATCTTCCCGGAGGCACTGCTGTATAGATCTTCGGCGTTACCAACACTGCGCTCCTCCAGCAGCCTGGCAGGCTCACCTTTCGGATCCAACACTATGCCCGGGCGCTGCACAACAATAATGTGAGCCAACTCAGGAATTGCCCACCACTCATTCCAGCGATCAAGGCCGGCAAAGGCATCGGTACCTACAACCATGGCTAGCGGCACCTTGGCACCCAACTCTTTGCGAAGTTGGCGCAAGGTATCCGCCGTGAAGGAAGCGCCTCCCCGGCGCAGTTCGCGATCGTCAACGCTTAAGCGCGGCTCCCCGGCAATCGCCAACTCAAGCAGGCGCAGCCTTTGCTCGGCTGTTGCGCCAGTATCACCCTTATGCGGTGGAATATGGCAGGGCATCAAACTTACAGGCACGCCTCGAAGCCGCTCGCCAACCTCCAGCGCAAGGCGCAAATGCCCATGATGTATCGGATCGAAGGTTCCGCCATAAATTACATGCATCTGCATCAGGCCCGAATGTGCCCATCGCCGAACACCACGTATTTTTGCGAGGTCAAACCTTCAAGCCCAACCGGCCCACGGGCGTGTATCTTGTCGGTGGAGATGCCAATCTCAGCGCCAAGGCCATACTCAAAGCCATCCGCAAAACGGGTGGAGGCATTGACCATCACCGAGCTTGAATCCACCTCGGTGATAAAACGCCGGGCACGGGTGTAGTTCTCTGTAATGATACTGTCAGTATGCTGAGAGCTGTAACGGTTGATATGCGCAATGGCACCATCCAACCCATCCACCACACGAATGGCCAGAACGGGCGCAAGATATTCCTCTTCCCAGTCTGCCTCTGTGGCCGCGTTTATATCCGGAAGAATTTCACGGGTCTGCTGGCATCCTCGCAGCTCCACACCCTTTTCAATAAAAGAAGAGCTCAACAGCGGCAGCATATCGGCAGCAATTTCTGTGTCCACCAGCAGGGTTTCCATTGTGTTGCATGTGCCGTAGCGGTGCGTTTTCGCATTAATTGCCACATTCAAAGCTTTTTCTGGGTCAGCATGGCTGTCGATATACACATGGCAAACGCCATCAAGATGCTTGATAACGGGCACCCGCGCGTCCCGGCTGATGCGTTCAATCAGGCCTTTACCGCCCCTGGGCACAATCACATCCACATAGTCCGGCATGGTAATCAGCTCACCAACCGCCGCTCGATCTGTCGTTTTGACAACCTGAACAGCTGTTTCCGGCAAGCCGGCATCTGCAAGTCCCCGGGCCAAACACAAGGCAATGGCCTGGTTGGAATGGATAGATTCGGAACCACCGCGCAAAATCGTGGCGTTGCCAGACTTCAAGCATAAGCTGGCAGCCTCAACCGTCACATTAGGCCGGGATTCGTAGATAATGCCGATAACACCCAAGGGCACACGCATCTTGCCCACTTGAATGCCGGATGGGCGATAGGTCATGTCGGTAATTGCACCAATGGGGTCAGGCAAGGAAGCAACCTGCCGCAGACCTTCAATCATGGCATCAACCCGTGCTGGCGTAAGTTCAAGCCTGTCCAGCATGGCAGCATCCAGACCACTCTCTTTCCCGGAGACAAGATCACGAGCATTTGCCTCAGCCAGCTCACTGCGCGCCGCATGCAGCGCGTCAGCGGTTGCCAGGAGCGCCCGGTTTCGCACTTCGGTGGTAGACCGGGCAACGAGTGTCGCCGCTGCCCGGGCTTGCTGCCCGACTTCGGTCATATAAGCTGCAATATCCATCCCTTTACCTTATGTATTTTTTGCCAGAATTCAGTAATTAGAGCCTAACTTTACCTTTCCCGTTTCAAGTACGCACCCCAAACAGATATTATACCGTTGCGGTACAACGGGAACCCCGAAAAAGGACGAATACCATGGCCCAGACGGCCGATAAGTTTTTGCTGAACCGGTTATCACGCGCCAGCCTCGCCGTTTTTGTGGCCATTGCTGTTTTGTGCGCCTTACTGGGCGAGCCGCTTACCGCGGCAAGCGCCGCAGCTGCGGCCGGCGTTATCATCAGCGGGCGCAGCTTTCACCCTGGCCGAGGCACCCCCCCATGGCCAATGCTTCAAAGGCTGTTTTTTGTAGCTCTTATACTCCTGTTGATGACCAGCTTCTGGACAGGTCCTTGGGCTCTCAGCCACTGGCTCTACGGGCTGCCGCTGGTTGTATTTGCCCTTATGCCCCGCGGCATCGCGGCTATCATAACCTTGGTAATAGTGGTACTTGCGGTGATCGCCGCCCATTGGGCAGAAGGCATAGCTGACCGACATCAGATGATCAGCGCACTCCTGCTTACGGTACTCCTTTCTGCCGTGCTGATATTCCTGCGAGAGTATAAAACTCGCCAACTGGCGCCTCTGAGGCGCACCGATGAGCTAACTCAAGCCGCCAGCCGGGAATATCTTTCTGCCGATCTGCATAAAGAAATTCAGCGCAGCGAGCGCGAGGGCACAGACATGTCGGTCATTATGATCGGCCTAGACGCCCATACCAGCGACAACGACCCTGACGAAGACATTCGTTCGATTCTTCCAAGAATTGGCCGCTTTCTGCACTCTCAACTACGGGATTTCGATACCTACTACCGGGCAGCAGACCTGCAGTTTCTGGTGATATTGCCGGGCATAGCCACTCAAGAGGCCATCCTCAGGGCGGAATCAATCCGCAAAGGCCTGGGAAAACTGCTGGAAACCCACGGTATGAACCTGACAGTCAGTACCGGTATCGCCGGGCTGAACATTGGCGACAATGCCGACAGCCTGCAGCAGAGCGCCGCGAACGCTCTACGCCGCGCACAGCAACAAGGCGGCAACCGGACTCAGGCATACAGCACATGGTCACCAGCCACACCCCCAACCCAGCCCCGTGCGGAGGGATCTGCGCCATGACAGAAACCCGGCTGAGAACCTGGACTCACAGCATTGGCTATGGCACTGCCACTCTGTTTATATTTACTCTGGCACTGCAAAACCTTCGATACGGTTTTTACGAGCTCTTCTACCTTGCTGCCGGCATGGCTGCCCTTACCCTTGGCGGACTGGCTTACACGCTCCTGAGTCGCCGGCGCCAACTCTCGGCACCGGGCCACCTGATTATTCTTGCAACTCTGAACAGCGGTCTTCTGGCAGCCATGTTTGTCATCGGCAGCACCAGCATTACCCACTGGGCCATGCCACTGTTGCTGCTCAACCTGTTGATATTGCCCCTTCGCCACGCGCTGATGCTTTCTCTGCTTCTGCTGATACCCATGTCTATCCTGCTACTTGTAAAACAGCCGGCAGCGGATGCAATCACCGCCGTCAGCGGCTTGCTCATCGTACTGACGGTTGCTGCACTCTATATATGGCAGTACGACCACATGGCTCAATCTGCCGAGGATCTTGCCATTACTGACCCGGTTACTGGCGCTCACAATGCCCGCTTTCTTGACGAAACCCTGCAAAAAGAAATAAGCCGGGCCATTGCTACCGGCCATAACCTGTCTGTGATAAACCTCACCATTGATCATGCCGATGAGGCCACTCAACTCTATGGGGAGCCAGGCATGCAAGCGCTGTTTTGCAACATGACCCAGCACCTTTTCGGCGTAATCCGCGCTGGCGACACGCTCTACACACTGAATGATTCCGAATTTTTCCTGATTTTGCCTTTCACGCCGGAAGAAGGTGTGCGCGTTATTGCGGAACGTATCCGGCGCACAATCTCTGAAAATGAGTGGCCGGTGACAGGCAAAGCCACAGTGAGCCTGGGCTGCACCACCCGGGGGAGCAGCGACACCCGCACCGATACACTCCGCAAACGTGCCCATCAGGCAATGCTTGAAGCCCGTAAGCGCGGGGCTGACACGGCATGGTTCAGCCCGGGAGAGACGCTCCGTACATGAGCAGCGCCTGGCTTTCGGACCTGACTGCGTGGCTTAGCGCCAACCCCGGCTGGCTATCTTTGGCCCTGTTCAGCACCGCATTTATAGAATCCTTGGCGATCGCCGGCATTCTGGTGCCCGGCGTTGCCTTCCTGTTCACCATCTCGGTTATGGCAGCCCAGATAGACATGCCTCTTATGACCGTGCTGGCCTGGGCCTGGTTAGGTGCGGTCAGCGGCGACACTGTAAGTTTTGCAATTGGCAGGTTATTTCAGGGGCGTCTGGCAAGTGTATGGCCACTAAGCCGCTACCCGGAACACATCAGAAAAGCCGAAATCTTCTTTCATTTACATGGCGGGAAAAGCGTTATTATCGGGCGTTTTGTTGGGCCCTTGCGCCCCATAATACCCCTCGTTGCGGGTGCTCTATTGATGCCTTGGCGCCGCTTTCTGGCTTTCAACATCGGATCAGCCATTGGCTGGGCGCCGGCCTATATTTTGCCGGGCTTTCTTGTGGGTGGCGCACTGGCCAGTGAACTACAGCCGCCAGCGCATGTTTATTTGGTGACAGGCATTAGCCTGGCAACGCTGGCAGCCATCTACCTGGTTATCTTCCGTTTTCAGCTGGGCCTTGGCGACAATAGCCGCCTTTACTTGTGGCTTCAGAGAAAGATGGCACAGTATGAAACAACCCACCGTTTCTGGCGTCTCTATTCCAATGAACGCCCGGCCAAAGAAAGCGAATTCCCTCTGGCCTCACTGATGCTTGCATTTGGTGCATTTGCCCTGTTTATCCTCTGGAGCCAACTGGCAACCATGACCGACGTGATCAAACCGTTCGATCAATTGGCGATGCTGTGGTTCAGTGAATTGCGCCAACCTTTGCTGGATGCACCCGCCATTGCAGCCACACTCCTGGGAGACCCTCCCGTTCTTATCGCTGCAGCCCTGCTGGCATGCCTTGCATTAGCCTTCAGGGGCCACTATGCAGCCGCTGTGCATATATTTTCAGCAGCAATTCTGACGATTTTTCTGGTTTGGGGGCTGAAACACGCCATTGGTTCCGTGCGCCCGGATCAGGTTATGAACCCGCCATCATCAGGCGCCTTTCCCAGCGGCCATACCACGGGCATCACGGTGCTTGTCACTATGCTGGCCAGCTTTATAGCCGCAGAAACACACACCCGGAAACGCTGGCAAACCTACATACTGATTTCACTGCCACTGATCCCTGTCGCCATTAGCCGGCTCTACTTGGGCGTACACTGGTTCAGCGATATTGTCGGGGGGCTGTTACTCGGGTTGGCGATCACTGGCGCAACAAGAGCCAGCTTCAGCCGGTTTGACCGGGTGCCTATTTCTCTGGATGTATTCAGCGTATCGGCAGCACTAGCCTGGTTGTCGTTTTGCGGGGGCTACATATGGCTCATGTGGTCTGAAGCCATACAGCATTACGCGCCGGCTCTTTGACGCCTTCAGCCTTCGTCAAGAGCATCCAGCAACTCCTGCAGACGGGCGAGTCGCGCCAATGGATCCTGCATTTCCAAAAGCTGCTGCTTGTCCTGTTTATCCAAAGGCAGCAGCTCCGTCAATCGCCAACTAACATCGCGGGCATCCTCATAATCGACACTCATCCCCAACTCTTCAATCACGGGGTGTCGAAACAAAGCGCGCAGTACAGATGGCAACTCGTGGAATACAGTGGGTATATCTGCCTGGGACTCGGCAGGCAAAAACTCCATCTCACCCAGGTGCAGCCCATCAGTCTGTTGCCAGAAATCCGTGATGGACACCTTTGAATCGCCTTCAACGGTGATTCCCAGCAACCCGTTGTCCAGCTTTTTGAAATCGACAATGCGCACATAGGTGCCTGTTTCATAGAAGGATGCCGTGCGGCCGGCTTCATTGCCATTGCGCAGCAAGCTGATAACAAAGCCTTTATCCTCTTTCATGCAACGGCTCAGCATATCGATGTATCGAGGCTCGAACAGTTGCAAGGGGATTCTTCCACCCGGCAAGACAACGGAATTGAGAGGGAAAACCGGTGCCTTCATCGAATCGACAACAACTGTTGGACTTCATCAACCCGGGCTCGCGCCTCGGTGAGAAGTTCCAGACTGCGGGATGCATTCAGTTCAAGGTTGCCCAGCCTGCGATAGGCCGGCACTTCGTCAAATGCGGGCAAACCTTCATTCTGGCTTGATCCGATCATGGCGTGCAGTTGCGCCACAATGACAACATCAACCAACTGCGGCTCGGCCTCGCGGCTCTCGTAGGCCCAGTCTTCTGCATGACGCACAGCCTCTACGAAGGCCGGCGGAAATGACCAGCTTCCCAGCACGGCAGTACCCACGTCAGCCCGCAGCTCACTGATGGCATTCTTCAGATTGGTATCGTCCGCAAACAGATTTACGTGATGTTCTGCCTGGACCAGAACGGGCACCACACCTATATCGTGAAGCAAGCCCGCCAGTAGCGCCTCTTCCGGATTCAATCGGGTTGCGTGATCCGCCAAAACCCAGCAAAGCGCTGCCACCTCACGGGAATGTCGCCAGAGCTTTTCCATTTCCTTTTGCAATGACGGGTGCCGGCTTTTGAACACTTCCCGCATGGAAAACACGGTCACCAGCTGGCGTGTTGTCCGCATACCCAGGCGAACCACCGTCTCACGCACGTTGCGCACATCGCTAAAACCACGATAAAGAGGGCTGTTACAGGCTCGCACCAATTTGGCCGCCATGGCCGGATCAGCTGACACTGCAGTGGCCACCTCATCCGCTGTGGAGTCATCCCGGTCTACCAGACGCCGCACCTTCCAGGCCACATCGGGAACGCTAGGCAGTTTAAGCTGGTTAGAGCGAAGCTCTGCGTAAAACTCCATCAAAAGATGGTGTTCCTCACTCTCACCACCATGACTCTCGCCAGAATCCATCTCTACCTGAGCCACAGGCGCAGAACGCAACAACTGGTTGAGCACATCCTGCTCCACCACAAGAAACTCACAAGGTTTAACCGCGGTCACGTCGTACATTCTTGGTTGCAGCCTGGCGATGGGGTTCAACGCCTGATCGGTTTCAGCTTCAATAACCGATTTGCGTCCATCCACAGACTCCAGTTCAACTTTTCCGGTTACCAGAAAATAATCAAGGCCATCGCGCACACCACGCTCCAGCACTCGCTGGCCAGGACCATGAGTCCTGCGCTCAGCACGACTGGCCAACACCACCAACTGATCGTCTGTTAGCCGGTTCAGCGGCTGAAATTCCTTCAGGCGGCGCAGCGGCAGGCTTTCCTGGCTAGCCATAGATAATCTCCTAAGTTGACTAAAAGCGGGGCAACAGCGTTTTATAACATCTGTTAGCGATTGTAACCATGACGCCGCAAAACAGCCATGCGCCTGGAGTCTAATCTGGTATCCTTTGTATCTGCATCTGCAATCACCACTTTTTCATACAAAGAGAGATCAGAACACCATGCCTCAGTATCGTTCGCGGACTTCCACCGCAGGCCGCAACATGGCCGGCGCCCGCGCCCTCTGGCGCGCCACCGGCATGAAAGATGATGATTTCGGCAAGCCGATTATTGCCGTTGTTAACTCCTTCACCCAATTTGTGCCCGGACACGTACACCTCAAGGATCTGGGGCAGCTCGTATGCCGCGAAATTGAGGCTGCGGGTGGCGTTGCCAAAGAATTCAACACCATCGCGGTGGATGACGGCATCGCCATGGGCCACGACGGCATGCTTTACTCCCTGCCTTCCCGGGAAATCATTGCCGATTCGGTTGAATACATGGTGAATGCCCACTGCGCCGACGCAATGGTGTGCATCTCCAATTGCGACAAAATCACCCCGGGCATGATCATGGCGGCCATGCGCCTGAATATCCCGGCCATTTTCGTATCTGGCGGTCCGATGGAAGCCGGCAAAACCAAGCTATCTGAACACAAGCTGGACCTGGTGGACGCAATGGTGATTGCCGCCGACCCGACAGCCGACGATGAAAAGGTTGCAGAGTACGAGCGCTCCGCTTGCCCCACGTGCGGCTCCTGTTCCGGTATGTTTACCGCCAACTCCATGAACTGCCTGGCCGAAGCCATTGGCCTGGCACTGCCAGGCAATGGCTCTATGCTGGCAACCCACGCCGACCGTGAACAGCTGTTCCTGAAAGCCGGTCGCCAGATTGTGGAGAATACCAAGCGTTATTACGAACAGGACGACGCAAGCGTTCTGCCTCGCAGCATCGCCTCCATGGCCGCATTCGAAAACGCCATGGTCATGGATATCGCCATGGGAGGGTCTACTAACACGATTCTGCATTTGCTGGCAGCGGCTCAGGAAGGCGGGGTTCCGTTTACTCTTAACGAGATTGACCAGCTTTCCCGCAAGGTTCCGCAGCTGTGCAAAGTGGCACCCAACTCACCTAAATACCACATGGAAGACGTGCACCGTGCAGGTGGCATTATGGGGATTCTTGGCGAGCTGGAGCGCGGCGGCCTGATCAACACCGATCTACCAACCGTACACAGCAAAACCATGAAAGAAGCCCTCGAAACCTGGGACATCATGCGCTCCCCGACCCCCGAGGTTGTTGAGTTCTATAAAGCAGGGCCGGCCGGAATTCCTACCCAGACTGCCTTTAGCCAAAGCACACGCTGGCCCAGCCTGGATGGCGACCGTGAAGCCGGCTGCATCCGCTCCGTTGAACACGCCTACAGTGCGGAGGGCGGCTTGGCCGTTCTGTATGGCAACATTGCCGTTGACGGTTGTGTCGTGAAAACCGCTGGCGTGGATGAAAGCATTTTTGTCTTCGAAGGCAAGGCGAAAGTGTTCGAAAGCCAGGACGCTGCGGTGGCAGGTATTCTGGGAGACCAGGTCAAAGCCGGTGATGTCGTCATTATTCGCTACGAAGGCCCCAAGGGCGGCCCGGGCATGCAGGAAATGCTCTACCCCACAAGCTACCTGAAATCCAAAGGGCTGGGTAAGGACTGTGCACTGCTCACCGACGGGCGTTTCTCCGGTGGCACCTCCGGGCTTTCCATCGGGCATGCATCACCCGAAGCTGCTGCAGGTGGCGCGATAGGGCTTATCGAAGACGGCGATACCATCCTGATCGATATTCCGGCGCGATCCATCAATGTGCAGCTGGACCAGCAGGAACTGGACCGTCGTCGCGAAGCCCGCGATGCCAAAGGCTGGAAACCTGAACAACCCCGCGACCGCGCTGTATCCGCAGCTCTGAAAGCCTACGCACTGTTAGCAACCAGCGCTGACAAAGGTGCCGTAAGAGATCTGGAAAAGCTCGGCTGATCCCAAGCCTTACACATAAAAGCCCGCGCAGAACTTGCTGTCTGCGCGGGCTTTTATGTTTTGATGTGCTTGCTGTGACAGCCTTAGAACAGTGACCAGCCGCCATCTTCCTCTTCTTCAATAACTTCCTCTTCAACCGGCTCCGGGTTGCTTGGCGCTGCTGCCTTGGCTTTTGCCGGCGTCGACACGGTCGTATTAGCGGCAACATTAACGCTGATCATTCCCAGCGCTTTTTTTGTTGCCTCATCCAGAATGCCGGTAGCCTGAAGCCCATTTTCCTTCTGAAAGCGAGACAGTTCAGACCGGGTGTTGGTATCCATTCCAGGGTCTACATTAGTAATATTGTACCCAGCGCCGTGAAGGGCGTTCTTGAGCGCAACCGTTTCATCAGCGAACGCGGCGGGCGCGAAACCCAGCATAACGGTTGTACCAACTGCAACGACAAAGCGGCCCACTCGGGTAGTCGTGTATTTCATGATACTCACCTGCTTTACTCCTGATACCTTAACGATATCCGTTTCTTTCTTGTTATGTGGTGCCAATCTCCACAGGCTGAGGCGAACGGATAAAAGCCTAACATACTTTTGTCTCATGTCGCCTTAACCGACCTCGTCCCCTGTGGTTTCGACCCGTTGGGCCTCCTCACTGAACTCGCGAATAAATATTCCCCAAAATGCCATGAACAAGGCTGCAACCAAAGGCCCCATAACAAAGCCGTTAATGCCAAACATGGCCAAGCCACCCAGTGTGGACAGCAGCACAATATAATCCGGTAGCTTTGTATCCCGACCCACCATAATCGGACGTAAAACGTTATCCGCAAGTCCTATCACGACCACACCGAATATCGTAAGCACCACGGCGTGAACGATGTCACCCACAGCAGCAAGGTAAATTGCCGCAGGCACCCAGACCAAAGCGGCGCCTACTGCTGGCAGTAGTGAAAAGATGGCCATGACCACACCCCACAACAAGGCGCCACTAATGCCAAGAATCCAGAAAATAATGCCGCCGAGCGCACCCTGAATAATAGCAATCAACAGGTTGCCTTTAACCGTCGCCCGCGTGACTTCAGCAAACTTGGCAAACAGCAACCGCTCACGCTCATCGCCCAGAGGAAGTGCACGTATCATCAGCTCTATCAGCTTGCTCCCATCACGGAGCAGAAAGAACGACAAGTACATCATCAGAGCCAACCCGAGGAAAAACTGAAAGGTATTCTGGCCAATACCCAGCGCTTGCTTTGCAAGAAACTGGCTACCACCCACGAACAGACTAACCACCCGGTCCCGGATTTCGCTGAAGTTGACATCAAACTGCGCAAGGAAAGTCTGTATGCCCGGGAAAGATTTGCTCACCTGATCAATATATTCGCCAGGCTTGATATTGCCGTCCTGAATTTGTTGATAAATCCCCAGCCCTTCACTCACCAGAGAAGTCACCAGCAACAATACCGGTATAACCACGATCAGCATGCACACCGTCAGGGTTATCAACGCATTTATATTTGGCCTGTCACCAAGCCGCCGCACCAGAAAGACCTGAAACGGATGAAAGATCAACGCAATGGCGATTGCCCAGAATATGGGCCCGACAAAAGGCTTCATGAGCAACACGAAGGCAAGTGTTACACCGACCAACATGGCAAGAAAAGTTCGTGTCTCAAGTTTTGCGTACATAATTCCGTTTTATCCCTGGCAGATTCAGTCGAATAATAGCCTAACATGACCTCATGGCCACCGGAGCATGCTTCAGGGTATAGTGGACTGTTGTTGATCAACTATTAAACAGGTCATGGTGTTGGAACTGGAAACCTTTACCACGGAAACGGCTCTTGACGCCGCAGCAGAACTGCGCCGGGTGCTCGCTGCCAGAACGCATCGCAGAAAAGTGCTGGGCCAGGAAGTCATAGTACCGGGGCAACTGGGCGAAGCTCTTCAACTGCCGCGCATTATCAACCGCCTTCAGAGCAAGCAACAACGGTTCCGGGACCAGGGGCTGGATGATTTCCAGGAACTCTGGCCAACGCTTTCTGCAGCAACCCGTAAAAAAGTGCTCAACGCCATCGGCTGGTATGACCCCAAAAACCTCAGTTGGGAAGACAAGCGCTCCAATCGCCGCCCTGTAGTGGCCCCGGACAACTCCTGATTCAAAGCCACAACGCACTGTTACGCAACTCAAACACAGCAACTTGTGAACTGACTTATCCTAGTGATTGAAGATTGTTGAACAGGCTCTGGATTAGCAAAGCCGGCAACGATCACGCAACCAATCAGTCAGGACAGTCGATGGCATGCGTATTCTGAGAACCGATGAGAGCCGTTTCGCAGGTCTTCCGGATTACCCGTTCACCCCCAATTATATGGATGTAGAGCCCGGCCTCCGCATGCATTACGTTGACGAAGGCCCAACTGGCGCCTCGCCTGTTCTGATGCTCCACGGAGAGCCATCCTGGTCATACCTGTACCGCCACATGATCCCTATTGTCGCGGCTGAAGGCCACCGGGTGCTGGCACCAGATCTGGTAGGCTTCGGAAAATCCGACAAGCCGGCATCTGTTGACGACTACAGCTACGATCGCCATCTGGCATGGCTCACCCACTGGATGGAAGCTCTGGATCTCCAGAATATCACCCTGGTTTGCCAAAATTGGGGTTCACTTCTGGGCCTGCGCCTTGCTGCTGCACTACCAAACCGGTTCCAGCGCATCATTGTGGGTAATGGCATGTTGCCGACCGGAGAAACCCGCGCGCCCGCAGCGTTCAGCGTATGGAAAGCCTTTGCCACCCACAGCCCCTGGTTTCCCATTGGCCGAATTGTACAATTGGGCACCGAACGAACCTTGAACAAACACGAGTTAGCAGCCTACGAAGCACCCTTCCCTTCAGCAGAATATAAAGCAGGGGCGCGAGCATTCCCGAAACTGGTACCTTTATCGCCCGGGGATCCGGCAAGCAGCGCCAATAAGGCCGCGTGGAAAGTGCTGGAAAAATGGCGGAAGCCATTCATCACCTGTTTCAGCAGTGGCGACCCCATCACCCGAGGCGGAGACCGCTACATGCAGCGCCGCATCCCCGGCGCACTGGGGCAGCCTCACATTACCCTGAGCGGCGGACACTACCTGCAGGAAGACTCGCCCGAAGATTTTGCACGAATGATAATTGATGCATTAAAGGCGGAATTGGCGGCCTGAGCTACCATTAACCAAAAACAGCCACCGTTTGGCGGCTCAGTGCCAACAATTCGCCACGAGGTGTCCATATCCGGGCTTCGCAATGGCAATAGCCATCTCCTGACTGATCAATCGTCGCCTTGTACAAAAGCCAGTCGTCGGCTTTCAGAGCCGGCCGGGGATGGATAATATCCAATGCCCAGGATAGAGAACTAGCTGGTACGGCCGATTTAAAATGCTGGAGAATCGCCGGGGGCCAGGCATCAACCAGGGCGACAATATGAGCGTCTGTAAGCTCTGCAGGCTCCTCCCGAAAGCGCATCCACCCTCCCATTTCTCGCCCGCCCACACCACTGAACGGCATGCCTCCGTATGCCCAGCGCATCTCTATGTGACTTATAAAACCTGGGGTTACGCCTTCGATGAAAGGCAGTTCCTGACAGCCTTCAACCGGCTTCGCGTCCGGAGCGGATTCCCCCTCAAGCTGCACAATCGATTCCCGGTCGCCTGCAAAAGCACCAATGCACACCACACGAGGTTCTCCGTTCTGAATAATTCGCCCTTCTACCTGAATAACCGCTCTTCCCTCACGTAGTATTTGGATATCGAAAACGGCTGGTACCTCTGCCTCTACCGGCCCGACAAAAGATACGCTCATGGACCTCATTGGCCGGCCATCTACCACCGCATGCTCCATGCGATCAAAAACCAGGGCAGCCACCAGACCACCAAACGTTGCGCGCCCTTGGGTCCAGGTTGCAGGCATTACCAGTTCTTTGCCGGCACGGCCAGCAGCAATCAGTTCATCAAAGGTCATAGCGCTTCCCTGTTAGCAACCTATCAGTCAAAATGAAAGCCTGCACAAAACGCGAAAACAATGCAATGGCAGTGCCCCGGCAACTACCTACAGAGCGTGATGGATTTCACGTATTAAATCAGACTAAAAGCGGTTATAATATCGCCACATATGCATTGCCCGGCAATGCTTTACCTTCCGAATACCGAGTAAATCAATGTCTGAATTGTCCTTTGCCGAACTGGGGCTTGATCCAGCCGTACTTGAAGCTGTATCTGCTATTGGCTACGAAACCCCAACGCCCATCCAGGCCCAGTGCATCCCTGCACTGCTCGCTGGCAAACATCTACTGGGCGTTGCCCAGACCGGCACGGGTAAAACCGCCGCCTTCGCATTACCGCTGCTAAGCCGGGTTGATGCATCTGTAACTGAACCTCAAATTCTGGTTCTGGCCCCTACCCGGGAGCTGGCTATCCAGGTGGCGGAGGCTTTTACCTCTTACGCTGCAAAATTTCGCAATTTCCACGTACTGCCAATTTACGGCGGCCAGGACTTTTATCCTCAGATCAAGGGTCTCAAGCGTGGTGCGCAGGTTATTGTCGGCACACCAGGCCGTATGCTCGACCACCTGCGCAAAGGTACCCTGCGTCTGGAGAACCTGAAGGCACTGGTACTGGATGAAGCCGACGAAATGCTGCGCATGGGCTTCATTGATGACGTGGAAGCCATTCTGGCCAAAACACCAGCCAACTGTCAGCGTGCACTGTTCTCAGCCACCATGCCTCCGCAGATCAAAAAGGTTGCTCAAACCTACTTGCGCGATGCTGTGGAAGTAAAAATCGAGAGCGAAACCCGCACAGTTGAGCGTATTTCCCAGTATTTCCTGCCGGTTTATGCAGAGCGAAAGCTCGACGCTCTGACCCGCATTCTGGAAGTGGAGCCAACCGAAGGTGCCATTATCTTTGTACGCACCAAGGCTGAAACCACACTGCTGGCCGAGAAGCTCAGTGCCCGCGGGCATGCAGTGGCACCCCTGAACGGCGATCTGAACCAACGTCAGCGCGAGCAGACTGTTGAAGATCTGAAGCGTGGCAAGAAAGATATTATCGTTGCAACGGACGTTGCCGCTCGTGGCCTGGACGTGCCCAGAATCACTCACGTTATAAACTATGATGTGCCCTATGACACCGAAGCCTACATCCACCGGGTGGGTCGTACCGGCCGCGCCGGTCGCGTAGGCAAGGCTATTCTTCTGGTCACTCCACGTGAGCGGAGCTGGTTGCGCACACTTGAGCGCGCCACCAACTCGCCTATGATGGCTTATGAACTGCCCTCGCCGGTTGAACTGAAGAAAATGCGCGAAGAGCAGTTTGAAACCCAGCTATTGGGCTATGCTGAAGACAAAAAGCTCGCCAAGTCCATGGCACTGCTGGATGAGATCGCTGAGCGCAACGAGATGGATATTGCCATGGTTGCGGGTGCTTTGGCGTGCTGGATGGAGGCAATGCAGCCTGGTTTGCTACCCTTGGAACAACCAGAAGCGCTGCCGGTAGTGTCTGCTTCTGCACCTGCTCGCCGTGATCGCAAAGGTGGCGGTGGTCGCCCGGGTGAATTCCGCAAGGGACCACCTAAAGGTGGTTACAAAGGACGCGGTGGCCCTGGCGGTGCCGGCGCTCGTGGCAAGCCACCCGGTAAAGGCGGCAAGCCTGCAGGTAAGCGGCCTCCCCGTCAGTCTGACGCCAAGCGCTGATAGACGACGAAGCTGTAGTCGTAAGGATTGTTATCGGACGCGGAGAAATCCTCCCGTCCGATTTCTTCCCACTCATCCCAGTTCACTTCCGGGAAGTACGCATCGCCATCCACCTCGGCGTGCACCTGAGTAATATAAATGCGGTCTACCATGGGTAGCGCTTCCGCATAGATTTGCCCTCCCCCGATCACCATTACCTCATCGACACCGTCCAACTCTGCTTGTGCTTCGGCTTTTATCAGCGCGTCATTCAGTGATTTTGAGCTTACCGTTCCTACGGGTGCTTCCCAATCTGGATTGCGGGAGATGACGACGTTCATCCGGCCCGGCAGTGGTCTGCCAATGGAATCCCAGGTTTTGCGCCCCATTATGATGGGCTTGCCCATGGTGGCCTGTTTGAAGTACTTGAGATCACCCGGCAGATACCATGGCAGATTGTTGTTCCGGCCAATAACGCGGTTTCGGGACATGGCAACAATCAAAGCTTTTCGCATTTCTTTTCCTCTCGAATTCGTACACCTACATTTGGACCGGGCGAGCGGGAAGGGCATTCCGAAAATGTGCGGAGCCATGGATGGCGGAGCCAAGCGTACACGGACGTATTCACAGCGTTTTTCGGAATGCCCTTCCCGCTCGTCCGCCCCCCAGGTTTACGGTCAGATTTTTAAAGGCACGCGCCGAGCTTAAATAGCTATAGGTGCTTTGATGCCGGGGTAAGGGTCGTAGCCTTCGAACTCGAAGTCTTCCAGTTCGTAGTCAAAAATTGAATCTGGCTTACGCTTGATAACCAGCTTAGGCAGGGCCTTTGGCTCGCGCTTTAGCTGCTCGAAAACGATGTCATCGGTGAGGTGATTTTGATACAGATGACAGTCGCCAAAGGTATGCACAAACTCGCCAACTTCCAGTTCACACTGCTGCGCAATCATATGCGTTAACAAGGCGTATGACGCAATGTTGAAGGGTACGCCCAAAAAAAGATCTGCACTACGCTGATAAAGCTGGCAAGAGAGCTTGCCGTCGAGCACGTAGAACTGGAACAGGCAGTGGCAGGGTGCCAGTGCCATCAGGCCTTTCTCGGCGTTTTCCTGAGGTCCAATAGATTCATCCGGAAGCTCGGCCGGGTTCCAGGCGGATACGATCAGGCGACGGGAGTTTGGCTTTTTGCGGATCTGGTCGATTACTTCGCTGATCTGGTCGACTACCCGTCCGTCCGGGCACTCCCAGCTTCGCCACTGCTTGCCGTAAATCGGGCCAAGGTCGCCATTTTCCAGCGCCCACTCGTTCCAGATGGAGACTTTGCGTTCTTTCAGCCAGTTGTTGTCTGTGGAGCCTTTCAGGAACCAGAGCAACTCGTAAATGATACTGCGCAGGTGAACTTTTTTGGTGGTAACCAGAGGAAAACCTTCCTGGAGGTTAAACCGGATCTGGCGTCCGAAAACAGAGCGGGTACCAACGCCGGTACGGTCGCCTTTGTCGAACCCATTATCAACCACATCACGCATCAGATCGAGATAGGCTTTCATTCCGCGTTTCTCCGATAAGCAATAAACATCAAGGCCATGCCAGCCAAAAGCATTGGGAGGGAAAGCACCTGCCCCATGGTGAGCCAATCAAACGCCAGGTACCCTAATTGCGCATCTGGCTGGCGCACAAACTCAACCAGGAAGCGGAAAATACCGTAGCAAATCAGAAACAACCCTGACACTGCCATTCTTGGGCGCGGTTTTGCAGAGAACCACCAGAGGATGATAAAAAACAGCACCCCTTCAAGGGCAAACTGGTAAAGCTGGGAAGGGTGGCGAGCCAGCGCATCCGGGGCCTGGCGGAATACCATGCCCCAAGGCATATCCGTGGGCTTGCCCCATAGCTCACCGTTGATAAAGTTACCGATTCGCCCAGCCCCAAGGCCTACTGGCACCAAGGGTGCAACAAAATCCGCAAGGTGCCAGAACCCGGTTCCTATCTTGCGGCCGTACCACCAGATGGCGAACATGACACCCAGCAACCCGCCGTGGAAGGACATTCCACCTTCCCATACCCGCAGGAGCCAAAGAGGGTCTGCCAGGAAGGCATCAAAATTGTAGAAAATGACGTAACCAAAACGCCCACCCAGGATAACCCCCAAAGCAAGGTAAAACAGAAGGTCGCCCATCTGCTCTTCAGTAATCGGCGACCAGGGCTTGCGTGTGCGCAGCCTGCCCAACCACCAGCCTGCGAGAAAGCCAACCAGATAGGTCAGCCCGTACCAGTGAATCTTGAGCGGCCCGATGGCGATGGCTACGGGGTCTATCTGTGGATGCTGAAGCATCAATAACCTCTCAACTCAAAAGAAAACGTAAGCCAACCAGCAGCAGCAGGATGGCAAACACGCGTTTCAGGGCCTTGGCGTTAAGCCGGTGTGCCAGATTTGCTCCCACACGTGCAAACAGTACGCTGGTGAGAATAATTCCGATAAAAGCCGGCAAATAGATAAAACCAAGGCTGTATTCCGGCAGGGCCGGCTCATTCCATCCTGTCCAGGCATTGCCAAGTGCACCGGCAATGGCAATTGGCAAACCGCACGCGGCCGATGTGCCTACCGCCTGCTGCATGCGAACGTTGCTCCAGCTCAGGTATGGAACAGTGAGTGTACCGCCGCCTATGCCGAAAATGGCGGAGGCCCAGCCTATGCCAGCACCGGCCGCCGAAAGGCCGGGTTTACCAGCAACATTCCTGCCGGGCGTTGGGTTTACATCGAGCAGCATTTTAAGCCCCACGAGGATGACAAACACACCAATAATTAGTTCCAGCACGGCACCGCTCAACAGCGCCGCTGTCCAGGCGCCAATAAGTGCGCCGACTATAATGCCAAAGGCCATCGGCCGGAATATATCCCAGCGGATAGCCCCGTGGCCGTGGTGCGAGCGAATGGAGCTGAGAGATGTGAATACGATGGTCGCAAGTGAGGTTCCAACGGCCATATGTGCCGCAATTTCCAGACTAAAGCCTTGAGCCCCGAAACTGAAAATCAGCACAGGCACAATAATAAGGCCGCCGCCAATTCCAAAAAGGCCTGCAAGGGTGCCCGCAAAGGCGCCGAGTATCAGATAGATGGCAAATACGGACAACAGGGACATACACACTCACACATCCGGGAAAACAAGGCTGGTATGATACACATCGGCCGTGGCAACTTCACCACAAGCATCACCCCTATCACCTACTGGAGAGCAACGTCGCATGTGCCTGATCGCATTTTCTCTTGGCCAGAGCGCCCGATTTCCGCTGGTGGTAGCCGCTAACCGTGATGAGTTTTTTCGCAGACCCACCGCACCTATGGACTGGTGGACAACAGATGCTGGCAACCGAGTGCTCTCCGGCCGGGATTTGCAATCCGGCGGCACCTGGCTGGCCGTGTCCCCGGAAGGGCTGGTCACCGCGGTAACGAATGTCCGAGAAGGGTCGCCAGAAGCCGGCAGTATAAGCCGTGGAGAGCTACCCCTCAGGGCGCTTGCAGAATCAGAAGTGCAACTGCAAAACAGCCTGAAAGGCACATCATCCTGCTACTCAGGGTTCAATCTGGTTCGCCTCGGTGAGAGCTCTGGCTGGTACTACAGCAACCGCGATGCTCACCCGGGCCGCAACATTTACCGTGGCACTTATGGTCTGAGCAATCACCTGCTCCAAACACCTTGGCCCAAGCTTTTGCGCCTCAGGGAAGCGGTTGGCCACACAGTTAAATCTGCTGACAGGAACACAGACACTCTGCACAAAGAGCTTACCAGCCTGCTGCAAGACACCACGCCCGCGCCAGACCACCTGCTCCCAAACTCAGGCGTACACCGTGATACCGAGCGCTTTCTTTCATCTCCATTTATAACCGGCACAGAATACGGCACCCGCGCCACTACCGTAATCAGCATCTCCAACACCGGCGAAATCCATGTGAGTGAGCAAAGCTGGGCACCTGAAGGGCATCCTGTGGAATACCGGGAGTTCCACTGGCAGCGATAGCGCTCAGCCTCTGATATAATCCGCGAAATTCGTCCACCCGATCGGAGGGCCGCAGATGGCCGGTCAACAAGACGCTACATCCATTGCCGACTTTGAAAAGTCTCTTGATGAGCTGGAAACACTTGTTCGCAACCTCGAACAGGGGGAGTTATCTCTCGAGCAATCCCTGACGGCCTTCGAGCGCGGCGTGAAGCTTACCCGCGCTTGTCAGCAGGCCCTCAAAGGCGCTGAGCAGCGAGTTGAACAACTGGTGCAGAATGATGACGGCACCCTGGAAACCCGCCCTTTTTCTCCGGACGACGCCGACTGATGCCTAACGGAACCCTGCCGACCATGGATTACCTTGAAACCTGCCGCAGCCGTGTGGATGCTGAGCTGGACCGCCTCATTGCATCCGGGTCGACCTCTAAGCGACTTCAGGAAGCCATGCGCTACAGTGTTCTGGGCGGAGGTAAACGTATACGCCCGGCGTTAAGTCTGGCCGCTGCAAGCGCTTTGGGACAGGATATGGAGATCGCTCTGGTGCCCGCCTGTGCGGTCGAGTTGATCCACGCTTATTCACTTGTTCATGACGACCTTCCAGCCATGGACAACGACGAACTGCGCCGGGGCCGGCCCACTGCCCATATTGCTTTTGATGAGGCTACAGCTATTCTTGCCGGCGATGCCCTGCAGGCATTGGCGTTTGAGTGGCTGGCAGAAGCGCCCGGGATAGAAGCTCCAGCACGGCTTGCCATGATTCAGGAACTGGCCCACGCAAGTGGCCATAGTGGTATGGTCGGAGGCCAGGCTATTGACCTTGAATCTGTCGGCAAGAGCCTGACACTGGCACAACTTGAAAATATGCACCGACATAAAACCGGTGCATTAATTGAAGCCAGCGTTCGCATTGGTGCGCTGACCGCCCCTGGTGTCAGCAAACGCTCACTGGAAGCCCTGACAACCTACGCCAAAGCGCTCGGGTTGGCGTTCCAGGTTCAGGATGACCTCCTGGACATTGAAGGCGATACTGAAATCATCGGTAAGCCTCAGGGCTCCGATATCGCCCGCGCCAAGCCGACTTATCCGGCACTGCTTGGGCTGGACGGAGCGCGGCAGCACCTCTCCTCTTTGCTGAACAGTGCCCTTGAGAGCCTGCAGGACTTCGGGCCGGAAGCCGACCCTCTCAGAGCCATGGCGGATTACGTAGTGGCAAGAACTCACTGAACCTGCTGACATATGTGAAACAGGCCTCCCTGTTCCCTTATAATGCCAGCCAGTTATCGAACATCCCGGAAAAGACCCGTACAGATGCAGGACACTTATATTTTCAAGGAAATCCCGTCACAGCGACCCAACACACCGTTGCTGGACCGGATTGACGTACCCGCCCAACTGCGGGAGCTGCCGTCTGATCAGCTGACCCAGTTTGCGAGAGAGCTACGGGCCTTCCTGCTGTGGTCTGTCGGGCAGACCGGTGGCCATTTTGGCGCCGGGCTGGGCGTGCTCGAACTCACGGTAGCCTTACACTATGTTTTCAACACACCGGAAGACCGACTGGTGTGGGATGTTGGCCACCAGGCCTACCCACACAAGATCCTGACCGGCCGCCGTGAGCAAATGGGCAGCATCCGGCGCAAAGACGGCCTTGCCGGTTTCCCCAAACGTGCGGAAAGCGTGTACGACACCTTTGGTGTGGGCCATTCCAGCACCTCCATCAGCGCAGCCTTGGGCATGGCCATCGCCGCCCGACAGCAGGACACTGGCCGCAAGAGCATTGCCGTAATCGGTGATGGCGCCATGACAGCAGGCATGGCTTTTGAGGCACTGAACCACGCTGGGCACCTGCGCGCCGATATGCTGGTGATCCTGAACGATAACGACATGTCGATTTCGCGCAATGTCGGAGGTCTATCCAACTATTTCGCCAAATTGCTATCAAGCCGTACCTACAACCAGGTTCGCGACAGCAGCAAAAAAGTTCTTCAGGGTGCACCCCACCTGATGGCCCTGGCAAAGAAAACCGAAGAGCACTTCAAAGGCATGATTGTGCCGGGCACGCTGTTTGAAGAACTGGGTTTCAACTACATCGGGCCTATTGATGGCCACGACCTGCCCTTACTGGTTGAGACGCTGGAAAATATCCGCGAGCTTGAGGGGCCTCAGTTCCTCCACGTGGTAACGACCAAGGGCAAGGGCTTTGCCCCGGCGGAAGCCGACCCCATTGGCTACCACGCTATAAACAAAATTGAACCTGTACCCGCCAGCAAGCCAGAGCCAGTCAAATCTGTCGCGACGACGCAAAAGTATGCGAACGTTTTCGGCCAGTGGCTGTGTGATGCGGCTGAACTGGATGATCGTGTGAGCGGTATTACCCCCGCCATGTGCGAAGGCTCGGATTTGCTGGCGTTCTCTGAACGCTTCCCGGACCGATATTTCGATGTCGCCATTGCGGAACAGCATGCCGTAACGCTAGCAGCGGGCATGGCCTGCGATGGCGCAAAACCGGTGGTTGCAATCTACTCGACGTTTTTACAACGCGGCTACGATCAGCTGATTCACGATGTGGCCATCCAGAATCTGGATGTACTGTTCGCTATCGACCGGGCGGGTCTGGTCGGTGAAGACGGGCCGACCCACGCAGGCGCGTTTGATATCAGCTACCTGCGCTGCATACCGAATATGGTGTTGATGACGCCATCGGACGAGAACGAAACCCGTCAACTGCTTCAGACTGGCCTGATGTTTGATGGCCCAGCAGCTGTGCGCTACCCGCGCGGAACCGGGCCAGGTGCAGAGATCCAGAAAGAACTTACCCCACTGGCAATCGGCAAGGGACGCAAGGTTCGCGAAGGCAGCGGCATCGCTATTCTCAACTTTGGCACGCTACTCACACCGGCTCTGGAAGCCGCCGAAAAGCTGGGGGCAACCGTGGCCGACATGCGCTTTGTCAAGCCTTTGGACGAGGCGCTGGTTCTGGAACTCGCAGAACAACACGACCTGCTGGTTACTCTCGAAGAGAATGCCATTGCCGGCGGCGCAGGGAGTGCTGTTACGGAGTTTCTGAACAGCCAGGAGGTTTCCATGCCGGTGCTTCAACTCGGGTTGCCAGACAGCTTTATTGATCACGGCAAACACGAAGAACTGCTCAAGGATTGCGGGTTGGATGCCAATGGCATATTCGCCGCCATAAGCACGCGCATGGAACGCCTGCAGCACCAAAGGCTCAAAGCGGTCAAATAACACCGCCAGCCAGAAGTCTTCTTACCAATACGCAAAAAGCCCGCTTATTTAATAAGGCGGGCTTTTTTGTGTCTGCCAGAAGTACCAGGCCAAAACTGGAATTATAGCTGGGGGTCATCGTCCTGATGGGTTTCCAGCCAATGCCCAAGCTTACTTTGCTTGGTGTCGAGATAATGCTCGTTATGAGGATTGCGACCAACATGCAAGGGAACGCGCTCGGTTACTGCAATGCCATAAGAGGTCAGTGCTTTGACCTTGCGAGGATTATTCGTCATCAGGCGCAGGCTTTTGATACCCAGATGTTCCAGCATATCCTTGCACATGCTGTAATCGCGCAAGTCTGCGGCAAAACCCAGGCGCTCGTTTGCCTCAACGGTATCTGCGCCCTGATCCTGCAGACGGTAGGCGCGGATTTTATTCAGCAAGCCGATACCCCGGCCTTCCTGACGCAAATACATCAGAATACCGCGGCCTTCACGAGCAATGCTGCGTAACGCCTCTTCAAGCTGATAACCACAGTCGCAACGCATGCTGTACAACGCATCGCCTGTAAGGCATTCAGAGTGCGTGCGGGCCAGCATGGGCTCGTCGCCGTCCAGCGACCCCAGGGTCAGGGCAACATGCTCCTTTCCCGTGTCCGGTTCTTCAAAGCCATGCATATCGAATACCCCGAAAGGGGTCGGCAACCGGCAGGTCTCGATGTAACGAACAGCCACAGTGCTTCCTCGTGGTTCAATAAATCTGGGCGCGTATTCTATCACGGGCGCGCCCATCAGGCATCAGTGGTCGTCGGCAATCCAATGCCCACTGCGACCGCCCTTCTTCTCCAACAAACGCACCTTGCCAATTTCCATACCCTTGTCGACGGCCTTGCACATATCGTACAGAGTCAGGGCTGCGATACTGGCGGCTGTCAGGGCTTCCATTTCCACACCGGTCTGGCCGGCAAGCTTGCACCTGGTCAGTATATGCACCGATGCGCCGTCTGCTCCCGCAGTAAGCTCCACCTTCACTGAGGTGAGGTTCAGGGCGTGGCACAATGGAATCAGATCGTGGGTTCGTTTGGCGGCCATTATTCCGGCAATACGGGCGACGGCCAGCACATCACCTTTCGGGTGCTCCCCGTCGATGATCATCCGGAGGGTTTCTGCCGCCATATGAATGGTCGCTTCGGCGCGCGCTTCACGCTCCGTTACGGCTTTCTCCGTAACGTCCACCATGCGGGCTTCACCCTTGTCGTCAAGATGCGTCAGTTTACTCACGGTGTCTCCCGGGTTTCAGTTTCAGTAAGTGGTGAGCAGGTTGCACTAAAATAAAGTATCAAGGGCCGGAGCATACCAGAGATGCAGGACAGCGCGGCGAATCCAGGTCAACCCTGAGGCCACCAGTACCGGATCCCGGCGATACCTTGAGCGCCTGCCTGCTGAGCTTCATCAAGATCTTCTGGCTGCAGCCCTCCCAGCCCGAAAACCGGAATGGGTGCGTTTGCGACCAGATCACGGAATCCCGCCCAGCCCAGTACGGGAGCGCCCGGGTGCGTCTCTGTGGGCTTTACCGGGCCAAGCGTCACATAGTCTGCCCCAATCGCCACTGCATGATCTATCTCACGGGCGTTGTGGCAGGAAACCCCAAGCCATACCCCATCAGGCACAGGCCTTGCCTCAAGTTTTTGGGCCTCTCGCCACGGCAGGTGCAGCCCAGCCGCATCGGGGGTGTCATCGAATGCTGCAGGCGAGCCATGCACCAAAAGGCCGGCTCCAGCTCGCTCGCACAGCTCCAGTGCAGTTTCAGCAACAGAAGCATAGCTCTCTGAATCCAAAGCTGGCGCTCTCAACAGAATCAACGCCGAACGATCCTGCTCTGACAAACGCTCAAGGGCCCTGCCCAGTAGTTGACCAGGATCGGCATCAGGACTGAACTCGCCGGTTAACGCCAGCAAGCAAGGGAGTTGCAGCGCCCGGATAATTGGCCGGTTAGCTGCCGGAAAATCCTCATCCCGCAGGCTTTCAGGGCGAATCCACTCTATGGGCTGCCCTTCACGGCCATGAGCGTCACCCTCGGCCTGATCCGTTCGCCAAACATCCAGAAAGACCCGCTTGTCGCCGTAGTCGTGGCGGATACCAATCACTGGTCGCAAGGAGCCCTCCGGTATGTGTAAACCGGTTTCTTCGGCAATCTCCCGAACCAAGGCAGCCTGTACCGTTTCATCCGGCTCAACTTTGCCACCGGGAAATTCAAGCAAACCACCTTGATGGACATGGTCCGGGCGGCGGGCAATAAGTACACACCCATCACGAACGATGACGCCAACGGCCACGTGGATCTCCCGAACACCAACGTCTGTTTTGGCCATGCTCAGCTGCGATAATCTGCGTTGATGGTGACATAGTCATGGGAGAAATCGCAGGTCCAGACGGTTTCCCTTATGTCGCCCCGTTTAAGGTTGATAGCAATCGTAATCTCCTCCTGATCCATTACTGCCTGACCCCGCTCCTCGGAATAATCCTCAGCACGTCCACCGTCTCTCACAAGACATACATCTCCGAGGTGGATTTCCAGGGCATTAACGTCCAGATCCACTACTCCAGCCCGGCCTACGGCCGCCAGAATGCGCCCCCAGTTGGGGTCTGATGCAAACAGCGCGGTCTTCACCAGAGGTGAGTGAGCGACTGTATAGGCCACATCCAGGGCCTCCTGCTGGGCGGCTGCACCACTAACCTGAATGGTAATGAACTTGGTGGCGCCTTCACCGTCACGCACGATGGCGTGGGCGAGATCCATGTAGATATCTTTTAGCGCAGCCTTGAGCGCCGGCAGATGCGGGCTGTCGAGGGTAATTTCAGGGCCGGAGTACTGGCCGCTGGCGATGAGCGTACAGGCATCGTTGGTGGAGGTGTCACCATCAATAGTGATTCGATTGAAGGATTGCTCCCCCAGTTCTGATGCCAAAGCCTGCAACGCATCTTGCGCAATACGCGCATCGGTGGCGATAAAGCCCAGCATGGTCGCCATATTGGGGCGAATCATACCAGCGCCCTTGCTGATGCCGGAAATAGACACTGTGTGGCCGCCCAGATCAACCTGAACCGACGCACCCTTCGGCCGCGTGTCTGTGGTCATTATACCGCTCGCCGCTTCCGCCCAGCGATTGTCCGCCGTGCTGCCCAAGACTTCTGGCAGAGCGCCCACAATCTTCTGAACCGGCAATGGCTCACCAATCACCCCTGTTGAATAAGGCAGTACCTCTGCAGCAGTGACTCCGGCATGCTCTGCCAAGGCCTGACAACAAGCAAGCGCATCATCCATGCCACGGGCACCTGTACCCGCATTGGCATTACCTGTGTTGATCAAAAGGTAACGCGGGGCTTTTTCAGCCAGATGTTTGCGACTCAAGGTTACCGGGGCTGCGCAGAACTGGTTGCGGGTAAACAAGCCGGCAACACGGCTTCCCGGTGCCAACTCAAACACCACAATGTCCTTGCGTCCAGGCTTCTTGATGCCCGCGCTGGCAATACCCACCTTGACACCTGCTACGGGGAAAAACTCGGGTAAGGTTCCTGGTCCAACCGCCATCCTGCCGCTCCTTTTTATAATGCTACTAGTATGAATAGGTCTGAAAACGAAAAACCCGCAGTCTGCCAGTTAACTGGCCGATTGCGGGCTCCGTACTTTACTTCCTGTCTGTGCAGGGTGGTCAGCTTACCTTGCCACAGCACTGTTTGAATTTCTTGCCGGATCCGCATGGGCAGGGCTCGTTACGGCCCACTTTACGCTCCTGGCGCACAAAGGTTTCTGGCGCACCCTGATCTTCATCCCTTCGCTCGCCTTCGCCCTGCGCTGTCGCACTGGATTCATCGTGACGCAGGCGTGCCCGTGCCAGCTCCTGCTCAAGTTCTTCCTTGCGGCGACGCTCAACCTCTTCCATTTCTTCCCGGCTCTGAACCCGAACATGACACAGCACACGGGTTACATCGCGCTTCATGGTTTCCAGCATGGTTTCAAACAGATTAAACGCTTCGCGCTTGTATTCCTGCTTGGGATTCTTCTGAGCATAGCCACGCAAGTGGATGCCGCGCCGCAGGTGATCCATGTTGGAAAGATGTTCTTTCCACAAGGTATCCAGGACCTGCAGGAACACCTGCTTTTCAAACCTGCGCATGGACTCTGCGCCAGCAATCTCTTCCTTCGCCCGGTATGCTGCAACGATTTCGTCCAGAATTTTCTGGCGCAGGTTGTCTTCGTATAGTTTCTTGTCCTCTTCCAGCCATGCCTGAACAGGCAAGTCGATAGACATTTCAGACTGTAACTGCGCTTCCAGCCCGGCCACATCCCACTGCTCTGGCATGCTCTGGGGCGGAATATGCTCGCTGACCAGCGAATCAACAACATCCGCACGGATGGTATCAACCATTTCGGAGACATCCTCTGAGGACATCACTTCGTTACGCTGATCGTAAATAACCGTACGCTGATCGTTCGCTACATCGTCATACTCAAGCAGCGTTTTACGCATATCGAAGTTACGACCCTCGACCTTGCGTTGGGATTTCTCAATGGCGTTGGTAACCATTCGATGCTCAATGGCCTCGCCTTTCTTCATTCCCATAGCCTGCATCAGGCTTTTGACCCGATCCGGCGCAAAGATACGCATCAGGTTATCTTCCAGAGACAGGAAGAAACGGGAAGAACCCGGGTCACCCTGACGCCCGGCACGGCCGCGTAACTGGTTGTCTATACGGCGGGATTCGTGGCGCTCGGTGCCCACAATGTGCAGACCACCCGCTTCCAGAACCTGATTGTGGCGCTCTGTCCACTCAGCCTTGAGGCGAGCAACCTCTTCTTCAGTGGGATTATCCAGGGCAGCAACCTCGTGCTCCCAGTTACCACCCAGTACAATATCCGTGCCCCGTCCAGCCATGTTGGTAGCGATGGTCACAGCACCCGGCCGCCCTGCCTGGGCGATGATCTGCGCCTCTGACTCATGCTGCTTGGCGTTAAGGATCTTGTGCTCAATGCGCGCCTTTTTCAGCAGCATGGAGAGTAATTCAGAGGCTTCGATGGAAGCGGTACCAACCAGGATTGGCCGTCCCTCCGCTGTCACATCTTTGATTTCATCAATGATGGCGTGGAATTTTTCATCCTGGGTGAGATAAACAAGGTCGTTGTAATCAATTCTCTGAATCGGCTTGTTGGGCGGTATCACCACCACGTCAAGACCGTAAATCTGGCGGAATTCAAAGGCTTCGGTATCTGCAGTACCCGTCATGCCGCCGAGTTTTTCATACAACCGGAAATAGTTCTGGAATGTTGTTGAAGCCAGCGTCTGGCTTTCGGCCTGAATTTTCAGACCTTCTTTAGCCTCTATCGCCTGATGCAGCCCTTCACTCCAGCGACGACCGGGCATAGTGCGCCCTGTATGCTCGTCAACAATAACAACCTGGCCACCCTGAACAATGTAATCTACATCCTTCTGGAACAAGTGATGGGCACGAAGCGCTGAGTGCACGTGGTGCAGCAAGCTCAGGTTGGCCGCTGAGTAGAGGCTCTCACCTTCTTCCAGTAGCTGGCGACCCAGCAGAAGTTCTTCAACCCGCTCGTGGCCCCCTTCAGTCAATTCAACCTGGCGCGATTTCTCGTCGATGGTGAAATCGCCGGAGGATTCCCCCTCTTCACTGACCTCCCCTTTCTCAAGGCTGGGGATCAGCTCGTTGATAGCCAGGTATGCTTTGGAGCTATCCTCCGCAGCGCCAGAGATGATCAGCGGCGTCCGGGCTTCGTCAATAAGGATGGAGTCAACTTCGTCGACAATCGCGTAGTAAAGGCCACGTTGCACTTTGTCATCTGTGCTAAAGGCCATATTGTCACGGAGGTAATCAAAACCGAATTCGTTGTTGGTACCGTAGGTGATATCTGCCTGATAGGCGGCGCGTTTCTCTTCGGGAGGCTGGCCAGCGACAACTACTCCAACCTGCAAACCGAGAAAGCGATAGAGTTTACCCATCCATTCAGCATCACGACTGGCAAGGTAGTCGTTTACAGTTACTACGTGTACGCCTTTGCCAGGTAAGGCATTCAAATAAACAGCAGCAGTGGCGACCAGGGTTTTACCCTCACCGGTCTTCATCTCAGCAATCCTGCCTTCATGCAGGGTAATACCACCGATCAGCTGCACATCGTAGTGGCGCATGCCCATAACCCGGCGCCCAGCTTCACGTACAGTAGCAAAAGCCTCAGGCAGTAATGCATCGAGACTCTCTCCCTCGTCCAGCCGACGACGGAACTCGGCAGTCTTGCCCTGCAACTCGGAGTCCGTAAGATTGCCAAACTGCTCTTCAAGCTCATTAACACCCAAGGCCAGCTTGCGCATTCTCTTGATTTCTCTGGCATTTTTACTGCCGAACATCTTGGTTGCAAACTTTGAGAACATAGACCACTGCTTCTTTGATTAAACGGAGGAAGCCGGCATTCTAACCTTATTTTGCGGGAGTACAAAAGGCAGGGCTCACATAGCCGAAGTTATGCGGCTATCCTGTGCCAAATACCGGGAGCTAAAGAACCTGATGAGGCTGGCGGGGGCTAAGCGAACGTCAGGCGACACCTGAGCAATTAACGAC
This sequence comes from Marinobacter xiaoshiensis, assembly GCF_031631795.1. Lineage (NCBI taxonomy): Bacteria > Pseudomonadati > Pseudomonadota > Gammaproteobacteria > Pseudomonadales > Marinobacteraceae > Marinobacter > Marinobacter xiaoshiensis. Next base: position 490,092 of record NZ_JAVMBO010000018.1, read on the forward strand.
TGGCTCTTTTCATGTAGGTTTCGGGGTTTTCTGTTTTACCGTTACGAATCACCTCGAAATGCACGTGGGGACCCGTTGAGCGACCAGTGCTTCCCATCAGCGCAAGCACCTGCCCCTTCTGAACCACGTCACCCACTTTTACCTTGATTGTCTTGCTGTGGGCGTAGCGGGTAACCAAGCCATCACCGTGGTCAACTTCAACCAGGTTGCCGTAGCCATGGCGTTCCGAGGCATAGGTCACTACACCACCAGCGACAGAAATAATATCGCTGCCATCCTTTCCGGCCAGATCAACCCCGGCGTGCCAGGTACGCTTGCCAGTAAACGGGTCTGAACGGTAGCCATAACGCGACGACAACCAACCCCAAGTGATAGGGCGACCTTCCAGATACAACTCATCCTCCAGCTTCTGGCGGGAGGAAACCTGATCAAGGAGGCGCAACTGTTGTTCGCGGTCGAGCATTTTGCGCTCCAGTTCATCAATCATCCGGGTTAAATCGGGTGCTGAGAACGAATCTGCAGGATGCGAGTCTTCCGGGCCACCAACCGCTGCTGGCTGATTAAAGTCAAATTCATCGCTGGCAACCAGTCCAGACTCCACGAAGCGCTGTCCCAAGGCATCAAGGCGCAACAAACGACCCTGAATCTCACCAAGGCGCAGGGTCAGAGCATCTACCTGGTCCTGAACATTCTGCTGTAAACCGGCAAGTTCAACTTTTTGCTCCCCCAGTTTGCTCCGCCAATGCGCAACAAGCTCGGAGTCAGTCGGCTCACGCGCTTCAGCCTTACTTTCCGCCACGCTATATCCTGCCCAGCCTGCAGCTGTTATCAGCGCAACACCCACAAGTGCCATAGCCACAACAACCGTGCTATTCAGCGCCAATACGCGGGACTTGCCGTGACTCTTGCCAACAAGAATGATATTCATAGTGTTTTCTGATTTCATCAATGAACCGCAACCATCTCCTGTAGTGTTGCGGCCCCGAATAATCCGAGTGGGTTTGCCATCCTTAGCAACAACTACGTACTGATATATCGCAGCGCCCGGTAGACATACTGATTTACAACAAGGTAAAACAAGAGTAACACCGGTGCTACGCACAAAGCGTGCCGAAGTGTAACCAATCGTTATCGTGGTCGTCGAGAAGAAAACGCCTTATGAAACGAAAAAATGAGCAAAAAATGACCTTCGACAACCTGGGCAGAACGCCGGTCCTGCGCGATCTGGTCGCAAAAGCCAACACTCACCGCAAGGCAGAAGAGGAGGTTATTGCCTCTTTACCGCCAACACTGGCGCCCGGCACCCGATTTGTCTGCTGCCTGGAAGGAGAACTAACCCTCTCTACCGAAAGCGCCGGAAAGGCCAGCCAGATTCGTTTCCGCCAGCACGAGATCATGGAAAAACTACGGGAGAACGAACTGTTCCGGTTCGTGTGGAAACTCAAAGTAAAGGTAGTACCACCAAGGTTTAACGAAAAACCACCGGCGAAAAAACTGACGCTTAGTAAAGAAAATGCCCAGCTCCTCAAAGAGGAAGCCGGGCACACGAAGGATAAAAAACTACGCGAGGTTCTCGAAAAACTCGCAAGCCACGTACGGGATTAAGGCATCCAGCCTTAAGCCGGCACCGCCAGCACAGGTTTCATATAGGAGATAGGTGCGGTCTCTTCGTTATCGAAGGTTACCACTTCCCATGCATCCTCTTCCGCCCTGAGCTTGCGCAGCAGCTTATTATTCAGATCGTGACCGGACTTGATGCCACGGAATTCACCAATCAGGCTATTGCCTAACAGGTAAAGATCACCGATTGCGTCCAGTACTTTGTGCTTGACGAACTCATCCTCATAACGAAGGCCGTCTTCGTTCAGGATTTTGTAGTCGTCTACCACAATGGCGTTATCTACACTGCCACCTAGCGCCAGATTCATCGCTCGAAGCTTTTCAATGTCACGCATGAACCCGAAAGTTCTTGCGCGGCTGACTTCCTTCACGAAAGACGTGCTTGAAAAGTCTACCGTCGCGGTCTGGGCACGGCCCTTGAACACCGGATGATCAAAGTCGATGCCGAAGCTCACCTTGAAGCCCTCAAACGGCAGGAAGGTAGCCTTCTTGTCGCCTTCTTCAATCGTGACTTCCCGCTTGATGCGAATGAAACGTTTGGCCGCTTCCTGCTCGGCAATGCCGGCAGACTGCAGCAGAAAGACGAATGGGCCGGCAGAGCCGTCCATGATCGGCACTTCTGCAGCGCTCAGTTCCACATAGCAGTTATCGATACCGAGACCAGCCATGGCTGACAACAAATGCTCGATTGTTGCCACACGGACACCGTCTTTTACCAGCGTCGTGGACAGCATGGTCTCACCCACATTTTCAGCACAGGCCAGAATCTCGACCACTGGGTCCAGATCGGTGCGACGGAAAATGATTCCCGAGTCTATCGGTGCAGGCTTCAGGGTAAGGTAAACCTTTTCCCCTGAATGCAGCCCGACTCCGGTAGCACGGATCGTGTTTTTAAGTGTCCGTTGTCTGATCATCGGTTCGTTATTCCGTAAAAATTGGCGATATTCTAAACAAAAATGTGCGCTCAGAATACCAAAAAATACGACTGATTGCCATTTGCGCGGCCCTGTATTGCCTAAACTTTAAGCAACATAGCTGCAGCAGCCAGCGTATCGTTATCCGGGATCGTGATTAATGATGACAACAATCACTCCCTACCGGATGTCATTTGCAACAGATTATCAGTCAGCCTGCCGGCGAAGGAATGCGGGAATATCGAGATAGTCGACACCCTGCTCTTCACTTTCCTTGCTCTGATCAATCGCAACATTACCGTGAGATACCGCACGGCGACGCAGGATTGCAGGGCGATCCAGCTGTTTGTAATCTGTTTTGCCGTCCAGGGAGCGGGTGTTATCCACCACCTTGGTAGGCTTTTCACGGTCTCCGCCCAGGCCTGTGGCAACAACAGTTACCTTAAGTTCGTCGGTCATTTCCGGATCAATAACGGTACCAACAACAACGGTAGCGGTATCCGATGCAAACTCACGCACAATGTCGCCAACCTCGGAGAATTCGCCCAGGTTCAGGTCCATACCGGCAGTAATGTTGACCAGAATACCCTTGGCACCCTGCAAGTTGACGTCTTCCAGCAGCGGGCTGCGGATGGCCGCTTCGGCAGCTTCCCGCGCACGGTTCTCACCGGTGGCGGTTGCCGTACCCATCATTGCCATGCCCATCTCGGACATGACTGTCTTAACGTCCGCAAAGTCAACGTTTATCATACCGTTGCGGGTAATCAGATCAGCAATACCCTGAACCGCCCCAAGCAGAACGTCGTTCGCAGCAGCGAATGCGTCCAGCAGGCTGGTCTTTTTACCCAGAACCGCCAGCAGCTTTTCGTTAGGGATGGTAATCAGCGAGTCAACGCATTCTTCCAGCTCTCTGAGCCCTTCTACGGCCAAGCTCATGCGCTTGCCGCCTTCAAAGTTGAACGGCTTGGTTACCACGGCAACGGTCAGAATGCCCATTTCCCGCGCAACTTCTGCAACCACAGGTGCAGCACCGGTACCGGTGCCACCACCCATTCCTGCGGTGATGAACACCATGTCCGCGCCTTTGATGGCTTCGGCGATACGGTCGCGATCTTCCAGAGCAGACTGCCGCCCGATTTCAGGATTCGCGCCTGCGCCCAGACCTTTCGTGATGTTACCGCCCAGCTGAATGATCTGGCGTGCATCCATACCAGCCAATGCCTGGGCATCTGTGTTGGCGCAGATAAAATCTACACCCTCAATGTCACTGTTCAGCATGTGCCGTACGGCGTTACCGCCACCACCGCCCACACCGATTACCTTAATGACAGCGTTTTGTTGGACATTATCGACTAGTTCAAACATTCCCCTTCCCCTTCGTGCTGTTTTCAGCCTTGTTCCAGGCTGTTAATTCGAGATTGTATTTTTCGAGATACCTTCGTTTACTACCTTCCCGGAACCGTCAGAAATGACCGGTAAACCAGGCTTTCATGCGCTCAAACAGCGAGGGTGCGTCTTCACCCTTGAGCACCGGTACCCGGCCAAGATCCATCTGCCGGAAACCATGAATCAATAACCCCACGCCGGTGGCGTAGATAGGGTTATTAACAACTTCTGTCATGCCGGACACTGCGTGCGGACACGCCAAGCGTACCGGCATATGGAAAATTTCTTCAGCAAGCTCCACCACGCCTTCCATGGTGGAGGAGCCGCCTGTAATCACGATTCCCGCCGGAATCATGTCTTCAAATCCTGAACGGCGCAGCTCTGATTGCACGAGGGTAAACAGCTCCTCGTAACGGGGCTCTACCACTTCTGCCAAGGCTTGCCGTGAGAGATCCCTCGGTGCCCGGTCGCCAACGCTGGGCACCTTGATGGTTTCATCTGCGCCAGCCAGCTGAGTCAAGGCACAGGCATACTTGATCTTGATTTCTTCTGCGTTCTGCGTGGGCGTACGCAGAGCCATGGCTATGTCGTTTGTAACTTGATCACCAGCAATGGGAATAACAGCGGTGTGACGAATGGCCCCGCCGGTGAACACGGCAATATCCGTGGTGCCGCCGCCCATATCCACTACACAGACACCCAGTTCTTTTTCGTCATCTGTGAGAATTGCGTGGCTCGACGCCAGCTGCTCCAGAATGATGTCGTCGGCTTCTAGACCACAGCGGCGAATGCACTTTTCAATATTCTGGGCTGCGTTGACGGCACAGGTAACCAGGTGCACCTTCGCCTCCAGACGCACACCGGACATACCCATTGGCTCTTTGATGCCCTCCTGGTTATCAATCACAAATTCCTGCGGCAAAATGTGCAGGATCTTCTGATCAGCAGGAATGGCGACGGCCTGTGCAGCGTCTATAACCCGGTCGATGTCAGCCTGAGTCACTTCCCGGTCACGAATAGCGACAATGCCGTGGGAGTTGAGGCTCTTGATATGACTGCCTGCAATCCCTGCATACACAGAATGAATGCGACAACCGGCCATCAGCTCGGCTTCCTCAACCGCTCGCTGGATTGCCTGAACCGTGGTTTCGATATTAACCACCACACCCCGCTTCAGACCCCGGGAAGGATGGGAGCCAATACCCACCACCTCAATGGTTCCGTCCATCTTGCGTTTGCCGACAATAGCAACCACTTTCGAGGTTCCAATATCGAGGCCGACAATCATGTTTTCCGTTTCAACCGATGACATGCGTTCCACCAAACCGTAGGTCTGAATTTACTGTTTCTATGTTTTCGGGCCGGAAGCAGCCTGCGCCTGCTTCCATTGAACCGCCACACCATTGGTGTAACGGGCATCTACCCGGCTAACTTCATCCGACCGCGATATCAGCCGGTTTTCATACACTGTGATAAAGCGCTCAAAGCGCTTCGCGACCTGATCCCGGCCGAGTACCACTTCAATTCCATTTGAGAGACTGAGCGTCCAGGCACCCCGCCGTTCAAGTGAAAGCCCTGCGAATCCCAGGCCGTGCCCGACCAACTTGTCACTCATGGTGCGAGCCATGTCGATCACATCACGCACCCGCTCATCGGGGCCCGCAAGCTGTGGCAACCTTCCCGCAACTTCCGGGTTTGGCGGCATGAACAGCTCACCAGTGCGGCTAACCAGGCGGCCGTCCGTCCAGTAAGCCAGCGGCCTTTTCTCCCGGATGTTAATTTCCAGTCGATCCGGCCATACGCGTCGCACCGCTACGGTTTCAACCCAGGGGCGCCTTTCAAGATCTGCCTTGATGTCCGAAAGATCCGTCGAAAAGTAGCTCTTACCGACCCAGTTGCCGGCCTGACGTTCAATGGCAACGCGGCTATCGCCGACAAAATCGCCATTCACATCAATAGCCAGAATTTGTTGATCCATGGCCCCCAGCACTTTGCCCGTTGCCCAAGGCACAAGGCCCGCCGCTAGCAGAATCGCAATGCCCATACCGGCCTGAAGCCAGGGCACCGCAGCCAGAATTGCTTTTAACACTCCAAACCGGTCCTTCTCGGGGCCGAGGGTTGTTGCTCCCCGGCGCCGGGGAGGGTCGGACGGTATCGCCCGGCTCCGGATTAGCAGTGTGTCAAGCATCGGCTCCCTCCAACGTGTCGTGCAAAATCCTCACAACCAGTTCTTCAAAACTGATGCCAGCAGCTTTTGCCGCCATTGGCACCAGGCTGTGATCAGTCATGCCCGGAACTGTGTTGACTTCCAGAAGCCAGAATTCACCCTCTGCATCCTGCATGATGTCTACACGGCCCCAAGTGCGGCAGCCCACGACCCGGAATGCCTCCAGCGCAAGATTCTGCAACTTCGCTTCATCCTGAGGCGACAGACCGCAGGGAATCCGATAACGGGTGTCGTCCGCCAGATATTTCGCGTCATAGTCGTAGAACACGTGATCGGTGCTCAAGCCGATGGCCGGCAGAGCCTTGTCCTGCAATAAGCTGACCGTAAACTCAGGGCCTTCAACCCACTCTTCTACCAACACTTGGGTATCCAGTGCGGCGGCAGCCTCGTAGGCTTCTACCAGCTCTGCAGCAGTATTCACTTTGCGGATTCCAATGCTGGAACCTTCCCTTGACGGCTTAACACTCAAAGGCATACGCAACGCTTGAACAATCTGTTCGGCGTCACTGGCTGCCGTCATGGTTCTGAACTTCGGTGTTGGCAAACCACAGCCAGCAAACACGTACTTGGTTCGCAATTTATCCATCGCCAGAGCGGAAGCCATTACCTCACTGCCGGTATAAGGAATTCCCGCCTGAGCAAGAATGGCTTGCAGGGTTCCGTCTTCTCCGCCACGGCCATGCAGGGCAATGAAGACCCGGTCAAAGTCCGGATTTTCTGCAGTCTTCAGAAGACACCCCTGAACATCCATTGCAAAGGCATCTACGCCCGCAGAAATCAGAGCTGCGAGAACCGCCTTGCCACTTTTGAGGGAGACATCCCGCTCAGCCGAGTCCCCGCCCATAAAAACAGCGACGCGCCCAAGCGCCTTAACCACCTCTGGATCGGCCTGATACGCCGGTATTCCGGGATGCTGCATATCACTCACCTGAAACAACTCCTTGCGCCGCCAACCGGATCGCTATCCCACCAATGTCCCCAGCACCCTGGGTAATCAAAAGATCGCCGTCTTGCAAAACGTTGGACAGCAAACCCTCAATCTCACGGTTATCTTCGACAAATAGAGGTTCTATCTTGCCCCGCTGCCTTATGCTGCGGCACAAGGCCCTGCTGTCGGCACCAGGAACTGCAGTTTCTCCGGCAGAGTACACATCCATCAGCAGCAGACCATCAACCTCCGACAACACTCGAACAAAGTCCTCATACAAGTCACGAGTCCGGCTGAATCTGTGGGGCTGGTACAGCATCACTATGCGACGCCCGGGCCAGGCACCCTGAGCAGCACGAATGACTGCCTCGACCTCTGTAGGGTGGTGTCCATAGTCGTCCACCAGAGTGATGGTGCCTTTGGGTATTTTGTAATCGCCGTAAACCTGAAAGCGGCGGCCAACGCCGGCAAAGGCTGCCAGCCCGCGACAAATTGCTTCATCTGCAATACCGTCATCCGTCGCCACAGCGATCACGGCCAAGGCGTTCAGAACGTTGTGCCGCCCGGGCATTTTGAGTTCCACAGTAAGGTCGCTTCGGCCGCCGGGGCGTTTCACCACGAAATGAGTTCTCAAACCATCAGAAACAATATTCTCAGCCCGATAATCTGCATCCTGGTTACTGATGCCATAGGTGATGATGGCACGGGAGATTCGGGGGATGATTTCGTTCACATAGGGATCATCCACGCACATCACAGCCAAGCCGTAAAAAGGCAGGTTATGAAGGAAATCCACAAACGTTTGTTTAAGCTTTTCCACGTCGCCGTCGTAGGTGTCCATATGATCGGCTTCGATGTTGGTGACCACTGACACGGTCGGCGTCAGGTGCAGAAAGGAGGCATCGCTCTCATCCGCTTCAGCAACCAGATATCGGGACCCACCCAGCTTGGCATTGGTACCTGCACTGTTCAGTTTGCCGCCGATCACGAAAGTGGGATCAAGCCCGGCTTCACCCAGCACCGACGCAATCAGGCTGGTTGTAGTGGTTTTGCCATGGGTTCCGGCTACGGCAATGCCGTGGCGGTAACGCATGATTTCCGCCAGCATTTCAGCACGGGGCACAATAGGCACCCGCCGACTGCGGGCCGAAACCATCTCGGGGTTGTCAGATGCAACAGCAGACGACACTACAACCACGTCGGCCTTAGCGCTGTTTTCCTCACGGTGGCCAATCTGAATCTCAATGCCCATGGCTTTGAGACGATCTGTAACTACACCTTGTTTGATGTCTGAGCCAGACACGTCGTAGCCCTGGTTTTTCAGCACTTCTGCAATGCCACTCATGCCGGCACCACCGATACCCACAAAGTGAATGTGGCGAATCCGGCGCATTTCCGGTACTTGAAAAGCAAGCGGCGGATTGTTTGTATCAGCCATTAGCGGCCTCCAGGCAATAATTTACGACTCGCTCCGTTGCATCGGGGCGAGCCAAAGTATGTGCAGCCTTGGCCATTTCCATGACTCGGGCGCGATCCCCGGCAAGGTCGCCAAGGGTTTCTGCCAGCACGGCCGGTGTAAGCCGTGACTGTGGTATCAGGATGGCCGCTTTGGCACTCACCAATTGCTGACCATTTTTCGTTTGATGATCGTCCACCGCATGGGGGAATGGCACCAGCACTGCGCCGATTCCTGCGGCACACAATTCAGATACCGTCAGTGCGCCAGCGCGGCACAACACTACGTCGGCCCAACCGTAGGCTTCCGCCATATCCTTAATAAACGGTTCAACATCGGCACTCACGCCGTGCTGCTCATAAGAGGCGCGGGCATCTTCAAGATGTCGTTCCCCACACTGATGCCGCACCTGTGGTCGCTCCTGTTCTGGCAGCATTGCCAGGGCTTCTGGCAATTGCTGATTGAACACCTGGGCACCCAAACTGCCACCGATCACCAGAATTCGCAGCGAATTGTTCTGATCTCCGGATTCGTTCGAGCGCCCGGCCATTCTTTCTTCCGGGGACGCTAAGGTCGCCAGATCTTCCCGCACCGGATTACCGGTACACCGGGTGACCACGTCTGTTCCAAAACTTCCCGGGAAGGCTTCCAGTACCGTTTTTGCAAACCGCACCAGAATCCGGTTGGTCATGCCTGCAATGGCATTCTGCTCATGAATCACCAGCGGCGTTTTCGTAAGCCAGGCTGCCAAGCCTCCAGGGCCCGTCACAAACCCACCCATGCCAACCACACAATCCGGGCGAATGCGGCGCATGATGGTGAACGCTTCACCCAGAGCACGCATCAGGCGGAACGGCGCTGCCAGCAAAGCAAGCTTGCCTTTTCCCCGGAGCCCCGAAATGTGGATCAACGACATAGGTATGCCAGTGTCAGAAATCAACCGTTCCTCCATGCCGCCGACAGCACCCAGCCAGTGCACTTCATGCCCCTTGGCTTCGAGTGCCCGTGCGGTGGCAAGTGCTGGAAACACGTGGCCGCCAGTGCCTCCAGCCATCATCAGAAAGCGGCGAGGTTCATTCATAGCGCGCACCTCCTCGCTTCCGGGGGGCCGTCTTTTCCGAAACCTGCTTTTCCTTATCCAGCCGTTCCATTTCAACCCGAGCGAGAATGCCGATACACACACAGCTGATCATCAAGCTGGAGCCGCCATAACTCACCAACGGCAAGGTCAGCCCTTTGGTGGGAAGCAATCCGGTACTGACTGCCATGTTGATTCCGGCCTGCAAGCCGATCAGCAATGTGATGCCGTAGGCGAAGCAGGCACCAAACGGCATATCTGCCTTTTCTGCCCGCCGTGCAATCACGAATCCGGTTACAACCAGCACAGTAAACAGCCCCAGCACGATCAGTGAGCCAATCAGCCCGAACTCTTCCGCGATGATGGCGAAAATAAAGTCTGTATGAGCCTCCGGCAGGAAGAACAGCTTCTGTATTGAGTTTCCGAGGCCAACGCCACTCCAGTCGCCGCGACCAAAAGCAATCAATGACTGCGTTAGCTGGTAGCCGCTGTCGAACTGATCTTTCCAGGGGTCGAGGTAACTCACTACGCGCTTCAGCCGGTAGGGCTGCGTCAGTACCAGAATCACCCCGAGCACCACCAGAATGGCAATCAGCGGTACAAACCGGCTAAGCCGCACACCGCTAAGGAAAATCATGCCCGCAGCTGCGGTCACCAGAACCACTGTCGCCCCAAAGTCAGGCTGAATAACCAACAAGGCAGATGCCACGCCAAGAACGACCAGCGGCTTCAAAAAGCCCGGCCAGGTATTCAGCAACTCATCGCGGCGCCTTACAACGTAGCCGGCCAGGTATGCAATCAGGCATAGCTTTGCCACTTCCGACACTTGCACGTTGAACAGCCCAAACGGGATCCAGCGCGTAGAACCGTTCACGGTGCGACCCAGTGGCGTAAGAACCAGGACCAGCACCAGCAGCCCTATCCCGAGCAACAACCAACCGCTGCGCTCCCACCAGGCCACTGGCACGTTGACCGACACCAATGCCAGCATGCAGCCCATAACCGCGAACATGAGCTGGCGAATCACATAGTGATAACCATTGCCCATGGTCTCTACCGCCAAGTCCATGGAAGCGGAGGAAATCATCACAACCCCGATAATCAGCAAGGCAACCGAGCTGATAACCAGAACCGGCAGGGGCTGAATTTCGCCCAACCATTGTGTCCTTGCGGGTGCTGCTGATAGCCCTAACTGCATCAGTTCACCTCCCGCAGTGATTGGACCTGGGTGCGGAATTGCTCACCACGATCCATATAGTCCGCAAACATATCGAAGCTCGCGCAAGCGGGGGAAAAGAGTACCCGATCGCCTTGCTGCGCAAGCTCGGCAGATTTTTCCACCGCAGCCTTCAAGGTTTCGGCCCGGTATACCGGCGTCTCGGAGGCCAGAGCCCCAGCAATACGATCTGCATCGCGGCCAATCAATACAACCGCGCGGCAACCGTCACTGACGGGGGCCGCCAGCTCTGTAAACTCGGCACCCTTGCCTTCTCCACCAGCAATCAGCACGAGTTTCCCTTCGCCTTCCGGCACCAGGCTTTTTATGGCGGCGACGGTGGCTCCAACATTCGTGCCCTTGGAGTCATTGATGTAATCCACGCCTGCAAGCCTGCGCACAAGCTCACAGCGGTGCGGCAACCCACTGAAGTTCCGCGCGCTATCCAACATGATGTCCATTGGCAGTCCCGCGGCCTGCCCAAGTGCCAACGCAGCCATTACGTTGCTGAGGTTGTGCCAGCCCATCAGTTTCAGCTCGCTGGCATTGAGCAGGTTATCGAAGCCGAAGGTCAGCCATAGGCCCTGATCGTCTTCCCGGGTACTGAACGTTTGCGGGTTCACCCGATTAAAGCCAAAACACACAAACCGCAGGTTGTCCCGCGCCATGGGAGTGCTGAGCGCATCGTCCAGGTTCACGATAGCGTTCTTGCAGCCCTGGAAGATTCGTTGCTTTGCCTGGAAATAAGCCATCTTGTCCGGATAGCGATCCAGATGATCATCACTGACATTCAGCACGGTTGCCGCCAGCGCATTCAGACCTGTAGTGGTTTCCAACTGAAAGCTGGAGAGTTCAAGCACGTACAAGTCGGCGCCCAGGCCCAGCAAATCCAGTGCCGGTGTGCCGATATTCCCGCCAACCTGAACCTTGCGACCCGCAGAACGCGCCATTTCACCCAGCAAGGTCGTAACAGTGGTCTTACCGTTGGAGCCCGTTATGGCCACAACAGGCGCGTCGGCAGCCTCAGCAAACAGATCAATATCGCCCCGTATGCGAGCACCTTGTTCGGCGGCATAGGCGATGGCAGGCTCAGCGATGCTGATTCCCGGGCTTACAATCAGTTCATTGAAACCGGCAAACAGCTCAGAGTTGAACGATCCAAGATGCACCGAAATATCAGGCCATTCGGCGCGAAGGTCATCCAGGCACGGCGGCGCTTCGCGGCTATCCGCCACGGCAACCTCTCGCCCCTGCGCAGTCAGATAGCGCACGCAGGAGAGCCCGGTTTTACCGAGCCCTACTACCAGTGTGCGACGATCTGAAGTGATGACACTCATAATCAGTCCGGCTTCCTATCGTAATTTCAGACTGGACAAGCCAATCAGAACGAGAATTACAGTGATGACCCAGAAACGCACAATCACACGCGGTTCTGGCCATCCTTTAAGTTCAAAATGGTGATGCAGTGGTGCCATCCGGAATATCCGGCGACCAGTCAGCCGGAACGAGGCAACCTGAAGGATCACTGACACTGTTTCCATTACAAACACGCCGCCCATGATGAAAAGAATGATTTCCTGGCGCACGATCACTGCAACCACACCCAAAGCTGCACCCAAAGCCAAGGCGCCAACGTCACCCATAAATACTTGGGCGGGATAAGTGTTAAACCAGAGGAAGCCAAGACCGGCGCCCACGAGGGCCCCGCAAAAGACAATCAGTTCGCCGGTACCCGGCAAGTGCGGGATCAGCAGATAATTTGCGAACTGCACGTTACCGGATACGTAGGCGAAAATGCCCAAGGCACCTGCAACCATGACGGTGGGCATGATTGCGAGGCCATCCAGACCATCTGTCAGGTTCACCGCGTTGCTGCTACCGACAATCACAAAATAAGTAAGCAGGATAAAGAGCACCGGCCCGAGGGTCAGTGACACATTTTTAAGAAATGGCAGGTACAACGAGGTTTCCTGGGGCAAAGCGGAACTGAAGTACAACACTATGGCTGCGGCTGCACCAATCAAAGACTGCCAGAAGTACTTCCACCGTGCAGGCAGGCCACGAGGGTTGCGCTCAACCACTTTCCGGTAATCATCCACCCAGCCAATAGCGCCGAACAGCAAGGTAACCAGCAACGTCACCCACACATAACGGTTGGACAGGTCCGCCCACAACAATGTGCTGATGCCGATAGAGACCAGAATCAGCGCGCCGCCCATGGTTGGCGTTCCAGCTTTACTGAGGTGTGTCTGGGGACCATCATCACGAATCGCCTGACCAATCTGATACTGACTCAGTTTGCGGATCATCACTGGTCCGATAAGCAAAGAGATCAGGAGCGCGGTTAACGTGCCCAGAATTCCGCGCACGGTCAGGTACTGAAACACCGTCAGCGCCGAAAAATAGTCTGAAAGAACCCCTGTCAGCCAGAGCAACATGCTTTATTCACCTTGTTTATAATTCCATCCGCCACGAGATCCATGGCGGAACTTCTGGACCCTTTAACCAGCACGGTCATTGGCCGCTCTTTAGCCCGATAAATGACCTGCACGGCCTCATCGTGTGTTTCATACATCTCTGTCCCTTCACCAAAACCCTCGGCATAGCCTTCGCAGCCGGGACCTACCGTTACCAGGCGGGCAATGCCCAACTCCGAAGCAAAGGCACCCACTTCACGGTGAAGTTCGCGAGCGGTTGGCCCGAGTTCGCCCATCGCTCCTAAAACCGCAATATGCGCGCCTTGGCGCTTTGCCAGAACACCCAACGCTGCTTTCATGGAGGCCGGGTTTGCGTTGTAACTGTCATCAATAACTGACAATTCTCCCGGAAGATTGACTACCTGGAGGCGCCCACGTGCTGGCTGGACCCCGGCCAGACCGTCTTTGATTGCCGAATCCGTTGCACCCAGCTCACGGGCTGCTGCAATCGCCAGCAGAGCGTTGGTTACGTTGTGCTCGCCTTCGAGGGGCAACAGGAACGTGAGCCCCCATCCGTCAGGCCCTGCACACACAACTTCCGCCTGTATGCTTTGCTTTGGCTGGATAACTGCACTGTAGTCCGCCTCGGGGTGCCCCAAGCGACTGACACTGACAACCCGTCGGTTCCCGGCTCGGGCAAGCCACTGTTCGAACGCAGGGTCATCCCGGTTCAGAACCACCAAGCCGGCATCGCTGACACCTTCGATAATTTCGCCCTTGGCCCGCACGATATTCTCGTAACTGCCAAAGCCCTCGAGGTGTGCTTCTCCCGCATTCGTGAGAATCACAACCTGAGGCTTGGTCATTGCAACGGTATGGGCGATTTCACCAATCCCGCTGGCACCTAATTCAACAACACCATATTCGTGCCTGGGCTCCAGGCCGAACAGGGTCAAGGGCACACCAATGTGATTGTTCAGGTTGCCGCGTGTCGCAAGGGTTTCCCCCATTCGTGCCAGAATGGCAGCGACCAGCTCTTTAACAGTGGTTTTGCCACTGCTACCTGTAATCGCAACCAGCTTCGCGTCGCTTTCATTGCGATTGCCCGCAGCAAGATTCGCCAGCGCCTCAACGGTGTCTGCCACAACCAGCTGCGGCATATCGGGGCTGTTATCTACCGGCGTATCAACCACGGCAGCACTGGCACCCAGCTTCTGAGCAGCCTGTAAAAACTTGTGACCATCAAAGTTGTCACCGCGCAGGGCGACAAATAGCTCACCTGCTTTCAATACGCGCGTGTCTGTGGACACGCCAGTGAACTGAACCGCATCCAGCCCCTGCGACACACACTTTGCGCTGGTAAAACCCACAGCCTCAGCGATAGAGAAGGCGCGCATCATAGGTCCGCCCCCTCGATATTCAAGCCTTGGCGCACATGACTTGCGTCACTGAACGGGAGCTTCTGACCCGCTATCTCTTGCCAGGATTCGTGGCCTTTGCCTGCAACAAGAACAAGGTCGCCTGGCTCTGACATATTTATGGCTGTGCGAATCGCCTCAGCCCGGTCGTGAATAACTGTGGCGGCATCCGGCCGGGAGAAGCCCGCCAGAATGTCCTGCACAATCTCCACCGGGTTTTCTGTCCGCGGGTTGTCATCTGTAACGATAAGGACATCGGCGCACTTTTCAGCTTCCTTCGCCATTTCAGGCCGTTTGCCGCTATCCCGGTCGCCACCGCAACCAAACACACAGATCAGCTTGCCTGTTACGTGAGGCCGCAGCGCAGCTAAAGCATTCGCGAGCGCATCGGGTGTGTGCGCATAATCAACCACAGCACGAACGCCGCTTGCGCCACAGAAACGCTCAAGCCGCCCGGGTGGCGGTGTTAACAGTTCTACCGCCTGCCGTACCTGTTCGACCGTCACATTCAGGGTCATAACCGCTGCAATTGCCGCAAGCACGTTGCTGGCATTGAAACTCCCCATCAGCGGCGCGGAAAAGCCAAATTCGCCCCACTCGCCATCAACCACAGCATCAAAGCCGTTATCTGTGGGACGAAATTCTTTCAGCCACAGCTCGACTTCGGATTCGTGAAGGCTGTAGCGAATGCGATCACACTTACCTTCAAGCTTTTCATAGAGCTGACGACCAAAGGGATCATCAAAATTGATCACCGAGAAGTGCACATCCTCACGCTCGAACAATCGTGCCTTGGTCGCACCGTAGGACTCCATTGAACCGTGATAGTCCAGATGGTCCCGCGTCAGATTGGTAAACACGGCACCGGTTATTGCCAGGCCGTCTACTCTGCCTTGATCCAGACCATGGGAAGACACTTCCATCGCTGCTGCGCGGCCGCCACTGGCAAGAATGCCCGACAAAGCACGATTAATCTGAACCGCGTCAGGCGTAGTATGGCTGGCCTTCTGCAAGGAACCGGGCATGCCGTAACCCAAAGTCCCCAGAACACCACAGGGCGTGTCTGCCGCGCCTAGTAACTGGGCGATGTAATGGCTCACCGAGGTTTTTCCGTTGGTACCGGTAACGCCGATCAACCGCAGCCTGCGCGAAGGGTGCTCGTAAAAGCGGGCTGCAATTTTCCCCAGTAGTTGTCGGAGTTCCGGAACAGGCACAATCAATGCACCCCGATATTCCTGGCACTCGCCGCTGCTCTCCGTTTCCAGAAGCACAACTGTGGCGCCTGCCGCTATTGCTTGATCCACATACTGGTCAGCCGGCGTCTTTGCGCCTGCCAAAGCAACAAATGCATCTCCGGAACGAACTTCACGGCTATCCGTTTGCAGCCCGTGGATGGTCACATCGAAAACAGAAGGCACGGGCGCAATACCCTGCAACAACGTACTGAGAGATGTTATGCACATAGGCCTACCCCCTCGCCCCGATGTTTACCGGCTGCCGACTTGTTGCGCCAACCTCCAGCTCAGGCTTTACGTTAAGCAGACGCAGCGCATCGCTCATCACCCGAGAAAACACTGGCGCGGCCACTTCGCCGCCGTAGTATTCACCTGACTGCGGCGCATCCACTGCTACAACTGTGACAATTCTTGGGTTGTCGATGGGGGCCATACCGGCAAAAATTGCCTTGTACTGGCTGTCTTCGTAGCCTTGGGCACCAACCAGATGAACCGTTCCTGTTTTGCCTCCGGCACTATAAAAGCCAGGCTGAGCACGTTTGCCAGAACCTCTGGAAACCACTTCTCCCAGCATTGCCCGAACATCACTTGTTACCCGCTCGGAAAGAACCCTTTCACCAACAGGCTTTTCGTTCAGCTTCATCAGGCTTAGGGGGTAACGCACACCGCCATTGGCGATAACCATATAGGCCTGAGCTAACTGAAGTGCATTCACGCTCATTCCGTAACCGTATGAGAGCGTTGCTTCCTCGGAGGGGCGCCACTTCGGTGGTGCTGGCAATACCCCTACAGCTTCTCCCGGAAATCCAATACCTGTTGGCTGACCAAACCCGAGGCGGGCGTAGAGGTTGCGAATCGTGTCACCACCCAATTCCGTAGCGATCTTGCTGATACCTACGTTGCTCGATTTCACGATGATGTCGGTAAGGCTAATAACGCCGTAATTCCGGTAATCGCGGATTGTGAACCTGCCAAAACGCCGATAACCGGGCGAGGTATCAATGGTCTCATTAGCGGTGTATTGCCCGGATTCAAGCGCCGCTGCCATAGAGATGGGCTTCATGGTTGAGCCAGGCTCAAACAAATCAGTAATGGCCTTATTACGGAGATTTTCCGATGCGAACTGGCTGCGATCGTTGGGGTTATAGGATCCCTGATTGACCATCGCGAGCACTTCACCCGTCTCGACATCCAGCATCACAAGAGTGCCGCCGCGGGCCTTATGTGAACTAACCACAGCTTTCAGCTCACGATAAGCCAGATACTGCAGGCGCAGATCTATGCTGAGTTCAAGATTGTGACCAGGAGCCGCATCACGGATGAGCGCCAGATCCTTGATGATCCGCCCGCGATTATCCTTTAGAACACGCTTGCGACCCGACTCACCAGATAGCCAATCGTTATAAGCCAGTTCCAGGCCTTCCTGGCCTCGCTCGTCGATATTGGTAAACCCGACAACATGCGATGTCACCTCGCCCGCAGGGTAATAACGACGGTATTCCTGCCGCGTGTAGATGCCAGGAATATCCAGCTCCATAGCCTTTGCGGCCAGCCCGGGCTGCACCTTTCTGCGCAGATAAATGAATTCGCGGCCAGCGTATGTTGCCAGCCGCTCCCGCAGCCTGGCTTCACTGATGTCCAGCACCCGAGCCAGATTGGTCAGGCGTGGCTCGGCGGGATCGGTCTCGGAAGGGTTGGCCCAGAGTGTCTGAACCGGGGTACTTACAGCCAGGGGCTCACCATAACGATCGGTCACTACGCCACGGTGGGCGTCAATGGTCTCTACGCGAATCGTGCGCACGTCACCCTGCTTGCGCAGAAAATCGTTATCCACAACATGCAGATCAACCAGACGCCATCCAAGGGCCAGCACAACAACCAGAAACACACCCAGCACAGAGCCAAAGCGCCAGGCTTTCAGGCCCGCCGCGACTCTCTGGCTCAATGTTCTTGCTGACTCCTGATTGGACAATCAGATCACCCTGAAGTTGTTATTGTTGTAAATTACCGGGATGCCAGCGGCGACATCAGGGGCACCAGAACAATATCCTGACGCCCAGGCACCACCATATTGAAACGTTCTGCCGCTAGCCGCTCGACGCGACCGTGGCCACCCATGGAGCTTTGCTCCAGAAGCAACTGACTCCATTCGGCCTGAAAACTGTCACGCTCTGCCTGCAGCTGAGACAGGGTATTGAACAGCGCGCGGTTCTCATGGGCACTCACAACAACACCTATGGACGAACCCACAAGCAGCACAGCCAAGCCCAGAGACA
This sequence comes from Marinobacter xiaoshiensis, assembly GCF_031631795.1. NCBI lineage: Bacteria > Pseudomonadati > Pseudomonadota > Gammaproteobacteria > Pseudomonadales > Marinobacteraceae > Marinobacter > Marinobacter xiaoshiensis. Next base: position 508,263 of record NZ_JAVMBO010000018.1, read on the forward strand.
CCAAAACATTTTTTTGGCGCGTGGCATCGAAAACCCGTCGGGAGATTCGCACAGCTGCCACGACACCCTCACGAACCTTTTCCTTGTTCAACTTTGCCGGCTTTACAGCCGTTTCTATGGCTATGGCGCCCATAATTACGCGCTCCCCTGCGACGTCTTTGTATTGTCGATACGCTCAAGAACCCTCATAACAGCACTACGGGCCCGAACATTCTCACTAACCTCACCGGCACCGGCCTTGCTCGCCTTGCCTATCAACCTGAAATCCGAAGTCTCCTGTGCCGCCGTTACCGGAATACCCTTGGGTAACCTGGGGCCGCGAGCGAGATCTCGCATAAAGCGCTTTACCAGCCGGTCTTCCAGCGAGTGAAAACTGATCACAACCAACCGTCCACCAGGCGCAAGCCTGTCGACCGCCGCCTGCAACCCGATTTCCAGATCTTCCAACTCGCGATTTATAAAGATTCGTATCGCCTGGAACGTCCGGGTTGCCGGGTGTTTATGCTTCTCTTTCCTGGGCACGGCTTCGCTGACCAATGCGGCCAACTGAAGTGTTGTTTCGATCGGTGCTTCTTTACGCCGCTCAACGACCTGCCGAGCAATGCGGCGGGAAAACTTCTCCTCGCCGTAGCGAAAAATCACATCTGCAATTTCCTGTTCTTCGGCATACATCAACCACTCTGCCGCACTTGGCGACTGCTGGGGGTTCATGCGCATATCAAGGGGACCATCACGCATAAAGCTGAAGCCTCTGGACGCATCATCCAGCTGCGGCGACGAGACACCAAGATCCATCAGCACGCCATCAACCTGCTCCCAACCTGCTTCAGACACAGCGCGGCCGAGCTCAGCAAAGGAGCCGTGAAAATACTTGAAACGGGAATCGGCTTCCGCAAGCTTTTCAGCTACGAGGATCGCCTCGGGGTCTTTGTCGATGCCCAGCAACTGGCCAGAGGTACCCAAACACCCCAAAACGAGCTGACTATGCCCACCGCGGCCGAATGTTGCGTCTACATAGCTACCATCGGGATCGCTGACCATATAGTCGACCGCCGAATCCAGGAGCACCGAGCGATGGGAAAATTCCGCTCCGGCCTCCGGCTTGCGATCAGAGGTCATAGGGAAAGCGCCTCCATCTCGGGCGGAATGTCTTCATCGCATGAAGTCTCGTCCAGCCATTCGAACCAACGCTCTTCACTCCATAACTCCAGCTTCTTGCCCTGCCCGACGAGCATCAGCTTTTTTTCCAGATTGGCGTGCCTGCGCAAGGTTGGTGGTACCAGAATGCGACCGGCCGAGTCCATTTCCATGGGCGCTGCATTACCTAAGACCAGGCGCTGCAGACGACGAACTGGCTTTTTCATGTTGGGAAGATCTTCGATCTTCACACGAAGAATCTCCCACTCAGGCTCCGGGTAAACCAGTACACAGCGCTCTTCATCAGCATTTGCAGTCAATACAATGCGGCCACCACAGGCTTGCGCGAGGGTCTCGCGCACCTTGGCGGGGATCGCCAAGCGACCCTTTGCATCCATATTGATGGCATGACTGCCGAGAAAATTGCTCATTTACACCGTCTCTGGAGACTCAAATTCCACAAATAACCACTAGAAACCACTTTTTCCCACTTGTGCACACTATAGAAACACGCAATTCACAATGCAAGCGCCGTCAACGACGCCACTCTTGGGAAAGTTCCTTTTATGACAACAGGTTACGGCGACTCGTGTGAGTCAGAGGTGACATTACGGAAAAGAAAAGAAGGAAAATCAAACACCTGCAAAAATGTCTGAAGAAGACAAGTGAGGTTTAAGATTTTTTGGCTATAAGAAATGTGCAGTGATAATAAACAGGCTTCATGAAGGGAAAAAAGGCGAGCTCGCCGATAAGCCGGGTTCTGTCTTGGACAGTCATTCATCTAGGGCCTGCGTCACCACAGGCCTCAAGCAACCTACCCGAGTCCAGCGCGGGCCACGCCATAGGACTCCTATTTGGTCTTGCTCCAGGTGGGGTTTACCATCGCCGTGGACTGTTGCCAGCCACGCGGTGCGCTCTTACCGCACCGTTTCACCCTTACCGGTGTCCGCGAACGAATCACGAACACTTAGGCGGTCTACTTTCTGTTGCACTTTCCGTCGGCTCACGCCGCCCAGGAGTTACCTGGCACCTTGCCCTGCGGAGCCCGGACTTTCCTCCCCCGGTAAAAACCGGCGGCGACTGTCTGGCGAGCTCGGGCGAGACAATACTATTGCACCACGCACCATGCAAGGAAAAGCGCAGAACAAAAGGTCAACCCTCCTTGAGCTCCAAGGCACGCTGATACAGTTCGTTCTTGCTCAGGCCACTCAAACCGGAGGCTATCTTTGCCACTTTTTTCAGCGGCAGCTCCGCCATCAGAAGGCCCAGCAAATGATCAACATCCAATTCACCGGCCATCAACCCGGCCTCGGCCTTTTCCGCTCCTCGCACCATCACAACGAACTCGCCACGACTGCCGTGGGGGTCATCCGTCAAGGTGGCGTGCACATCTGCTGCCGTACCAGAATAGAACGTTTCAAAGGCCTTGGTGATCTCGCGACCAAGCACAATCTCCCGCTGCGCCCCCATAACCTCCGCTATATCCGCGACCGTATTCAGTATCCTGTGAGGCGACTCGTAAAACACCAGCGTCGCAACCTCCTTGCGAAGCTCTTCCAGGGCTGTGCGCCGACCAGCACCCTTTGCGGGCAGAAAACCCACGAACAAAAACCGGTCGGTGGGCAGACCCGCAGCACTCAGGGCAGCTACCAGCGCGCAAGGCCCGGGTATCGGGCTAACCCGCAGCCCTTCCGCCCTGGCTTCCCGAACCAGCACATAACCCGGATCGGAGATTAACGGCGTGCCCGCGTCTGAGATCAAAGCAACATCAGCACCAGCCAACAGCTGCTCCAGTATATTCTGAACCCTGCCCCGCTCATTGTGATCATGTAATGCGATCAACGGCTTGCTGATACCAATATGTTGTAACAACCGCCCACTGTGGCGAGTATCCTCTGCCGCAATGACGGCCACGCTCGAAAGCACCTTAACCGCGCGCGGTGATAGATCATCCATATTGCCAATAGGGGTCGCAACGATATAGAGCGTTCCCCGATTATCACCTGGCCTTATTACCTGCACGGCAGGCTGATCCGATTCAGATTTCAAAATGTGTGCCTCGCATGGAGAGACGGCGCCACCATGACACCTGCGTCATGTGAATTGGCCCGGGAGCTGTTAAACTTGCCACCATCAGATCGACGCCACAAGCCAAAACTCCGGAATCTATAGAGCTTGCCATGACAAAGAATCCTGCTAATCATCGTGCCCTGGCCGGTATTTTCATGCTCACCCTGCTGTTTGCAGGGTGCGCCAGTATCGACCTGGACTCGCACATTGCCCAGTCTCCTTCCCAGGCACTTGAGCTTGCGGCAAAAGAAAGCAACCCTGAAGTTGCGCAGCGATACCTTCTAAAGGTCGCCAGCCAGTTCCAGGATCGGGATGACCACCGCGCCGCCCGCACATTACTGCAGAGCACTCAACTGGCGCAACCTGCACCTGCCCTCCATGCACAAAAGCAACTACTCTCCATGGCCAGCGCAGTGGCGCTCGAAGATCGCGAGTGGGCAGGTAGCATTGTCACCAAAATTTCTCCAGACAACTTCAAAGGCTACAACTCGGAACTCGTTAGCCGGGCTGCCAACCTTCAGGCCGAAACCTATGCCCTCGTAGATGACCGTCTCTCCGCCGCCATGACACTAGTGCTGCTCTCCCAATCTGACGGCAATGTAAATCCGCAGCAGATACATGACCAGATCTGGGCATTCCTGAAAGCGGTTCCAGATCAAAAACTCGCAGCCGCAAAAGAGCGGAGCATCGGTTTTGAAACTGAGGGATGGCTCGAACTCGCAGTCAGCATTCGTACACCCGGACTCAGCATCGACGATCAAGGCCGAATTATCAGGCGCTGGCAAAATAGCCGGCCCGGGCACCCTGCTGCGCAGATACTGCCGTCAGAACTTCAACTCATCGCCAACCTGGCGGAAAGCCGGCCAGAAAAAATCGCGCTCGCCCTGCCACTTAATGGCCCTTTGGCCAGTGCTGGCAAAGCCATTCGAGATGGGTTCCTGGCGGCTTACTATCAGGATAAATCAGCAGATCGAAGCAAAACCGACATTCGCGTCATTGATACATCCGGCAAACCGTTTGAAAAACTCTACAAAGAACTTGCTGCTGAAGATATTGACCTGATTATCGGCCCCCTTGAGAAGGAAGCCCTGGCAAGCCTTACAAATATGAAAACCCTGCCCGTGCCAGCGCTGGGACTTAACTACCTGCCTGATGGCACAACGCTGCCCGATGGCTTGTACCAGTTTGGCCTATCGGCTGAGGACGAAGCCCGTCAAATTGCAGACAGACTGTCTGGGCAAAACATCAACCAGGTTCTGGTGCTGATTCCCCAGGGTGAGTGGGGTGACCGCGTCGAGGCAGCCCTGCTGAAGCGTATGCAGCAGAACGGCGCAATTGCTCTGGATATAGAACGCTTCTTCCGCGAGGACAACCTGCGAGCTGTCACTGCAGACCTGCTAGGCATCACCGTGTCGCGGGACCGAGCCATTCAGGTTGAGCGAACCATTGGACTGAACGTAGAGTTCGAACCGCGCCGCAGACAGGATGCAGAGGCGATTGTCATGGTGGCCGAGCCAGCCGTTGCTCGCCAACTCAAACCCCTGTTCGCCTACTATTTTGGAGGCGACCTGCCGGTCTATTCACCTTCAATTATTTACGAAGGCACACCAGATGCTGGCCGCGATCGCGATCTCAACCGGGTAGTTTTCACGGACATCCCCTGGGTGCTAAACGATAAAAACCCATTGCGTGAAGAGGCAGCCAAGGCCTTACCGGGTACCCGAGGCCAACTCGGTCGGCTATTTGCCATGGGAGCCGATGCATGGCAACTGAGCAAACGTCTCCCCTTGCTTCGCCAGGTCCAGACCGCTTCAATCGATGGACAAACAGGCCAACTTACCATGACCCCTGAAGGAAGCATTCACAGGCAGCAACTTTGGGCTCAATTCAGGAACGGGACACCCAAACGGCTACCCGAACCAGCCCCTGAAAACAATGAAGACGCAGCGAGCCCTCAGATGCTGACAAACTGACAGCCACTCTCACATGGAAAACAAGCGCCATGGAAGGCCGAAAAGCCATTGGAACGTATTTTGAAGGTGTAGCCGCGCGATACCTTGAGGCTCACGGAGTACATATCCGGGAGCGCAACGTGTACAGCCGCGGCGGCGAGATAGATCTAATAGGGCAAGACCAGGACACCCTCGTTTTCTTCGAAGTGCGATACCGAGGCAGTGGCAGTCTTGTTGACCCAGCCAGCTCGATTTCTTACCCGAAGCAAAAGCGGCTTCTGAAAGCTGCATCCTTCTATCTGCATCGCCACCACCTCTGGGACGCCAACACCCGAATAGACGTAGTGGCAATCAGCCCGGGAACCGTAAAAAAATACCGGGTACAATGGATCAAAAATGCAATCCAGGCGGATATATAGACTCTGATGAACGACATGGGCAACATGATCAACCAGTTATTTGCCAGCCACATGGAGCACACTGCACAAGCGGCAAGCAGTGTTGGCCCAGCCATAGAGCAGGCAGCGGACGCCTTCGTAAACGCACTACTCCATGACGGGAAAATCATCACCTGCGCCAATGGTAACGCCAACGTAGTCGCTCAGTATTTCTGTACGGCTTTTCTTAATCGCTTTGAACAAGACCGGCCAGCCCTTCCAGCCATCAACCTGGGAGCAGACGCCACTACCTATTCAGCTATCTGTCGTGACAACCGTTTTAATGACACCTTCTCACGCCAGGTTAAAGCCATAGGCAAACCTGGAGACCTTCTGTTCGTGATTGTTGATGACGGCCACAAAGCCAACCTCATTCAGGCTATCCAGGCAGCCCACGACAGGGAAATGAATGTGGTTGTGCTAAGCGCACGGGAGAAGTCCGACATAACCTCCCTGATGCACTCAGAAGACCACGAGATCGCATTAAACGACCTGTCTCCCACTGAGGCCACACCTATGCTTATGCTGGTGATCAATGCCCTGTGTTCGCTGGTAGACGGAAAACTATTTGGGGGCTGAACAAAAATGCCGGCTTGCGCCGGCATTTTTGTCAGAACTTGAACCTAATACTTGTAACTTACTTCACGACCTTCAGCGTAGGCCGCCCAGAAGGCCGCTCTTCCTGACCATTCTGCCTGGAATTCTCGCGATCATTAGTGCCGTCCGGATCCGGAGAGCCCGGCTCACTACCAAACACCATGCCTTCGCCATTCTCTTTCGCGTAAATGGCCATGACCGCCTGCAGAGGAATGAACACCTGCATAGGCACACCGCCAAATCGCGCACTGAACTCCAGAGCACTATTGCCAACAACCAGCGAACGCACTGCACCCGGGCTAATATTCAGAACAATCTGGCCATTCGCCACATGCGCTGTCGGCACCTGAACACCCTGAATGCCCGCATCCACTACTATGTACGGAGTGCAGTCATTATCCAGTATCCACTCATTAAAAGCGCGCACCAAATAGGGGCGACTGGAAGTCATGGTGATCTTGTTATCAGGCACTGCGTTTCTCCTGTTCTCTATCGCGGACGCCAGCCAAATCAGCTACGGATGTCTTCTTCGAGATCAGAAAGGCTAGCCTTGAAGCCCTCACGAGCGAACAAGTTGTCCATATACTTCTGGAGTGGCTTGGCCTGCTTATCATTAAGCTCAATGCCAAGGGCAGGCAAACGCCAGAGAATGGGTGCAATACAGCAGTCCACAATTGTGAACTCCTCAGAGAGGAAAAACGGCATCTCACCGAACAAAGGTCCTGCAGCAAGCAGACCTTCGCGTAATTCCTTACGAGCAGCCTCCGAAGCTTTAGCATTTGGCTGAAGCAGAATCTGGTCAACCAAACCACACCAGTCTCTTTGGATCCGGTGGATCATCAAACGACTGTTAGCACGCGCGACCGGATAAACCGGCAGTAGCGGGGGGTGCGGAAAACGCTCATCAAGATATTCCATCATGATGTTAGGCTCATACAGAACCAGATCACGATCTACCAATGTTGGCAGGGCGTTATACGGATTCATATCAGCCACTTCAGCTGGCGGATTATCCGGGTCAACATCAACGATATCAACGGTAACACCCTTCTCTGCCAGCACAATGCGCACTCTGTGGCTATAGTGGCTGGCCGGGTCTGAGAAAAATGTCATCGATGACCGCTTAGTCACAACGCCCATAGAACTACCTCACGAGTAAACAAACCGAAATGGACCTGAAAAACGCAAAAATTCCAGCGGGCCAATTAACGCCCACTGGAACTCAGGGAACAGGATTATACCCTATTTCTCAGTGCACGTCCTTCCAGTACTCACGATTGAGCAGGTAGGCGAAGACAAAGAAAATAGCGACAAAGATCAATACGAATATCCCGAGGCGCTCACGCTCAACTTTGATCGGATCCGCCATGTAAGACATAAAGTTTGTCATGTCGTACATGGCCTGATCAAACTCAGCGCCAGTCATACTGCCCTCAATGGCATACTCCGGACAAGCACCTGCGTTCCTGATGTTGCCACTCAGAGGCTCAACACTGGCTTTTTTGCCAATATTGGGCTCAACCGCACACAAACCCTGAAGGTCGACCAGAACATGGGGCATGCCTACCTTGTCGAACACCACGTTGTTCACACCTAGTGGGCGAGACTCGTCTTTGTAGAAGCCACGCAGATAGGAGTACAACCAGGACTCGCCACGCAAGCGGCTTTCCAGAGTAAGATCTGGTGGCGGAGCACCAAACCAGTCAGCTGCCATATCCTTGTTCATGGAGTTCTTCATCAGCTCACCAATCTGGGCGCCGGTGAAAATCAGATTCTCCTCGAACAACTTGACCGGGATCTCCAGATCGTCAGCAACCCGCTTGTAACGGGCATACTCCATGGAGTGACACCCCATGCAGTAGTTCGTGAACATTGCCGCACCGCGCTGCAATGATGCTTTGTCTGTGTGATCCGTTTTGATGTGGTCAAGCGGAACGCCGGCACCGGCTGCCAGTCCGAGAACCGGCAGGAATGCGATGAAAAGACCAAAAATCAGCTTTCTCATTATCCTGTCACCCTCTCTGGTACTGGCTTGGTTTTCTCCATGCGCGTGTAGAACGGCATCAGAATGAAGTAGAGGAAATACACTACTGTCAGTATCTGTGCAGCAGTGGTGCGACCCTCGGTAGCGGGAACCAGCCCAAGATAGCCGAGAATAACAAAGCTGATCGCGAACAGCGTCAAGGCAATCTTGCTCAACCAGCCCTTGTAGCGAATGGAGCGAACGGGGCTCCGATCCAGCCACGGCAGGACAAACAATATCGCGATAGCTCCACCCATAACCACAACACCCCAGAACTTTGCAGACAGGCCGAACAGATCAACCGTTACCGCACGCAACATGGCGTAGAAGGGTGTGAAGTACCACACAGGCGCAATATGCACAGGTGTCTTCAGCGCATTTGCAGGCTCAAAGTTCGGCTTCTCTATAAACAGACCACCCATCTCAGGGAAGAAGAACACTACGATAAAGAAGATAAAGAAGAATACGGCCACGCCCACAAGATCGTGCACGGAGTAGTAGGGGTGGAACGGAATACCGTCTTTCGGAATGCCGTTTTCATCCTTGTTCTTCTTGATTTCAATACCGTCAGGGTTATTGGAGCCCACTTCATGCAAAGCAAGAATGTGAAGAACAACCAAGCCCAACAATACGATCGGAAGCGCGACTACATGCAATGCAAAGAAGCGGTTCAGAGTAATACCGGAAATCAGGTAATCACCACGAATCCACAAAGACAAGTCTTCCCCGATAACCGGGATGGCGCCAAAGAGGTTAACAATTACCTGTGCGCCCCAGAAAGACATCTGTCCCCACGGCAACAAATAGCCCATGAAGGCTTCCGCCATCAGCACCAGGTAGATCAGCATCCCGAACAACCAGATCAACTCACGCGGCTTCTGGTACGATCCGTACATAAGACCGCGGAACATGTGAAGGTACACCACAATGAAGAAAGCGGAGGCACCCGTGGAGTGCAGGTAACGCAAGAGCCACCCCCACTGCACATCACGCATGATGTACTCGACGGAAGCGAAGGCCCCCTCACCGGTGGGATTATAGCTCATGGTAAGCCAGATACCCGTGACCAACTGGTTCACCAGTACAAGCATTGCCAGAGAACCGAAAAAATACCAGACATTAAAGTTTTTCGGCGCGTAATATTTAGCCAGGTGTTTATTCCAGGCATCCACAATTGGCAGACGCTCGTCTACCCAATTAAGTAGCTTCTGCATTACGCTGCCTCCGGATCAAGACCAATCGTGAGAGTCGCGTCGTCGTCATAGCGATAAGGCGGCACTTCAAGGTTCAAGGGAGCAGGCTGCGCAGAGTGGACCCGTCCAGCCATGTCGAACCGTGAACCGTGACACGGACAGAATAGCCCACCCAGCCACTCGTCGCCCAAATCTGCGGGAGCGACTTCAGGACGATACGTCGGAACGCAGCCCAAGTGAGTGCATATCCCAACCAGCACAACAAATTCAGGCTTGATTGAGCGGTACACATCACCCGCATAATCTGGCTGCTGGGGCTCTTCCGACTGGGGATCTTTCACCCTGTCGTTGAGCTTTACAATATTCTCCAGCATTTCCGGAGTGCGGCGGATGACCCATACTGGCTTGCCCCGCCACTCAACGGTGATCTGCTGACCTGGTTCTATTTTACTGATATTGACGGTTACCGGCGCACCAGCCGCTTCCGCTTTGGCACTGGGATTCCAGGATGCCACGAAAGGGACTGCCGCACCGACGACGCCGACCCCACCTACCGCAGCCGTAGCGCCGATAAGAAACCGGCGTCGACCTTGGCTCACGTCGCCATTATTCATTATGGTTCTCTCCCATCAGGCGATGTCACAGCCCGCCAGAAAGCCGACAGTGTGCATCGAAAAGGACTTCACAATCCAAAATTATAAGCGAACAAATGGTAATGAAATTACCATGTCCTTACAAGTCAGAAAGCCGCCACCGGAGCGACTTCTCTGCTCCAGATCAATTTGACAATCATTGTGCCTGAAACAAAAAAACCCGACCAAATAGCCGGGTTTTCCTGAGATCTGCTCCAGCGGAACTTAACGCTTGGAGTACTGTGGACGCTTACGCGCCTTACGCAGACCAACTTTCTTACGCTCAACTTCACGAGCATCACGGGTAACATAACCCGCTTTACGCATCGCTGGACGCAGAGTTTCGTCGTAATCCATCAGAGCACGGGTCAGACCGTGGCGAATTGCGCCCGCCTGACCACTACTACCACCACCCTTAACAGTGATGTTGATGTCAAACCGATCCGCAGATTCTGCAACAACCAGAGGCTGACGCACGATCATGCGAAGAGTCTCACGACCGAAGAAATCTTCGATTGTGCGACCGTTGATTGAAATGTTACCGCTTCCCGGCTTGATGAACACCCGAGCCGTGGACGTTTTGCGGCGACCAGTACCGTAATTTTGTGCTACAGACATATCCGCCTTCCGTTAAATGTCGAGTTCTTTGGGCTGCTGGGCTGTGTGAGGATGCTCAGCGCCGGCATAGATTTTCAGCTTCTTGAACATGGCACGACCAAGCGGGCCTTTCGGAAGCATGCCTTTGACAGACTTCTGAATAACTTGCTCAGGCGCCTTATCAACCAGCTTCTCGAAGCTGATGGACTTGATCCCACCCGGAAACCCGGTATGACTGTAGTACATCTTATCAGATGCCTTGTTGCCGGTAACCCGCACCTGGCCCGCATTGATAACTACAATGTAATCGCCAGTGTCTACATGAGGGGTGTACTCAGGCTTATGCTTGCCCCGCAGACGACGGGCGATTTCGGTTGACAGACGACCCAGCGTCTTGCCGGCTGCGTCTACAACGTACCAGTCACGTTTTACGGTTTCTGGTTTCGCACTCAGAGTCTTCATTGATTCCGCCTTGAACGCTATAAAAAGAAACGTTAAAAACCGCCACCCGAAAGTGTAGTACACCCGGAGGAGGTTCTGTACCTGTAATTTGATCGGCAGTGACACTATTCGGGGCTGAGATAGTGGCATCGCCTTGAAAAGCCAGGGCGCGAAGTATACTCGAACGAATAATTAAATCCAACCCTGCTGTACATAGTTTTATTGCCGAGTCGTTACCATAAGGATTCACCGTAAAGCAGCCTGGTATTGGATAATACTACAGACGCCACGTATTCCGCGGATTCACCCCGGATATCAGAGAGGCACTCAAGAATCCTGCGTAGATGCAAAGGTGAGTTAGCCCCCGGCTCAACACCTTCCGGCGCCATGTCCGGCGCGTCCGTCTCAAGCACGAGAGCCTCCAGCGGTAAACGGGAAACGGCATCGCGCGTTTTACTCGATCGGGGATGGGTAATTACCCCGCCCACGCCAATAAAACATCCAAGGTCGACCAACTTCAAAGCCTGCTGATAACTACCGGAAAAACCGTGCAGCAGTGCCCGGCCATTCCACTTCGTGCGCCTAAGCGTTGCGTGAACCTCGTCGTGCGCCCTGACGGAATGGATAACAAGAGGAAAACCCAGTTCAGAGGCCAAACCAATCTGAGCCTCAAACCAGGGGTATTGATCACTCATGTTTCCGTGAAGGCGATCCAGCCCACATTCACCAATCGCCACGCAGCGTTCAGGTCTTTTCCGCAAAGCCCGCTCAAGGATTTCCAAATCCTGGCCAGAGTGCTCCCCGACATACCACGGATGGATCCCAAGGCAATAATAGAGGCCAGCATGCGCCAAGGCAGTATCGCGAACACGCGCCCAATCCGGGCGCCGCACACCGGGAATCACCAGCCCGGCCAGACCATCCCCGGACGCAGCATCAAGCTCCCTGTCGCGGCGCCCATCAAAAAATGGAAAATCAAAGTGGCAATGGGCATCAACCAGCTTCAATTCAACCTCCACCCACTAATGAATCAGTGCTCGCGGGTTTTATGGAACTCAATATCGGGATAGCGCTCCTGGGCCAGATTAAGATTAACCATTGTAGGAGCGATATAGGCAAGGCGGTCGCCGCCATCAAGCGCCAGATTGTCATTATTTTTTCGCTGAAACTCATCCAGCTTGCGATCGTCAGAGCAGGTTACCCAGCGAGCAGTGGCAACATTGATCGGCTCATAAACAGCTTCAACCTTGTACTCAGTCTTGAGGCGACTCACTACCACATCAAACTGCAGCACGCCAACGGCACCGACAATCAGGTCGTTATTGCGCAAAGGCCGGAATACCTGCACGGCACCTTCTTCCGACAGCTGAATCAAGCCCTTTTGAAGCTGCTTGGCTTTCAACGGGTCCTTGAGGCGGATACGGCGGAACAGCTCGGGCGCAAAGTTGGGAATACCCTTGAACTTCATATCTTCCCCGGCAGTAAAGGTGTCCCCTAACTGGATGGTCCCGTGGTTATGCAAACCAATAATATCACCAGCATAGGCCTCCTCTGCGTGCTCACGATCACCAGCCATAAACGTCAGCGCATCGGAAAAGCGAACATCTTTTGCTATACGCACATGGCGAGCCTTCATGCCCTGACTGTACTTGCCCGACACTATGCGCATAAATGCGACCCGGTCCCGGTGCTGCGGGTCCATATTGGCCTGAATTTTAAAAACAAAGCCAGAGAACCCTTGGTCATCAGGCTGCACAAGCCGTTGATCCGTCTCACGGGGCTGGGGCTGGGGAGCCCAATCCACCAAACCATCGAGCATATGATCCACACCAAAATTACCTAGCGCCGTACCGAAAAATACTGGTGTAAGCTCACCGGCCAAAAATGCTTCCTGATCGAATTCGTGAGACGCTCCTTTCACCAGCTCGACCTCATCGCGCAAATCGCTGGCGTATCCACCAAGAGCGGTATCAAGCTCCGGATTATCCAGCCCGCTGATAGTTCGAACCTCCTGGATCTCATGGCCATGCCCACTTTGGTAAAGAATCACCTCGTCACGCAGCAAGTGATAGACGCCCTTGAAGCTCTTGCCCATACCAATGGGCCAGGTAATAGGCGCGCAGGCGATGTTAAGTACATCTTCCACCTCATCCATGAGTTCAACCGGGTCCCGGGTATCCCGGTCCAGTTTGTTCATAAAGGTAATGATGGGCGTATCCCTGAGCCGGGTAACCTCCATCAATTTGATGGTACGTTCCTCAACGCCTTTTGCGCTGTCAATCACCATGAGGCAGGCGTCTACAGCGGTTAGAGTACGATAAGTGTCTTCCGAGAAATCCTCGTGGCCCGGCGTATCCAGCAGGTTTACCAGCTTCCCGCCGTAAGGAAACTGCATGACAGACGTGGTTACCGAAATACCCCGCTCTTTTTCCATTTCCATCCAGTCAGACTTTGCATGCTGGCCAGACTTCTTACCCTTTACCGTTCCCGCCCGCTGAAGAGCGTGCCCAAATAACAGCACTTTCTCGGTAATCGTGGTTTTACCGGCGTCCGGGTGGGAAATGATTGCAAAGGTGCGGCGCTTGGCCACTTCCTGGGAAAGGTGAGACATAGTCGAAGAGCAACCTGCGTCAGATGTTCGGAGAAGGCAGACATTATAAGGACTAAGAGGTAATTACGCGAACACAAGCAGCAATATCAAGGGCACAGAAGCAACGACATTACACGCGCATCTTCTCTCCCGGAAGCAGCAGGGTAGTATCCAGGGCGCCGCCCTATTTCTTCAAACCCTTCGTTGCGATAGAGCTTACTTGCCACACTGTTACTTAACCTGACCTCAAGAAGCATCTGATTCATGCCTTCATGGGTGGCCTCTGCGATGAGGTGCCTCAACAAAAGGCGCCCAACACCATGGCTACGACTTCGAGGATGAACACATATATTCAGTAGATGCACCTCATCCAGCATATACGTTCCGACTACAAACCCTTCAAGCGACCCGCCGAGCCAGGCACCCCATAAGCGATAATCAGGTTTAAAACAATCGAGAAACACCCCTTCAGTCCAGGGATGGGAGTGCCCCTGGCGCTCGATCTCCAGCATCTCTGGCATATCTTCAGGCACCAGCGGCCGAATTTTCACCTCAAGACCCTGCATGGGATCGTATAGGTCAGAGTTTTTTGGTGTCATTTCTGGGCCAGAGGCTTAAGCAGCTCCCATAGAGACCGCTTTAGCCCTGGGTTGCTGGCAAGAGCTGCCAGCGAGTGGGTTGATTTTACTTCTGGAGCTCTCCCAAGAGCGCTGTATAGCCAGCCGGCTGTGGGGTCTGCTTCATCGATGCCCTCATCCCCTCCCAAAACAATTACCTTCCTGTCATCCATGTCACGTAACACGTGCTGCATCACAGCCTTCAAATCGGACAGGGAGTTGCCGGGTACGACGCGGTTTTTGAAAACTGGCCAGCGCACCCAAGCAACAGGCTCCAGCTTCTCGTCCCCAAGACTCTTCAGAATGTTTGTGGCAAGAGTTTCCTGGAGGCTCAAGCTCGCTTCTTGGGAAATATCCGCGATAAGGAGGCACCTTGAACCATAAAAAACCCCCAGACTTAAAGCCTCCACCGCAGATAAACCAATGTCCGGGTAAGGCTCGGCGGTCTCCGACGAATGCTCTGGAGACGGATCCGAAACCTCCGACTGACTCTGCTTTGGCGGATTTGGCTGCTGCGCTGTCGGAACAGCCTTGCTCTCCATTAACGCCTGAAGACTAGCGATTCGCTGCACACCCTTTTTGTTCGCCGTGGATCTATCCGTTGGCACACGCACCCTGGCATTCTCTACGGGTGCAAGCCTCGGGCCTCCTGCAGGATGTTGTACAACCTCATCTGGCTCAGGAAACACGAACTCTGGACTCGGTGCTGCACCCGGCAGAGGGGCACGGGCATACCACATGCGGACCCCTGCAGAACCAAGATAGAACTGCCTTTGAGACTCAGTCTGAATCATTCAAACATCCGCAACCTGTGGATGCTGTCGAATTCCACCACGACTGATCAGATTAAGCGCCTCAATGTAGGCCTTGGCTGACGCAATGATTATATCGGTATCAGCACCAATGCCGTTTACGATACGCCCGCCACGCTCCAGCCTGACTGTAACCTCCCCCTGGGAGTCAGTGCCGCTAGTGATATTATTGACTGAGTAAAGCTGCAGATTGCATCCTGAATCAACCAGCGATTCTATGGCTTTGAAAGTAGCATCTACCGGGCCACTCCCTTCCGCTTCAACCTTGTGCTCTTTACCATCCATCGTTAACGTCAGGCTTGCTGTTGGAACAACACCCGTTTCCGAGCACACCTGCAGACACACCAAACCATAGCGGCCCTCTTCATCTTTCTGCCGGGTATCGCTGGCAATAGCCTGCAAGTCCTCGTCAAAAATTTCGTGCTTCAAATCAGCCAAAGCTTTGAAGCGGGTAAACGCTTCGTTCAACTCTGTTTCAGTTTCAAACTGAATACCAAGTTCTAGCAAGCGTGTGCGGAAGGCATTGCGACCTGAGTGTTTACCAAGCACCAAGCTATTGGTGTGCCAACCTACGTCTTCTGCTCGCATGATTTCGTATGTTTCTCGGTGCTTGAGCACGCCATCCTGATGTATACCGGACTCATGGGCAAAGGCGTTGGCCCCTACAATTGCCTTGTTAGGCTGCACTGGGAAGCCCGTAATCGTAGAAACGAGACGTGAGGCAGGTACGATATGGCTGGCATCTATGCGGGTATCAAGATTATAAAAATCCTGCCGCGTGCGGACGGCCATTACAATTTCTTCGAGCGAGGCGTTACCTGCACGCTCTCCCAACCCGTTGATGGTGCACTCTACCTGACGAGCACCTTGGGTTACCGCTGCCAGAGAGTTGGCAACGGCAAGACCCAGATCGTTATGGCAATGCACAGAGAAAATGGCTTTATCAGCATTGGGAATACGATTAAGGAGCTGATGGATAGTTTCTGCAAACTGCTCCGGTACAGCATAACCAACCGTATCGGGGATATTAATCGTGTTGGCGCCAGCATCTATGGCCGCCTCAATAATTCTACAGAGAAAATCCAGCTCAGACCGGCCAGCATCCTCACAGGAGAACTCAACGTCATCGACATGGCTTCGGGCACGTTTTACAGACCGAACTGCCTGCTCTATGACTTCGTGAGGCAGCATCTGCAGCTTGTGCTGCATGTGGATGGGCGATGTTGCAATAAACGTATGTATACGGCCCCGTTCCGCGGGACGAATCGCTTCAGCTGCCCGATCAATGTCCTTATCCAAAGCTCGAGCAAGACTGCAAATTGTTGAGCCTTTGATCGTTTCAGCAATGGACTTAACAGCTTCAAAATCCCCTTGGCTCGCGATTGCAAAGCCTGCCTCAATGACATCCACACGAAGCTTTTCAAGAGCCTTGGCAATACGGAGCTTCTCGGCCTTGTTCATAGTGGCGCCAGGACTTTGCTCACCATCACGAAGAGTTGTATCGAAAATAACCAGATGTTCGCTGCCAGACATTGAAGTACTCCGTATCGCATTTGGTTTTATGGAAACAGTATATCACCGGGATGCAACGGAGGGAGTGTTCCAACTACTTGCTGGGCCATTTTCGTGGCATCTGATTTATTTCAGGCATAAAAAAACCCCAGCTTCGCAAGAAGCTGGGGTTTGGACTTAAGAGTCTGACGATGACCTACTCTCACATGGGCAAATGCCACACTACCATCGGCGCAGGCCTGTTTCACTTCTGAGTTCGGGATGGGATCAGGTGGTTCCAAGCCGCTATGGTCGTCAGACAAAACGGTTGATCACTGGGGGACGGGATAGAACGAGTGTGATGATGATTTTTTCGACGTTATCCAGACAATTGTCTTGGGTGTTATATAGTCAAGCCGCACGAGCAATTAGTATCGGTTAGCTCAACGCCTCGCAGCGCTTACACACCCGACCTATCAACGTCCTGGTCTTGAACGGCTCTTTAGGGACCTCGAGGGTCCAGGGAGATCTCATCTTGGAAGGGGCTTCCCGCTTAGATGCTTTCAGCGGTTATCCTGTCCGAACATAGCTACCGGGCAGTGCCACTGGCGTGACAACCCGAACACCAGAGGTTCGTTCACTCCGGTCCTCTCGTACTAGGAGCAACTTTCCTCAAATCTCCAACGTCCACGGCAGATAGGGACCGAACTGTCTCACGACGTTCTAAACCCAGCTCGCGTACCACTTTAAATGGCGAACAGCCATACCCTTGGGACCGGCTTCAGCCCCAGGATGTGATGAGCCGACATCGAGGTGCCAAACACCGCCGTCGATGTGAACTCTTGGGCGGTATCAGCCTGTTATCCCCGGAGTACCTTTTATCCGTTGAGCGATGGCCCTTCCATACAGAACCACCGGATCACTATGACCTACTTTCGTACCTGCTCGACGTGTCAGTCTCGCAGTTAAGCGGGCTTGTGCCATTACACTAACCGTACGATGTCCGACCGTACTTAGCCCACCTTTGTGCTCCTCCGTTACGCTTTAGGAGGAGACCGCCCCAGTCAAACTACCCACCACACAATGTCCTCGATCCCGATAAGGGACCAGAGTTAGAACCTCAAACATGCCAGGCTGGTATTTCAAGGTTGGCTCCACGCAAACTGGCGTTCACGCTTCAAAGCCTCCCAGCTATCCTACACAAACATATTCAAAGTTCACTGTGAAGCTATAGTAAAGGTTCACGGGGTCTTTCCGTCTAGCCGCGGATACACCGCATCTTCACGGCGATTTCAATTTCACTGAGTCTCGGGTAGAGACAGCGCCCCCATCGTTACGCCATTCGTGCAGGTCGGAACTTACCCGACAAGGAATTTCGCTACCTTAGGACCGTTATAGTTACGGCCGCCGTTTACCGGGGCTTCGATCAAGAGCTTCGCACGAATGCTAACCCCATCAATTAACCTTCCGGCACCGGGCAGGCGTCACACCGTATACGTCCACTTTCGTGTTTGCACAGTGCTGTGTTTTTAATAAACAGTCGCAGGGGCCTGGTATCTTCGACTGGCTTCTGCTCCGTCCGCGAGGAACTTCACATACCACCAGCGTGCCTTCTCCCGAAGTTACGGCACCATTTTGCCTAGTTCCTTTACCCGAGTTCTCTCAAGCGCCTTGGTATTCTCTACCTGACCACCTGTGTCGGTTTGGGGTACGGTCTCGAATAGCCTGAAGCTTAGAAGATTTTCCTGGAAGCAGGGCATCAATGACTTCGCTCCCGTAAAAGGGTGCTCGTCGTCACGTCTCAGGATTGTGGATCCGGATTTGCCTAAACCCACTCCCTACACGCTTAAACCGGGACAACCGTCGCCCGGCTCACCTAGCCTTCTCCGTCTCTCCATCGCAGCTATCCAAGGTACGGAAATATTAATCCGTTTCCCATCGACTACACCTTTCGGTCTCGCCTTAGGGGCCGACTCACCCTGCGCCGATTAGCGTTGCGCAGGAACCCTTGGTCTTCCGGCGTGCGGGTTTTTCACCCGCATTGTCGTTACTCATGTCAGCATTCGCACTTGTGATACCTCCAGCAAGCTTCTCAACTCACCTTCGCAGGCTTACACAACGCTCCCCTACCCCGCATACAAAGTATGCAGCCGCAGCTTCGGTATCCAGTTTGAGCCCCGTTACATCTTCCGCGCAGGCCGACTCGACTAGTGAGCTATTACGCTTTCTTTAAAGGATGGCTGCTTCTAAGCCAACCTCCTAGCTGTCTGAGCCTTCCCACATCGTTTCCCACTTAACTGGAATTTGGGGACCTTAGCTGGCGGTCTGGGTTGTTTCCCTCTTCACGACGGACGTTAGCACCCGCCGTGTGTCTCCCGGATAGTACTCACAGGTATTCGGAGTTTGCATCGGGTTGGTAAGTCGGGATGACCCCCTAGCCGAAACAGTGCTCTACCCCCTGTGGTATTCGTCCGAGGCGCTACCTAAATAGCTTTCGGGGAGAACCAGCTATCTCCGGGCTTGATTAGCCTTTCACTCCGATCCACAAGTCATCCCCTGGCTTTTCAACGACAGTGGGTTCGGTCCTCCAGTTGATGTTACTCAACCTTCAACCTGCTCATGGATAGATCGCCCGGTTTCGGGTCTATGCCCAGCGACTAAATCGCCCTATTCAGACTCGGTTTCCCTACGGCTCCCCTAAACGGTTAACCTCGCCACTGAACATAAGTCGCTGACCCATTATACAAAAGGTACGCCGTCACAGAACAAGTCTGCTCCGACTGCTTGTACGCATACGGTTTCAGGATCTATTTCACTCCCCTCACAGGGGTTCTTTTCGCCTTTCCCTCACGGTACTGGTTCACTATCGGTCAGTCAGGAGTATTTAGCCTTGGAGGATGGTCCCCCCATATTCAGACAGGATACCACGTGTCCCGTCCTACTCGATTTCACTAGACTCAGGTTTCGGATACGGGGCTATCACCCACTATGGCGGCACTTTCCAGAGCCTTCTCCTACCAGTTGTCTAGCTTAAGGGCTAGTCCCCGTTCGCTCGCCGCTACTTAGGGAATCTCGGTTGATTTCTTTTCCTCGGGGTACTTAGATGTTTCAGTTCCCCCGGTTCGCCTCTTACACCTATGTATTCAGTGCAAGATACCCGACCGAAATCGGGTGGGTTTCCCCATTCAGAAATGTCCGGATCACAGCTTGTTTGCCAGCTCCCCGAACCTTATCGCAGGCTTCCACGTCTTTCATCGCCTCTGACTGCCAAGGCATCCACCGTATGCGCTTAGTTGCTTGACTATATAACCCCAAGACAACTGATCACTGATGACACAGAAGACTGACACCTAACCGAAGTTAAGCGACAATGTTCCAGGAACATTCAGAGACAGTCACTCGAAGTCATACACAACCACTTCAACGACAACACCGGATAACGCTTGAAAAAATCGCTATCACATTGAACACATTCTCTCGGAGATAATGAGAAAATGTCTTCGTGTTCTATCTCGTCCAATTTGTTAAAGAGCAAATCTGACCCAGTGATCAGAAAGAAGGATTTCAAACTTCACAGCGTTGAAACACTTGTTTCTGTACACTGACCGAAGTCAGGTGACCAAGTAATATTTGGTGGAGCTAGGCAGGATCGAACTGCCGACCTCCTGCGTGCAAGGCAGGCGCTCTCCCAGCTGAGCTATAGCCCCCAAAAGCTATCTCGTAAAATCGTGTAGATCTAGGCGTGTTCGGACGCCGCATAGCCTGCTATGCAAGTTCGGACACAACGACGAGCTACGCGATTTTGGTGGGTCTGGGTGGACTTGAACCACCGACCTCACCCTTATCAGGGGTGCGCTCTAACCACCTGAGCTACAGACCCGGTTTTGCTTGCCACAGACAAGCCAAGTCGGGCCTGAAAGACCCTTGCTCTCTTTATCAATCAACCAAGTAATTCGTGTGGACTCTGACCGAAGCTTCGACTTCGTTTAAGGAGGTGATCCAGCCCCAGGTTCCCCTAGGGCTACCTTGTTACGACTTCACCCCAGTCATAAACCACACCGTGGTAATCGTCCTCCCGAAGGTTAGACTAACTACTTCTGGTGCAATCTACTCCCATGGTGTGACGGGCGGTGTGTACAAGGCCCGGGAACGTATTCACCGTGACATTCTGATTCACGATTACTAGCGATTCCGACTTCACGGAGTCGAGTTGCAGACTCCGATCCGGACTACGATACGTTTTGTGAGATTAGCTCCCCCTCGCGGGTTTGCAACCCTCTGTACGTACCATTGTAGCACGTGTGTAGCCCTGGCCGTAAGGGCCATGATGACCTGACGTCATCCCCACCTTCCTCCGGTTTGTCACCGGCAGTCTCCCTAGAGTTCTCAGCATTACCTGCTAGCAACTAGGGATAGGGGTTGCGCTCGTTACGGGACTTAACCCAACATCTCACGACACGAGCTGACGACGGCCATGCAGCACCTGTGTCAGAGTTCCCGAAGGCACCAATCCATCTCTGGAAAGTTCTCTGCATGTCAAGGCCAGGTAAGGTTCTTCGCGTTGCGTCGAATTAAACCACATGCTCCACCGCTTGTGCGGGCCCCCGTCAATTCATTTGAGTTTTAACCTTGCGGCCGTACTCCCCAGGCGGTCAACTTAGTGCGTTAGCTGCGCCACTAAGGATTCAAGATCCCCAACGGCTAGTTGACATCGTTTACGGCGTGGACTACCAGGGTATCTAATCCTGTTTGCTCCCCACGCTTTCGCACCTCAGTGTCAGTGTTGGTCCAGGTAGCCGCCTTCGCCACTGGTGTTCCTTCCTATATCTACGCATTTCACCGCTACACAGGAAATTCCACTACCCTCTACCACACTCTAGCCGAGCAGTTCGAAGTGCCGTTCCCAGGTTAAGCCCGGGGCTTTCACATCTCGCTTACTCAACCACCTACGCGCGCTTTACGCCCAGTAATTCCGATTAACGCTTGCACCCTCCGTATTACCGCGGCTGCTGGCACGGAGTTAGCCGGTGCTTCTTCTGTGAGTAACGTCAATCCTTAAAGGTATTAGCTTTAAGGCCTTCCTCCTCACTGAAAGTGCTTTACAACCCGAAAGCCTTCTTCACACACGCGGCATGGCTGGATCAGGGTTTCCCCCATTGTCCAATATTCCCCACTGCTGCCTCCCGTAGGAGTTCGGGCCGTGTCTCAGTCCCGATGTGGCTGATCATCCTCTCAGACCAGCTACGGATCGTCGCCTTGGTGAGCCATTACCCCACCAACTAGCTAATCCGACTTAGGCTCATCCAATAGCGCAAGGTCCGAAGATCCCCTGCTTTCCCCCAAAGGGCGTATGCGGTATTAGCAGCCGTTTCCGACTGTTGTCCCCCACTACTGGGCAGATTCCTAAGCATTACTCACCCGTCCGCCGCTCGTCAGCGGGTAGCAAGCTACCCCTGTTACCGCTCGACTTGCATGTGTTAAGCCTGCCGCCAGCGTTCAATCTGAGCCATGATCAAACTCTTCAGTTTAAATCATATTAAGATCCGAAGACCTTATAACCTTTGCTCAAGACAAAACTCAATTTTCGACGAGTCGCTTGCCTTGGTATTTCTTG
>NZ_JAVMBO010000019.1:0-5139 GCF_031631795.1 Marinobacter xiaoshiensis
GCGTTAATTGGTAGAGATATGGAACCAGTTATCCAGGAAGAAATAACGGGTTGTGGTATTGCTGCAAGCGCTGCTCTAGCAGGCATTGGCTATGCGGAGGCCAAGAGTAAGGCAAACGCTCTGGGTATTTACGCCGCAGACACGTCGCTCTGGTCGGAGACTGTGCACGTCCGGAAGCTTTTGCGGGCATTCGGTATCTCGGTGTCGCCCAAAGAAACACCGTTCGAGTCTTGGGAGTGCCTTCCAGACAAGGCCCTTATGGCGATTAAATGGCGTATGGAACAGGGCAAACCATTCTGGCATTGGGTTGTGTTTGTCAGAGAGGGCGGCGAGGCAAAGGTGCTGGACTCCAAAAAGGCACTGAAATCGAACGTCCGCCGGGATTTCGGGCGCATGAAGCCCAAGTGGTACATTGAGGTATCCAATTAACAAGGCGCAGCAGTGCGCGGCCTATGGCCGCCGGACGCCCTTTCCGTGGCCCCTTCGTCGCCACTCCAAGGTCGCCGCTGTGCTTCGGCGTTATGCAGGTAAAGAAATTGAGTCTATCTATCTCCTATATCGTTGAAGATGCTGGGTGGGCCCAAATCACCATTTCTGGTGGTGAGGGGGAGATAGTAAATGACGTTTCTTATTTGCATGACAGCCTTCGGGATCTGGCAGAACTTGCAATAGAAATGAGATCTGGGGCTAAGACTGCGAAAGCAATCTTTATGGATGAGCCTGGAGAACTACAGTTGGTAGTGAGTAAAAATCAAAACCAAATAGCCTTTGAGGCTCGCTGGTTCAAAGATTGGCAGAGTTGGGGGCTCACCTCCTCATCAGATTACGATGTTTTGCTTAAGGGCGAGGCCACGGTGCAGCACCTTGTCGATCAGGTAACCGATGTTCTGACAAAAATCCATAAGAACATCGGCCCGAAAAAATACAAAGAAATGTGGGTTGAACACGAGTTTCCCTCGGAACAATACCGGGAGCTCATCAATGCATAACCAGTGGGTGAAGCTGACCGGTACTACGCTGCGCTCCGCACCGGTAGCTTCCCCAAGGCGTTATGGGTTTAGCTCGATTTAAACTATGGAAATACACCAAGAACAGAATTGCAGGCTCT
Source organism: Marinobacter xiaoshiensis (assembly GCF_031631795.1). Taxonomy (NCBI): domain Bacteria; kingdom Pseudomonadati; phylum Pseudomonadota; class Gammaproteobacteria; order Pseudomonadales; family Marinobacteraceae; genus Marinobacter; species Marinobacter xiaoshiensis. Next base: position 1,109 of record NZ_JAVMBO010000019.1, read on the forward strand.
GCGATGGTAAATTTACTGTCAAGGGCATTCTTGAGTTAGCGGACTTCTACTGGTCACACATAGATGTTTTAGTGTGTAAATCTCCGTGTTGTGGACAAGCCGAAGAGCTTCAGCTTGAAGATGGCCAGATAGAGCGAGGCTATGTTTATGCCGCAGGTGCGCCTCGTTTTGCGGGCATGGAGAGATACAAGGTTCCAGGATTATGCGTGGCTAAATCGTCTCAGGCGATAACTTACACAGCCGGTGGTTCGGAATTCACAGTAAACGCAAAACCATAACAAGTGCAGGCACGGCGACACCTACTACATTGCGCCTTCGGCTTCATTCCGCAGGTGCGCATGCTGCAAGCGTTAATTGGTAGAGATATGGAACCAGTTATCCAGGAAGAAATAACGGGTTGTGGTATTGCTGCAAGCGCTGCTCTAGCAGGCATTGGCTATGCGGAGGCCAAGAGTAAGGCAAACGCTCTGGGTATTTACGCCGCAGACACGTCGCTCTGGTCGGAGACTGTGCACGTCCGGAAGCTTTTGCGGGCATTCGGTATCTCGGTGTCGCCCAAAGAAACACCGTTCGAGTCTTGGGAGTGCCTTCCAGACAAGGCCCTTATGGCGATTAAATGGCGTATGGAACAGGGCAAACCATTCTGGCATTGGGTTGTGTTTGTCAGAGAGGGCGGCGAGGCAAAGGTGCTGGACTCCAAAAAGGCACTGAAATCGAACGTCCGCCGGGATTTCGGGCGCATGAAGCCCAAGTGGTACATTGAGGTATCCAATTAACAAGGCGCAGCAGTGCGCGGCCTATGGCCGCCGGACGCCCTTTCCGTGGCCCCTTCGTCGCCACTCCAAGGTCGCCGCTGTGCTTCGGCGTTAGCACCTCAATATGAATGAGCACGTACCATACGAAGAAAGGACTGGAAGGAAACCTGATTTCATAGTTGAGTATGAAATTAACTTGGCCCATGAGCTTAAGAGTGCGAAGCCTGGTCAGGGTATGAGGGTGGACTTTCTGTACGACGGAGACGATCCTCAAACCGAGGGCGTACATATGATCTGGCCGGAGATACTCGATGATCACGGCAAAGTCATTCGTGATACTACGCCGGGAAATATCCCTAAAAAGGGCTATGCAAACATGTGGGTGTTAATGGATGAGCGCCGTGAGTACCACCATAAGCGGCTTAAAGTTGGTACTAAAGGTATTTGGTGGCGCGGCGGTCGTCTGGCGTATGTGACTGTGGTTCAGGTCAATGCCCTGCAGTGCTAACAAGGCGCATCAATACGCGGCCGGTGGCCGCCGGACGCCCTTTACATTGCGGCTTCGCCTCCATTCCAAGGGCGCCGTTGTGCGCTGGCGTTATGCGATTGTGAAATATTCTTGTGGTGATTAATTTTGATAGACGGAAGTAAAAATGCCTCGATTCGAGCCATCAAAGGAATGTTCATAATAGAATCATTGTCTGGCTATAGAATGATGTTCTCTGATCCAGATTCTTTTCACTGTTTTCTTCCCCTAGATGTAGATGCACGTCTATTGGGCGAGGAGATTAGGCGAGCGCTGGAATCGAGCAGAACCATGACAATTGAAGAAGCGCAGGAATATAGAATATCTGATGCCCGTTGGAGCCAATGGGTTTCCACTATGCTGGCCCACACAAAGATAAGTAACGAGCAGAAGCTTTTCCAAAAAATGGCTCTTTGTAATGTTCGGGAGCATGATGGATTAATCGTGTTTTCTCCGAATATAAAGCGTAGAGGTTCGGCCTGGGAGGGCCGCGGAGAAGCTCATAAGCTTAGTTTGACGTCCTCGTCAGATAGTCTAACCCTTGGGCAATTTGCTATAGAGGCGATAAAAAAATGCGTTCCTGCAGTACTCGCATAACAAGTTGCTGTACTCGGACCCAACTACGCGCCGCAAGCTTGTGGTTTGCTGCGCAAACTTTACCACAAGCTTGCTCTGCTCCGTTGGGCCGGTAAGCAAGGCGTTAGTGGCTGGGGCCTCGGTCCTTTTGGCTGCGGCGTGCCAGTGGCCTTGGTGCCGGGCCAGGTTGCCAAGCCCGCAAAATTGGTCAGCACCAAGGCCGTCAGAATCTGTGTCCGGTTTGGTTGCTTCGGCAACCGGTGGTGTTGGTAGTGGTTTCGGTATTCGCCGTGTGGGGCTGTCCGCCGAAAACTCGGTCTGGATCTGCTACTTTTGAGTTCAGGTTCATTCACCGCACCGTTGGCGGTGTTTCAAACATAGTGCATCGGTTCATGCCAGTGCCGAGTTGCAGAGTGGGCCGTCACGGTCAGTGCCAGGGAGCAGGCAGCGTCATTACCTGCCACTAACCAGTCGCTGTAGTACGCGGCCGATGGCCGCCGGACGCCCTTTTCATTGCGGCTTCGCCTCCATTACAAGGGCGCCGCTAAGCTCAGCGTTAGTGGCTGTGGCTTCGGTCCTTTTGGGTTGCGGCGTGCCAGTGGCCTTGGTGCTGGGCCTGGTTGCCAAGCCCGCGTAATCCGGTGAGCACCAAGGCCGTCAAAATCCGCGTCCGGTTTGGTTGCTCCAGCAATCTACAGTGGTGGCGGAAAATTCGGTGTTCACCCCGTGGGGCTGACCGCCGAAAACTCGGTCTGGATCTGCTACCTTTGAGTTCAGGTTCATTCACTGCATCGTTGGCGGTGTTTCAAACATAGTGCATCGGCTCATGCCGGTGCCGGGTTACGGAGTAGGCCGTCTAGGTCAGTGCCAGGGAACAGGCAGTGTCATTACCTGCCACTAACCAGTCGCTGTAGTACGCGGCCGATGGCCGCCGGACGCCCTTTTCATTGCGGCTTCGCCTCCATTACAAGGGCGCCGCTAAGCTTCGCGTTATGAGTAAGTAGGTCGAAGTGCTATGGATGACTGGAAAAAATCTGCAATATTGCAGAATAGTGTAAAAGTAGATATTGGCTTTATGGCGAATGAAAACTTTTACTATGGGCCAGAGAACGGATTTACGCCCCAACAATACGAAGAAATGCGAGTACCACTATATCAACCAAAGCTTAACAGGTCGGGAAGTTTTATTCTTTTTTCGGACATAGTTGGTAATGAAGAAGAGTTGCTGAAACATTACCTTGACGTATCAAAGAAATACATAGAGTACAAAAAGGACATATCAAAAAGCACGCACTTTTGGAATCGCCCAGTTATCTTTAACTCAGATTTTATAATTAGCTTTCCTTGGCATGACAAATTCAGAGAAGGTAAAAATGTTTTAGACAACCTAACCACTACTGAGGACGGAGGGGTTTACTGGGATGCTGATCAAGGCTGGGAGCTCGAAATCGAGGCAAAAGAGAACCTCATATATGCCCGTGAAAGGGACCCTGATTACGAAGAAGTTCATTGCCAAGTGAAATTTGACCGTGCTGAAATTCGAGAACAAGCTGCTGCGCTAATACCAAACGTATCAGCCTTAATCGAGAAGCTTTCTGGAGCTATTGGTCATGACTATTGGACTTAAAACTCATAACAAACCGCTGCACACCGACACATACTGCTACGCTCGTTTTTGTGTGTCGCTGCGCGCCATTTTACACAAAAACGCTCTCCACAGTATGTGCGGGTGAGCGGGGCGTTAAATGTACAGAAGGAGATCTCTCATGGGGCTGAAGGGAAGCTGTTTGTGTGGCGAGATAGGTTACGAAATAGACTCTGTGGATATGCCCATTGTGCATTGCCACTGTCAAACTTGTCGTAAAGCCCACGCTGCTCCGTTTGCCTCTACGGCTGGCGTAAAGCGCGAGAATTTCCGCTGGCTCAAGGGTACAAGTTCCATTTCAACGTTCGAGTCCTCGCCAGGGAAATTGCGTTATTTTTGCAAATGCTGTGGGTCACATTTGGTGGCAGAGAGGCCGGCGCAGCCACATGTAATCGTTCGGGTCGCTACTTTGGACGTTGATCCTGAATTGAGGTCAGAGGCTCATATTTGGGTTTCACATGACGCACCATGGCTTGAGTACGAGGGTGTGCGCAAGCACAGAGAATGGCGTGACGACATTTAACCAGTC